>CAYPLG010000043.1:0-19539 GCA_964411535.1 uncultured Oscillospiraceae bacterium
CCATGAGGTTGTGATTGCGGACGCGTGCGACTTTCAAAAGTCCAGCCTACAGTTTACATGTCTGCTGACGCATGCAAACGTGCGGCTGATACGCATGGACGCCACCGACGAGCAGGCCGTGCTTGCACTGGGGGATGACTTCGACTATATCGTGCACGCCGTGGCCATATTGGGCATCCACAAGGTTGTGGAGCGGTCGATTCTGACGATTACGACAAACTATGCGTCCTGTCTTGCTGCGCTGCACCTGGCCGAGCGGCAGAAGCATCTGAAAAAGTTTATTACCTTCAGCACGAGCGAGGTTTACGGCCGCGACGTCGAAACGGCCGCGGAAGCGATGGACATGCGCATCGGCCCGGCCAACGAGCCGCGCTGGTGCTATGCGGCGAGCAAGGTGCTTTGCGAGCATCTTGTCAATGCATACTGCCGGGAGCGCAATGTGCCGACGACGATCATCCGCCCGTTCAACGTGTTCGGCGAAAACCGCCTTGGCAGCAACGCTATGAGCAAGTTCGTCGCGCAGGCGCTGCTGCATGATCGCATCGTAATTGACGGCAGCGGGGAACAGCTGCGCGCATGGTGCTATATCGGCGACTTTATCGACGGGCTGTCCCGCGCGCTTCTTTCGGACTACCGGGGCGAGTTCTTCAATATTGGTAACCCCAACAACATCATATCCATCAAGGCCCTGGCGGAGAAGATCGTTGCAATGACGGGTTCACGCTCGGAAATTGTCGTAAGCAACAGCCAGGAGCCTGACGTTGTGCGCCGCACGGTCTGCGTTGACAAAGCGCACGAAATGCTCGGTTATACGCCGCGCATCGGGCTTGACGAGGGTATATCCCATGTTGTGGACTGGATGCGTACGCTGGATGAGCCGATGCTGCGTTCGTTTGTCGGCTGAAAATAAGGAGGAAAGCATGCAGCTTTGCGATGCACTGATCCATAAAAAGGCGAAACTGGCCGTCGTCGGCCTTGGCTATGTGGGCATGCCGCTTGCGGTGGCGTTTGCGAAAAAGTTCGACGTCATCGGCTTCGACGTCAATCCGGAGAAGATTGCGCTGTACCGCGCGGGCGTCGATCCTACGCACGAGGTGGGGGACGAGGCGATCCGTACCACGACGATGCGGTTTACCTGCGATGAGAACGATCTGGCGGACGCACGCTTTTTTGTTGTGGCCGTGCCTACGCCGACGTATGATAACAAGCTGCCGGATCTCCGCTTTGTGGAATCCGCAACGGAGGTTATCGGCCGGCATCTCAGCCGCGACGCGCTGGTTACGTATGAATCCACGGTGTATCCCGGCGTGACGGAGGATATCTGCATCCCCATACTGGAAAGCATGTCGGGCATGCGGTGCGGCGCCGACTTTAAGGTCGGGTATTCGCCGGAGCGCATCAATCCGGGCGACAAGGTACATACCGTTACGCGGATAACCAAGATTGTTTCCGGCTGCGACGAGGAAGCGCTGGAAACGATTGCGCGCGTCTATGAGCAGGTGGTGGAGGCGGGCGTGTACCGCGCGCCCTGCATGAAGGTTGCGGAAGCGGCGAAGCTCGTGGAAAACAGCCAGCGCGACACCAATGTGGCGTTCGTCAACGAGGTTGCCATGGTGCTAAACGCCATGGATATCGATACGCGCGACGTGCTCGACGCCATGGATACCAAATGGAACGCGCTGAAATTCCGGCCGGGACTTGTCGGCGGGCATTGCATCGCGGTTGACCCGTACTATTTCATCGACCGCATGAACGCATACGGCATCAATTCTCATGTGATCACGTCCAGCCGCAGCGCGAACGAGAGCATGGGCAACTATGTCGCCGACCAGACGATACGGCAGCTGATTTTGACGGGCAAGCCGGTGCGCGGCATGAAGGCCGTGGTGCTGGGTATCACGTTTAAGGAGAACTGCCCGGATACGCGCAATACCAAGGTGGTCGACATCATCGCCAAGCTTTCGGAGATGGGCATAGAGGTGATCGTTTGCGACCCGTATGCGCGGCAGGAGGATGTGCAGAAGGAATTCCATATTACGCTCACCGATTACCGGACGGTTACGGACGCGGATTGCGTGCTGCTGACGGTTTCGCATACGGAATTTGTATCGATGGGCCTCGACGACCTCCACCGCATGTTCGGCGGCGCGGATCCCGGCGATTGCGTGATTGTTGACGTTAAAAGCGCGTGGGACAAGCGCGCCCTGCGCGACGCAGGATACCGCTTCTGGCGGCTGTAGGTGCAAAATGGCAGGATTGCGAAACAATAAATATGCAAGAATGGCAGGGATGCTGCTGGCGGACGTTGCGTTTACGCTGGCGGCGCTGTATCTTGCGCTGTGCCTGCGCTATGAGATGGCGTGGAATATTGAGTTTACCAACACGTTTTCGAGGCTGCTGCCGATTCTCGCGGTTTATGCAGCCGCGCTGGTGCTGGGGGGTACGTACGACGTGCTTTGGCGCTACGCCGGCGTAAACGAGGTGATCCGGCTGACGGTGACCTGCCTTGCGGCCAGCGCTGTCACAATCCTGCTCAACTATATCTTCCGCTGGAGCGTGTCGCGCCCGGTGCTGTGCTTAACGGCGTTGCTGACCGTGATTTTTATCGGCGGTTCGCGAATGGCCTGGCGGATGCTGACGACAAAGCGCCGGAATGACCGCGCGGTCGTCACCGTCAAGAGCCCCAGGGTTATGATTGTCGGGGCGGGCATTGCGGGCTCGTATGTGATGAGCATGTGCAAGCTGGATCCGGGTCTTGGCACGCCGGTCGTCCTCGTTGACGACGACACGCAGAAGCAGCGGCTTCGCATACAGAACGTGGCGGTGCGCGGCCGGGTGAAGGACATCCCGCAGCTTGTGGCAAAATATGATGTGGACGACATCATCATTGCGATCCCGTCGCTGAAGGGCGAGGCGCTCAACCGCGTTGTGGAGATTTGCCAGCAAACGGCTTGCCGCGTGCGCATATCGAGCCAGATTAAGAGCGCCGACGACGTCATCAAGCCGGACAACATGTTTGTGCGGGAGCTGAACATATCGGACTTTCTTTCCCGTGACGAAGTGCAGCTCAATCTGGACGGCATTCGGGACTATCTTTCCGGGCGTGTCGTAATGGTAACGGGCGGCGGCGGTTCCATCGGCTCCGAGCTCTGCCGGCAGATTATGCGATTCAGCCCGAAGCTTTTGATCGTGTTCGACATCTATGAAAACTGCGCATACGAGCTGGAGTGTGAACTCAAGCTTAAGTACGGCGCGGACTGCCCGCTGATCGTTCTGATCGGCTCCGTGCGGGACAAGCAGCGCCTTGCGGAGGTGTTTGGCGAATACAAGCCCGCCGTCGTGTTCCATGCCGCGGCGCATAAGCATGTTCCGCTGATGGAGGACAGCCCGGCGGAGGCGGTGAAAAACAACGTGTTCGGCACGATGAACGTGCTGGAGGCTGCGAGCGCTTGCGGCGCGGACCGGTTCGTGCTGCTTTCCACCGACAAGGCCGTCAACCCCACGAATGTGATGGGCGCGACGAAACGCATTACCGAGATGCTGATACAGTATTATGCAAAGCATACCGAGATGAAGTGCATGGCGGTGCGTTTTGGAAACGTGCTTGGCTCGCACGGCTCGGTCATACCGCTGTTTGAAAAGCAGATCAAGTCCGGCGGCCCCGTGACGGTGACGCATCCGGATATCATCCGGTACTTTATGACGATACCGGAGGCGGCGCAGCTGGTGTTGCAGGCGGGTTCAAGCGCCATTTCCGGCAGCATATTCGTGCTCGACATGGGCGAACCTGTCCGCATCGACGACCTGGCAAAGAAGCTGATCCGTTTCTATGGCTACGAACCGGGAACGTCGATGGCGATTGTGTATACGGGCCTGCGGCCCGGCGAAAAGCTGTATGAGGAGCTGCTGATGGACGTTGAGCGGGACCGGATGCAGCGAACGGCGCATGACCGCATTATGGTCGCGCCCGCGATTACGCAGGATGACGACCAGTTTGAAATGCAGCTGCAAACGCTTGCCGTGGCGGCCGAGCATAACGATGCGCGCGTGATCGACGTGATACATGTGATCGTGCCGACCTTCCAGCCGCCGCAGGAGCAGCAAAACGCGCCCGATATGGCTGCTTCCTAAGCGGATGCGCGCATGGGGAGGGAACGCATGAAAAAGATTTGCATGATTACAACCATATCCGATACCTGGAAGATGCTCGTGATCGAGCAGGCCAAGTATCAGCATGCGCACGGGGATTTCGATATCACAATTGTTTGCAGCCCGGACGACGCATTTGCCGCCTCGCTGCCGCCGTACCTGCATTATGCTCCGGTGGAGATTACGCGCGGGTTCGGCCTTTCCATGGGGCGCTCCATCCGGCAGCTTTACAGGCTGTTTCGAAAGGAACAATTCGATCTTGTGCACTATATTACGATTAACGCATCGTTTTGCGCAAGCATTGCGGCGCGGCTTGCCCGCGTGCCCGTACGGCTTTACAGCGAATGGGGGCTTCGGTTCCAGGGGTTTAGCGGCGTGATGCGCCGCGTGATGATCGGCATTGAAAAGACCATTGCGCGCTGTTCTACGTTTATTTCCACGGACAGCCGGGACAGCCTCGATATCTGCCGGAGTATGGGGATCTATCCGGCGGAAAAGAGCGACGTTATGTGGAACGGAAGCCCGAACGGCGTTTCGTTCGAAAAGTTTAACGTGGAGAGAAAAGCCGAATGGCGAAAGGAAAAGCGCGCGGAGCTGGGCATTCCGGAAAATGCGTTTGCGTTTGGCTACGTTGGCCGGATTACGCGCGATAAGGGCGTGAACGAGCTGTTTGTCGCCGCAAGGCAGCTGCTTGCCGCGCATGACGACGCCGTGCTTGTCGTCATTGGGCCGGAGGTTATTGCCGAACCGATTGACGAGGGCCTGTTTGAGTGGTCAAAAAGCGAGCCGCGCGTGTTTTATACGGGCTTTACCACCGAGGTGGAAAAGTATATGTCTATGCTGGATATCAGCGTCCTGCCGAGCTATCGCGAAGGCTTCGGCAACGTGATCATTGAGTCCGAGGCGATGGAGATTCCGGTGGTCGCTTCCGACATTTCCGGCATTCGCTGCGCGATGCGGCACGCGGAGACCGGGTTGCTCATTACGGCGCATAGCGCGGATGCGCTGCGCGACGCGGTGGAAAAACTATACGCCTCGCCGGACGAGCGCGTGCGCATGGGCCGTAACGGCGCGGCTTTTGTGCACGGCAGCTTCGACCAGCAGATTTTGTATCAAAAGAAACTGGAACTCAAAGAGAAATTGCTCCAGATGCAATCGTGATGGAAAGGTGCGGATAACCGCCGCATTTTCCGGCGTACACGCATAAAACGGACGGCAGGCTGCCGTCCGTTTTGCTGTACACGTTGCTGTCGGTCAGCCCGGAGGCCACTCCAGCGTGCGTCCGCCAAGCAGATGCAGGTGCAGGTGCGGTACGCTCTGCCCGGCGTCGCTGCCGACGTTCGTCACAAGGCGGTAGCCGCTGTCTGCAATGCCTTCGCTGCGCGCGACAATCTGCGCAACTTCGGCCATGTGCAGCCAAAGCGCCGCATTCTCCGCCGTCAGCGCCTGCGCGGACGCGATATGCTGCTTCGGGATGATCAGCACATGTGTGGGCGCCTGCGGCGCAATGTCGCGGAATGCCAGGACGGTTTCATCCTCAAAAACCTTGGTTGTCGGGATTTCGTTTGCCGCAAACTTGCAGAATAAACAATCGCTCATGGGTTTGCTATCTCCTTTCCGGTTGCAGTTTCATCATGGATATCCGTAATACGCACGCGCACAATGCTGCCGGGGGCGGGCTCGCCTTCGACGCGTACGCGCATATAATCGCCCGTATAGCCGCAGCCGTCCTCCTCAATGAGCACGTCGGCAACGGCGCCGATGCGGGAATGCAGATACGCGTCCGTCATGCGCTTGCCAAGCGCGATAAACTCTTTTGCGCGCGCCTCCTTGACCTTCCGCGGCAGTTGTCCGTCCATGCCTGCCGCTGCGGTGCCGGGGCGTACGGAGTAGGGAAAAACATGCGTGCGCGCAAACTGCATTTCGTTGGCAAAGTCCATCGACGCGCGGTGCTCCGCCTCCGTTTCGCCGGGGAAGCCGGTGATGACGTCCGTGGTAATTGCGCAGTCCGGCATCGCGGCGCGCAGCCCCGATACCGCGTGCGCATATTCCGCGCTCGTATAGCGCCGGCGCATGCGGGAAAGCACGCTGTCCGCGCCGCTTTGCAGCGATAGATGAAACTGCCTGCAAAGCTTGCTGCTGTCCGCTGCGGCGCGGGCAAAGCGTGCATCGGCGAACTTCGGTTCCAGCGAACCGAGCCGGATGCGCTCCACGCCGTCGATGCGCTCCGCAAGGGAAAGCACGTCGAGCAGGTCGCAGCCGCCAAGGTCCCGTCCGTAGCTGGCCAGATGGATGCCGGTAAGCACAATTTCGCGGTATCCCTCGTCGGCGAAACGGATTAGCTGCGTTTCGACGTCCGCAAGCGGCCGGGAGCGGATGGGTCCGCGTGCGTACGGAATGATGCAGTAGGCGCAGTAGTTTGCGCAGCCGTCCTGAATTTTCAACGTTGCGCGCGTGCGGCCGTCGCGGACGGCGTCCAGCGGCTCGAAGGCGCGTACGCCGTGGATATCGGTTACCAGGCAGATTGGTTCGCCGCTTTGCTGCATGGCGCGTTCCTGGAGCGCGGCGGTTACGCGGGGAACGATTTCGCGCCGCCCGTCCGTACCGATAACGAGGGAAACGCCCGCAAGCTGCCCGACCGCCTCCGCATCCGCCTGCGCATAGCAGCCGACGGCGGCGATAAGCGCGTCCGGGTTCTGCCGGTGCGCGCGGGAGATGAGCTGGCGCGATTTGCTGTCGCTCATCGCGGTAACCGTGCAGGTGTTGATGACGTATACGTCGGAAACGGCGGAAAACGGCACGACCGTCCAATGGGCGGCAAGGAAGAGGTCGCGCATGGCTTCCGTTTCATAATGGTTTACCTTGCAGCCAAGCGTGGCAAACGCGACGTTCATGTTTCCACCTCGTATAGAATCTGCGCAATCATGGCCATGCCGGCGGTTTCCGTACGCAGGATGCGCGCGCCGAGGGATACGGCTACTGCGCCGCGCGCGGCAAGCGACTGCGCTTCCTCCTCCGTAAAACCGCCCTCCGGGCCGATAAGGATGGCGACGGAGCTTGCAGCACGGCGCCTTTGCAGCGCAGCCTTCAGCGTTTCGGTATGCTCCTCCTCATAGGCAAGCAAAAACAGATCAAACTGCGTGGGAACAAGCGCGTCGATTTTAACGGGCTGCCCGATCTGCGGGATGCGTCCCCTGCGGCTTTGCTTCGCGGCCTCCAGCGCGACGCGCTGGTAGCGGATGCGCTTGATTTCAAAGTTGCCTGTCGGCTGTACGACGCACCGGTGGCTGACGACCGGAACGACGGTATCCACGCCAAGCTCGGTGCATTTTTGCACGATGGTTTCCATCTTGCCGGTTTTCGGCAGGCATTGATACAGGGTAATCCTACAGGGCGGTTCCGAACGGGAGGGGAACCCCGCGCCGATGGCGCAATCGACCGCATCATCCGAAAAATCGGTGATGACGGCGTCATAGTCCGTACCGTTTCCGTCGCATAAGGTGATGGCGTCGCCGCGCTTTAGGCGCAGCACGCGCACGATATGCCGCACGTCCTCGCCGGTTATGCAAGCGGTATTTTCGCCGATGGAATCCACAAAGAACCGATGCACGCCGCGCTTACCCCCTTGCCAAAATGGCGACCCAGCCGCCGCTTGTCAACATGCGCTCGATGGTGAACCCGTTAGCAAGGAGGCAGGCGGTTACGTCGTCGCGGCGCTCGTCAATGATGCCGGACGTAATAAACGGCGCCTGGGGCTTTAAGCACTGCCTGGCAAACGGCGCAAGGCGAATGATGACGTCCGCCACAATGTTGGCCAGCACAAGGTCATACTGCCCGCAAATGGCTTCGCGTAGCGCTAGATCGGAGGTAGCGTCCCCGATATGTACCGCATAGCGCCCGGCAGGGATGCCGTTACGCGCCGCGTTCTCCATAGCGATGCGCTCCGTAATGGGGTCGATGTCCACAGCCTCCGCGCTGGATGCGCCAAGCAGCAGCGACGCAATCGATAGTATTCCGCTGCCGCAGCCAAGGTCGAGTACGCGCCCGCCCTCCGGCGCAGCGCCTTCGAGCAGCGTAAGGCACATATGCGTCGTATGGTGCGTTCCCGTACCGAATGCAACGCCCGGATCGAGCACAAGCGGAAGGCGGCCGTCAGTGTCCGGTACGGATTCCCAGCTCGGTATGACAAGCAGCCGCTTTCCGATGGGCAGCGGCTTATAGTACGCCTTCCAGTTGTCCTTCCAATCGCTGTCGTCCACACGCTCTGCGGCGATATCGAGCGTACCCAGATCCACGTCGAGAGCAAGGCTGCGCAGCCGCTGTACAGCGCGCTTAATATCGGATAGCTTTGCGTCGCTTTCCGGTACTGCCGGCAGATATGCTTTTACGCAGGGGGTGCTTGTGCCGATGCTGTCGAGGTCGACGAAATCCCAGAAGATCGTGCGCTCGTTTAAGAAGCGCATCGCCGCATCGGCGCTTTCCTCGATGGAAACGCAGTCGATACCCGCGCCGGAAAGCGCGTCGCAGACGGGCGTAATGCCCGCGTCGGTGGTAAACACCGTAATCTGTATCCAATTCATACTGGAATTATAGCATTTGCGGGGGCATGAGGGCAATACGGGGGGCGCAAACCTGTCATGTTTGTTAAAACGCGCCGACGGGGGTCGCTGCCTCCGTGCCGATGCGCATAAGCATCTTATCGTATGCCCGCTGCACGCGTTCGGGGTTTGTTGTAACGAGCGGCGGCACGCAGCCGGGCTTTGTCAGCGCGTCCTCCATGCCGACGACAACAAACTGCCGCACGCGGTTTTCGTCGTAGTAGTTGTACGTATAGGTCAAAAGATACGTTGCGTTGACGCCGGTGACGCGCGCTTCAGCGTGATCGTACGTCAGCTCCAGATTCAGAATGATGTTGTTCAGCGCCTCTTCCGGCAGCGCGCTCGAAAGGAAGTTGCCAAGGCCGTAGGCAATGAACACGGTCCGTTCCCCGCCGTCTGCCGCAACCTGCCGCTTTTCCATGGGCAGCAGGGAATGCGTATGGCTCATGATGAGCACGTCTACGCCCGCGTCGATGGCCGCCTCCGCCGCGGCGCGCTGGCGCTTGTTGGGCTCCGTAGTCTTTTCCCAGCCCTCGTGCAGATACATGCAGATTACGTCCGCGCCGTTTTCCCGTGCAAGCTTTACATCCGACGCCATGCGCTCCGGCGAGTACAGGTTCAGCGCCCAGGACGCGTCCTCGCCGTCCAGCAGGAAATCTTCCGGGTCGTTTTTGTTGGTAAAGCCCGTGTAGGAAAGCACGGCGAGGTTTACGCCCTGCACATTGCGGATATAGATCTGCCCGGCTTCCTCCGGCGTAAGGTTTGCACCGACTGCCGTGATGCCGCGGGCGCGAACCTCCTCAATCGTGGAAAGCTGCCCGGCGACGCCGACGTCAAGCGAATGATTGTTGGAGGTGAACAGAACGTCAAAGCCGCAGTCCTGTACGGCGTCCAAAAATGCAGGCGGCGCGTTGAAGAACTTCTTTTCCCCGTTGATGCGTTTGCCCGCGTATACGTTCGTTTCCAGATTGCCGAAGAGCACGTCCGCTCCCTGCAACGCGGGCTTGATTGCGGCAAGCGAAGGACGGAAATCATAGCCGCCGTCCGCCTGCATCGCGCCTGCAATCTGATAGTTGCAGCACATCAGGTCGCCGACAAAGCGGAGCGAAAACGTCGTGCTGGGCGCGGGCGAGGGCGTCGGCGGAACGGTTGGCGTTGCAACCGGCGTTGGGGCGGGGGTGCTTGCCCGGATAACGACCGGCGCGGCGGGCGGAGCGGTCGGTACCGCCGCAGCGTCCACAGCAGGCGGCTTTGCGCATGCGGAAACGGCGAGAAGGGAAAAAATTACAAAAGCGGCTGTAAGGATGCGCTTCCTCAAAAAAACGGATGCAGATGACATGGCGGCGCCTCCTACTTCATGTGCACGTCTACTTGCGGGAACGGGATGCTGACGCCGTTTTCATCGAAGCGCTTTTTCACCAGTTCGCGCAGGGCATTGCATTCCGAAAGGTAATCCTCCGTTTTGCACCAGCAGTGCAGCTCGTACTCCACGGCGGAATCCTGCATGGACTTGAGGATGACCTCAGGCGCGGGGTCGGGGAGGAGACGCTCGCGTTCGGCAACGGCGTCAAGTATGGTTTTGCGCACGGCGTCGCTGCTTGCTTCATAGGCGGCGGAAAAGCAAAGCTCGATGCGGCGTGTGCCCATGGCCGAATGGTTCGTGACCGTGGAATTGGATACCGTGCCGTTCGGGATGACAATGCGGCGGTTATCGAGGGTGACAACGGTCGTATAGAATATGGAGATGTCCGTGACCGTACCGCGTTCCGCATCGGACACGGTAATGTAATCCCCTTTGGCAAACGGTTTGAACAGCAGGATCATAACGCCGCCCGCAAGGTTGCTAAGGCTGCCCTGCATCGCAAGCCCGATTGCCACGCCGACGCTGCCGAGCAGCGCGATGATGGAGGCGGTCGGTATGCCGACGATGCCGGCAAATATGATGATCAATAGCGCGCGCAGCAAAAAGCCGCCGAGGCTTTCGATAAACGATCTTGCCGTAGGGTCCATGCGTTCCCCCGCCTTGGAGCGCTGGAAGAGCTTTGTCAGCAGGCGGACCAGACGGAATCCCACAAACAGTATCACGCATCCCAATACAAGATTGAGCGCAAAGGTTACCGCGTTTTCGGAAAGAAAATCAACGAAATGCTCCCAGACCGCCGCCATGCTGTACCCTCCCTATTGCTTGAATCCTTCGCCGTGCACCTCGCCGGCGTTGCTTACGAATATGAATGCGCTGGGGTCGGCGCGCTTTACAGCGGCAAGCGCCTGCGCAAACAGGTTGCGGCGCACGACGACCAAGAACACCTGCTTGTCCCTGTGCGTATAGCCGCCCCTTGCGGAGAGCGCCGTTACGCCGAGCGCAAGCTCGTCCGCGAGAATGCTGCGGACGGATTCGCCATTCTCTGTTACAACGTAGATAATCTTTGCATGGTCCACACCCTGCATGATCGTATCCACCGTGCGCGTGGTGACGTAGATGGTTACGATGGAGTATAGCGCGACCTCAATATCCCGAAACACGAGCACGGCGAGGATGACGACGCATGCGTCCACAATCAGCAGCAGCATGCCGACCGAGATGTTGGGAAACGCGCGGTGCAGCAGAAGGCTGATCAAATCCGTGCCGCCGGTGGACGCACCCCGGATGAAGATGATCGCCATACCGGTGCCGGAAAGCACGCCGCCCAGCACGGCGGAGAGCAGCGGATTGTTCACATAGGGCGGGATAAGCGGCGTCAGCGCATCGATGGCGACGGAGAGCAAAAGCGTTGCCGCCACGGTGCCGATCAGCGGGCGTATCCCAAGCTTCCACCAGCCGATGAGCAGGATCGGGATATTGAGCAAAAGCGCCCATACGCCGACGGATATCGGGGAAATATGCGCAAGCGCCGTGGCGAGGCCGCTTACGCCGCCCGGCGCAATGTCGTTTGGAATGGTAAACAGCACAAGGCCGAGCGCGACAAGGAAGCAGCCGACGATGATCGCAACGGCGTCAATGGCGATCTCCTTGGCTGTGCGCGGCTTCACGGGTTCAGGCCGGAAAGCGCGGCGGGAACGAACAGGCCGTCCTTGCGAATGAGCTTGCCGTCGAACCAGATTTCGCCGCCGCCGTACAGAGCGGTCTGGATGCACACGATATCCAGATGCAGCTGCGAATGGTTGCCGTTCTCCGCTTCGTCATAGCAGCAGCCGGGCGTTAAGTGGAACGAGCCGCCGATCTTTTCGTCGTAGAGCGTGTTGCCGATCGCCTTGGTTACGGCGTTGTTGACGCCGATGGCGAACTCGCCCACATAGCGCGCGCCTTCGTCCGCGTCAAGCATCTCGTTGAACGCCGCGTCGTCGCCGTCGCAGGTCGCTTCGTCGATGTGCCCGTTTTTGAACACGAGCCGGGGGTTGTTGAACTTGAGCCCGTAACGCATAGCCGCCGTGTTGTAGTGGATATAGCCGTTGACGCTCTCCCGCACGGGCGCTGTATAAACCTCTCCGTCCGGAATGTTCCTTTGTCCGTGGCAGGGGCGCACGGGGATGCCCGCGATGGAGAAGCGCAGGTCGGTGTCCGGCCCGACGATATGCACCTCGTCCGTCTGCTCCATGAGCTTTACCAGCGGCTCCATGCCGCGCGCCATAGCCTCGTAATCCACCAGCGCGGCGTTGAGGAAGAATTCGTAAAAGTCGTCGTAGCACATGCCTGCCTTTTGGGCGTCGGCATAGGTTGGCCAGTGCAGATATACCCAGCGCCGGTCGTTGATGATCTTGTCGCGCAGGGGCCGCCGGGCGTTTCGGTAAAGCGTGCGCGCGCGGGGATCCACGGCGGAAAGTTCCGCGTCGTTTTCGTCGACGCCGATATCGACATGCGCACAAATGGCGTCCCAGTACGCATTTTCCCAGGCGAGCTGCTTTTCGAACACAGCCTGCGCCTCCTCCGGCCGGTCGGGGTCGATATAGTTGAAGCCGAGCCGGGTAAGCTCGTCGTCGCTCAGCCGGACAAAAGGCACTGCGCCAACGTCCTTTGCCGCACGCATGATCGCCTTGATCAGGGGCTTTGCGGGCAGGGCGGCGTTGACGTCGAACAGCTCGCCGCGCTGTAATTCCAAAGCATAGGTGACTAGAAGCTTTGCAAGGGCGTTTAACCGTTCATCCATTTTGTGTGTTCTCCTTTATTTCGTCAGCAATGTTGGCGAGCATGGCCCGCAGGGGACGGCGCTTCTGCGTGGCTTGATACGTTTCGATCAGATGTTCATAGCGAACGAGCGCGTCGTCGATAATTTTATCCCAGGGGAAGAATATGGTGCTGCGCGCGTTTTTGCCCATGCGTGCGGTCCGCTCCGGCTGGTCGAGCGCGGTGCGCAGCGCCTCCGCCACGCTGGAGGTCAGGTCGTTGCAAAGGAAGCCGTTCTCCATGTCGACGACGGCCTCCGCCGCGCCGCTGCCGCGCACGACAATGCTGGGCGTTTCCATGGCGGCTGCCTCGCGCACCACCATGCCGGAGGTGTCGTACAGCGAAGGAAACACGAAAACGTTCGCCGCCTCGTACAGGCCATACAGCAGCGGCTCATCCGTCACATGCCCGGTGAACACAACGTTTTCGGATAAGCCCAGCGCGTGGGCCTGCTCGCGGATGGCGGCGGCGTCCGGCCCCTGCCCGGCGAGGACGAGGGTAAAGGCGCGCGCCTCCTTTTTCAACACCGCGCAGGCTTCCAGAATGCGGCGAATGTTCTTTTTCCAGTTGAGCTGGCCGCAATACAGCAGCACGCCGCTTTCGGGAAGCTGAAAAGTGCGCCGGGCGAGCGCGCGCTTCTCCTCGTTTGGCGCAATATCCGGCGTGCCGTTCGGCATCACGACAATCTCCCCGGTGTAGCCGTAGTCGCGCAGCGTTTCCGCGCTGGAGTGGCTGACCGTCCAGACCTCGTCGCAGCGCTCGTAAAAGTTTACGATAAACCGTAAGCCGATGTTGGCAAGCATCTCCGCGCGGGTTAGCTTATAGAAATCGTCGTAGTAACGCGAGTGGAACATACCGATCACGGGCACGTTGCGCGCGCGGCCGAGGCGGAGCGCCTCCGCACCCGCGACAAACGGGCTGTGCGCATGGATAATATCAAACGGTATATTGGCAATTCTCGCGTCGTAATGCGGGTCCAGCAGCGGAAGCCCGGAGCTGTACTGCCGCTGCGTCGGGACCTCCACGCTGAAAAAATCAACGAGCTCGAACGGCCAGCCGCCGCGGTATCCGGTATCCGCCATGGGCGCGACGACGCAGCATTCGTGTCCCTTTTTGGCAAGGGTATCGGCATAGCTGTAAACGACGCGTCCCACCCCGTCGACAATTGGATAAAAGGAGTCGGAGAATTGGCCGATGCGCATACAAAAAATACCGCCCTTTCCAAATGCTATAGAAAGACGGTATTATCTTACCACAATTCGGTAAAACATACGAGTGATTTTCCTGTTGATACGGGTGGAAAAGGCGCACCTGCGCCTTGCCGCCCGCTTTTCGTCAAAAAAAGGTTATACGGGGATGTCTCCGGTAAAAACGATCTCCGCCGGGCCGGTCATGTATACGTGGTTATCGCCGTCCCAATCGATATGCAAAGCGCCGAGCGCAATGTGCACGTCCACGCTGCGGTCGGTTAGCCCGTTTAGTACGCTTGCTACCGCAACGCCGCAGCAGCCGGTGCCGCAGGCCAGCGTCGGGCCGCAGCCGCGCTCCCATGTGCGGACGGTTACGTTCGCCCGGTCGGTGACGTGCGCAAAGTTGACGTTTGAACGGCGCGGGAAAACGCTTGCGTGCTCGATATCGGAGCCGATTTCCATCCAGTGCCGGTCGGTGGGGTCGTCTACGTATACGGTCGTGTGCGGCACGCCGATAAGCACGGTGGTGTACCGCACGGTCTCGCCGCCGGGAAGCGTCATCTCCCGGTTGATGCAGCGGCCCTCGCCGACGACGGGGATTTCGTCGCAGGCAAGGAACGGTTCGCCCATGTCCACCCGTACGCCGGTAACCTGGTTCCCGTCCGTGACCAGCGCAGGACGCATCACGCCCGCAAGCGTTTCTACGGTAAAGACGGGTTTTGCAACGATGCCCTTTTCGAATACGTACTTTGAAAAGGCCCGGATGCCGTTGCCGCACATCTCGGCTTCGCTGCCGTCGCTGTTGATGATGCGCATACGGACGTCCGCCGTGCTGCTGTTGAGCACCACCAGGATACCGTCCGCGCCGACGCCCGTCTGCCGGTGGCAGATACGCGGTGCAATCGCGTTGAAGTCGGGCTGTTCGCCCGTTCTGCCGTCCACCAGCACAAAGTCGTTACCCAGTCCGTGTACCTTTGTAAATTGCATGCGCGCTCTCCTTGTCAACCGATAATTTCCAAAAAGGCTTCCTCGGCGTATTCGTTGACGGCCTGTTCAAACCGGCGATAGGCCGAAAGGAACTGCCGTGCTTCCTGCGTCAGCTCCGCGCCGCCGCCGCCCTTGCCGCCCGTGACGGAGATAAGCAGCTTAAAGCCGAGGTTTTCCTCCGCAACGTTCAGGATTTTCCATGCTTTGGAATAGGCCATGTTCATGGATATGGTAGCCTTGCGCAGGGATTTTTGCTCGTCTACCTTTTCCAGCAGCATCGCCACGCCGGGGCCGAAGCATTTCTCCTCCCCGAAAACACGAATGCTGATTTTGCAATGCAGCTGCTTTTGCGGCATGGAACTCCCCGCCTTTCCGCCAGGACGCGTTTGTTTGCTCCGCATTATAGCATATGCGCGGCAAATACGCAATTGACAGCGGGATGCGCAAAACGGTACACTTTCCGTATGGATATCTATGCAAAGGTGCGGTCGGGGATTGCTGCGGGCATAAGCGGCCATACGGAAGCCGACGTGCGCATACCGGCGCGGCATGCCGCGTGCAGCATCTATGCGCCGGAGATAATTGCGGTTTTGCCGGACGCGTTTCCCGCAATGCTTGGCGTACCCGCCGTGCGGACGGTAACGCCGAAAAACGGCTGGCTGCTGTTTGCGTTTACGGATGCGTTTTACGACGCTTGCGTACTCGAAACGTGCGCGGCGCTGCCGGAGCCCACGGAGGACGGGGGAAGCTATGCGCTCAATCGCATGCTGACGCTGGCGCGGCAGGCGGGGGAAGGCTGCCCGCATAATGCGGATATCCAGCGCGCGCTTTGGCTGATGCTGGGCGCGGCGTACGGGCATACGTCCGCCGACGAGGCGGCGCGGGCTGTACTGCGCATGCTGCATCCGTTGCCGCCGCAAGTGCGCATGGAGGCGCGGCGGACCTGCGGAGGCGTGGCAAGCGCCTGCGCGCGGCTGTATGCAAGGGCGCTTGGGCAATAGAACCCGGTGCGAAACAGAAGGGAGACATTATGCAGATTACTTGGTACGGACACTCCTGTTTTCTTTTATCGGATGAAGCTGGTACGCGGATACTGACCGATCCGTGCGACCCCTCCGTCGGATATACCATTCACGACGTTCCGTGCGACGCCGTAACGGTCAGCCATGGCCATCACGACCATAACTATATAGAGGCGGCGGCAGGCGCGCCGGTCGTGATCGATACGGTGGGCGCGCACGAGGTAAACGGCGTGCAGGTGACGGGGTACCCAAGCTGGCACGACGATGCGCAGGGGAAAAAGCGCGGCGGCAACATCCTGTTTCTTGTGGAAATGGACGGCGTACGCGTGCTGCATCTTGGCGATCTTGGTCATATGCTGCCGGACGAAACGCTTGCGGCAATTGGCCGCGTCGACGTGCTGCTCTGTCCGGTTGGCGGGAACTATACCATTGACGCGATGGAGGCAAAGCAGGTTGCGGCGGCGGTTGACCCGGCGATATTTATCCCGATGCATTACCGGACGTCCGATTGCACGATTCAGATAGGCGATCTGACGCCGCTGCTGCATGCGGTTGACGCGTCGCGCAGCGTGCACAGGATTAACGGCAGCACCTGCACCATTGCAAAGGACACGCTTTCGGAAAAACGTGTCCTGCTGCTGCAATATGCAAAGTAATGCCGGTTATTCCACAACCTCGACGGAAAGCGGGTACTTGCTCATGTATTCGCAGCCGTCCTTTGTGATGAGAATCGGGTTTTCGTAACGGAAGCCGATATCCTCCTCCGGGCAGGCGTACTGCATTGCGCAGATGAGCACCTCGTTTTCACGATAGACATGGTCCGGGTCCGTCCAGTACGGGAACGGGCCATTGTTGTCGCCGATGCGCCACTCGTCGCCGAGCATGCCGATACCGTGCTCGAAACCGGGTACCATGAAGTCGGAGAAGCCGCGTTCCTCGGCAAAACGCATCATTTCGTCCGCAAGGCCGGACGGCGTTACGCCCGCCTTGTAGGTTGCAAGCGTCAGGCTGACGATGTCCACGAAGTTCTTTGCGTGCCAAAGCTGCCGGTCGGTTGCCGGGGCGATGAGATAGTTATGGCTGTGGTCGCCGCATGCCAGCCGGTAGAGCGCGTGGATATCCACCATCAGCGGCTCGCCCGCCTGGATTTCTTTGAGCGTAGCGGGGGTGCATGCGCCGCCCGCGAGGCCGGTGCGGTAGCCCGCGGCGATCTCGTTGCCGCCGGTGAAGGACCATTCCCATACGCTGCCCGCCTTGCGCATGGCCAGGGCCGCGATGCCGCCGATTTCACTCTCCGTCATGCCCTTCCAGCCGCCGTTTTTGATTGCGTCATACACGGCGACGTGGCCGGCGTCGACAATTTCCGACGCCTTGCGGAAGCGGTTGATCGTTCCGGCGTCCTTGATAACGGCGAGATCGTCGATAATGTGGTGCGCGTTGACAAGCTCGCAGCCGGGCAAAGCTTGTGCAAAATGTGTGTATTCGTAGTAGGTCAGGTATCCTTCCGGCGTATAGTTCGACATACCGGCTTCAACGCCGACGCGCCCGCCGTGCGGCAGCAGGTCATTGATCAAATCCGCCACGAGCGTGATCTGATCCTGTCCGCCCATGGGCGCAAATCCCATGACATGGTCTTCGTCAAGCCAGCTGTCGTCCGCCGCGCGCGCCGCGTCGATGACGAATGTAAACGCCGTCGGCAGGCCGTCCGCCGGGATGACGATAAAGCTGCGCCACGGGAAGAATGCGTCGGTCGTCCAGCTCATCGTGCGCAGGCGCGAGCCCAAATATACGTCGATATTCTCCTCCGCCATCTTTGCCTGGATGGCCTTGATGCGTCCCGGAAAGTCAATATAATAGGGATCGTTTTTATCCAGCAGCATAGATTTTCCCCTCCTTAAAAATCGGTCGGGATGGTTGCGATGACCTTGTTGATGCGGTCGCAGAGCGAAGCAAGCTTAAGGGCTTTGACCATATTTCCCTTTAGCTTGAGCTGCCCGCCCATAAGGGCCTTTTGCGAGCCGAGCTCCGCACGGGAGATTTTTGCGAATACCTCGTAGTCGCCTGTGATGGTGAACTCGGCCTGCGGGCCGTCGCCCTCGCCTACCTGTACGGAATCCACCGCACCGTCGGTAAAGCCCACAAAGAAGTATTTGCTGCCGCCGTCCGGACAGTGCAGGTACCGGTTGTTCATAGAGCTTGTCAGGTTGTGCATCTTCTCCGGCGTCAACTCGGCTGTCAGCCGCGTTTCAACCTCGTTGCGCCACGCGGGGCTTAGGTACTGTACGTTTGCCATTTGTTGCCGTGCTCCTTTCAAATTGGTTCTGTATGCAAAACGGCGCGAAGCCGCGCCGTCATGTTCCGTTATGCCTTTTGATACAGCCCGTTTGTGACAAGGTCGATCGCCGCGTCCATGTACCGCTCCAGATATTCGGACTCGCCCTGCACGTATGCATGGATAATGAACCCCTTGTACAGCGAAAAGATCAGCTCCGCCGTCGGGCGGGGGCGGACGGGCCGGAATGCGCCGGATTCCGCGCCTGCGACAAGAATGCGTTCGATCATCGCGACGGATTCTTCGTTGATTTCCTCGTACGGGTCGACGGCCGGAAACATCGGGAATATGGAAGGGTCGCCGCGCAGCAGGGCGCAGAACTGCCCGTCGTCGGCAAGGTAGTGGAGCGCCGTTTCGCACAGCGTCAGAAGCTGCTGCCGGGGGGCGGACTGCGCTTCCACCGCGCGCTTGACGCGGTTCTGCCAGCGCAGCAATACATGCCGCACAGCCTGCTCATACAGGTCGCGCTTGCTTTCGGCGTATGCATACATGCTGCTGCCCAAAATGCCGAGCGCGCCCGCGACGTCGTCTAGCGTGGTCTTCTTGTATCCATAGGTGGCAAAGGCGTTGATCGCCGCATCCATGACCGCTTCATTTGCAATTCGTTGTCGCATAATAAAATAATCCAATCAATGCATGTTTTATTTGATTATAAGCATGCGCACAAGCAGATGTCAATAGCTGAAAGGGAGGGGATTTATAAAGATAAGAGAAATAGGAGCAGCGCCGCTTCCTGTTTGGAAGCGGCGCCGCGCAGTCGTGCATGATTCCTGTATATTACATGGTTTATGTATTCTGCCCGTACAGGTCGTTGTTGAGCACGTCGTACTTAAGCATGGCGCGTGCGATATCGAACTTCATTTGGCTCCATTCCGTGCCCATCGGCAGGTTGACTTCTAACAGTACGCAGCACATGCGCGCGTCCTCGACGCTGACCTTTTGCCCGACCAGCTCCGGGGGCACGCCGGGCGCTTCGGAGTAGGTGTCGCGCCAGCAGATGAACCACGCGAGCTCCTTCGTCTTGTTGTTCGTAATCTCGGCGGTGCCGGTTTTGCCCGCAAAGGTATACCCAAGCGACGTAAACGGCGCCTTGGTAATA
>CAYPLG010000044.1:0-18131 GCA_964411535.1 uncultured Oscillospiraceae bacterium
TACCCATGACGCGTTTGCTGCAAGCTTCGCAAAACGTATTCTCTTTATCAAGGATGGCAGACTGTATCGGGAGATCGTGGCGCGCGGCGACAGGCGGCGATTCTATGACGATATTATGGAAGTGGTATCGGAGCTTGGGGGTGACGGCCGTGACCTTCGCTGAAATCGCGCTGAAGAACGCGCGAAAGAAGTTTGTCAGCTATCTGGTGTACTTTTTCAGCACCGTTTTTTCAGTCTTCATTTTCAACCTGTTTTGCACACTGTATTTCAACCCGGCTTTCGAGGCGTATCGCTTTGGCACGGGAAAGATGAATACGCTTTTCAAGGCCTCGGCCATTGCCGTGCTGCTTTTTGCAACGGTGTTTACCTTGTATTCCGGAAGCTATTTTATTAAAACGCAAAAAAAGGAAATAGCCCTCTATTCGCTGCTCGGCATGCGGAAGGAACAGATTGCGAAGCTGATGTTTCTGGAAACGTTCTTTATAGGCATTCTGGCTGTCGTTTGCGGGATTATTGCGGGCGCGCTGTTGTCCGGCTATTTCAGCCGCCTGTTAATGCGCTTTATGGCGGTTGGAACGGAGGTTACGTTTGCGCTAAAGCCGCAGGCGGTGTTTGTGACGGCCATGTCCTTTGCCGCTTTATTCGGGATCAGCGGCTATCGCGCATACCAGATTATATACAAATACCAATTGATCGATTTACTTTCCGCAACAAAGCAGTCGGAGGGAATCCCGTCGTTCTCCCCGGCAGGCGCGCTGCTTTCCGTGGCGATACTAATCGTGGGATACGTGACTTCCGCTTTTTTGAACCTGAATCAGGCGGGAACGAAACTGCTGCTGCCGGTATTCTTTGTCATTATTTGTGTCGGACTGGGCACCTATTTGCTGTTTCGCAATTTTGTTCCGATGGCGATATCGATTTGTAAGCGCAAACGCACTCGATACTATCGGATTACGAACTTTGTCAGCGTTTCACAGATTGCGTTTCGGCTGAAGGCAAATTCGCGGATGCTTGCAGTGGCGGCGCTGCTAATTAGCGTTACGATTACGATGACCAGCGCATCCTATTCCCTTTTCCACGGACTGGAGGACGCGGTGGATTTTTATGCGCCGTATTCCTATCTGGCGAAGGGGATAACGGAGGAGCAGCAGGCTGCGATTGCAAGAACGGTTGCGGACATAGGGGAGGTTTCCGTCACCGCCTGCGACGAGATTCCGCTTTGCAATGTGCAGATGCAGAATGCGGACTATGCCGTGCAGCAGGAGGACGGCAAGGAGGAGCATCCGGGCCGGGTAATTGACGCCTATTTGCTTTCGGAAAGCAAGTACCTGGCGATCATCCGGCATACGCAGACGGCGGCGGGCACATATGGCAGCATGGTGTCGTCGTTTTCCGGCGGGCTTTCGGATGGAGAATGCTTCTTTCTTGACGGCAATATGCGAGATACCTACTGCAAGCGCATGGTGGGCGAACGGCTTACGGTAACGGCAAATACAAGCAGTGCGGACTATTTAATCAAGGGCGCGGCACTGCATAAATATATTGGCCTTGTGGACTTGTACCAGCATCCGACGGTTGTTGTCGGCGACGGGGCGTATGATGATTGGGCAGCGATTGCCGGCAAGGATGCGATTACGACATTCTGCGGCTTCCAGTTTGACGACGACATGGCCGCTGTGCGTACAGTTGCGGCCATTGACGAAATAGTACCCGCACGCTTTACGGAAGGCGGATTGCCGGGAAACATCAGCTACATTGCGATGTACCGGTCGAACTTTGCGCTGTACGGCTCCTATGTGTTCATTGGGCTGTTCATTGGCGTGCTGTTCCTGCTGGCTGTGGGCAGCATACTGTATTACAAGCTGATCATGGAAGCGCAGGAGGAGGCCCCGCGGTATGAAATCCTGCGAAAAACAGGCATGACCAGGCGGGAGATTCGGATTGCTATTGCAAAGCAGCTGGGGCTTGTGTACGGAATTCCGTTTGGCGTAGGGCTAATACATACGGTTTTTGCGCTGCTTACCTACAATCGCATGATGGAGGAAATCGGGCAGGAAACGCCGACGTTTCAGAACGCTATGCTGATCGTATTGCTTTTCACGGCATCCTACGGCGTGTTCTATGCGTGCAGCGTAAACAGCTACCGCAAAATTGTTTGGGGACGGTTGACCGGAAGCGGGGAATAGCGCCTGCTGGCAATTTGACGCTTTGCATCGGTCGGGATCGCCGCGGCAAAGATGAGTTGCAAAGCGGTTCGTACGGCGCCTGCAATGGAAAACGGAAAGCAGGCAGGGTGGGGGCTGTCAGTTTTCAAACGTCCCGCGTAGCGGCAGCGCGTCCCGGAAGGTGAACTGCGCCTCCAGGATGCGGCTGATCCGGCCGATAAGCCATCCGTTGAGCAGGGCGCAGAAGAGCGTTCCGAGTTTTACCCCCTCGAAATGCCCAAATCCAAAAAACGCAAACGAAAGCGCAATGCCGATCAGGCAGCTGCAACAATCGTAAACCGTCTTGACCTTGTCGATTCGTATCCCCAGCTTTGCCGACAATTCTTTTACAAACAGCTCGTATGCTTCGGCAGACAAATAGGTATGGAAAAGGAACGCCACGCCGACGGCGCACAGCAGCATACCGGCAAAATAGAACGCAAGCCTCCAAACCAATCCATCCGCGGGAAGAAGACCGACCGCGCGAATAGACAAGTCGAGCGTAAACCCATAGATGACCGCCGTGATAAAGGAGAACAAGTAGCTTTTCTTGAATTTGCGCAAGATGACGGACAGGGCGACAATCAAAAAGGCCTGCAAAACATACTCCGACATGCCGAAGGAATAGGCGGGAAAAACCTGCGCAATTTTCAGATGCAGTAAATAGGCTGGAGCGACGACCATGGATATCCCGAAGTCGGCCCGTTCCATCAGCGCAGTTCCGAAAGCCAGCGCAAGGATTCCTATGCCGTATGCGGCTTCACTGTAACATACTTTTTTCGCTTCCATATGCTGTCTCCTGTTTGAGCACCGTTTGATACAGAAACGGAAAAAGGTAAGATCGAAGCATTGACGAATGCGAATGCCGATGATTGGGATGCCCGCCTGGCAAGCCGCGGCAAAGATGCAGGATGAAGCATCGGAGCGTCTCTGGCGGGAAAATGCATGGGCGCATACGCACAACGCCTCGCAGGGAAAAATGCGCATTGGTGGTGCGCATCGGTACATCGCAATGATACCACGGAACGCGGCGCAAGGGAACCCGTAACGTATGGGCGCGCCAATAAAACAAAAATATCCATAACGACAGTAAGTATCTGCATGTAAGGATATAAAAATTTATGCAAACCAAAATATATTTATAAAAACCACTAAGTTATAATCAAAATATTTACGAAAACGAAAATAATTGTTGACATGAGAAGGCAATCATGGTATAGATTAAACAATCGTTTATGATATGTCATAAACAAAAATAAATAGGAGGCAAACAAATGAAAAAGGGTTTTCTAGTGTTAGCGGCTCTCATAATGCTGGCATCGCTGTTTGCAGGCTGCGCACAAGCTCCCGCTGCGGAAGCAGCGGTTGCGGCTGCGCCGGCTGCTGATGCGCCGGCTGCGGAGGCGCCTCTCGCCGATCCCAACGAGGAGTACGTGTTCATGATGTGCCAGGCGAATGTTGAGTATTGGAATCAGCACAAAAATGCCATGTACGACGCGACAAAAGAACTGGGCGTGAAGTACTCTATCGTTGGCGTGGAAAGTACGGACGCGAACGATATCTGCACCGCGCTTGAAACGGTCATTGCCAAGAAACCGGCCGGAATCGTCATAGCGGGTTGGTTCCCGGATGCATTTGTGCCGATCTTTGAAGAGGCATGGCAGGCGGGTGTGCCGATTGCAACAACGACGATCGATGTTCCCAACAGCAGAAGAATCTGCTTCTTTGGCACGAACTACTATAATTACGGAAAAATGATGGCGGATACCGCGGCTGAGGCTTGCGGAGGAGAAGGCAAACTGATCGTAGTAGGCAATCTCAATTCCGGGCAGAGCTCGCAGGTAGATATGTACAACGGAGTAACGGATCAGCTTAAGGCTTTGTATCCCAAAATGGAGTTAATTTCTACGCTTGAGGACGAAGCGGATTCCGACGTCTGCGTACAGGTTGTGTCGTCCGCGTTGATGGCGAATCCCGATACCGACGTCATAATCGGAACCGATGCTATTAGCGGCGTAGGTTCGGTAACGGCGCTGCGCGAAATCGACCTTCTGGGCAAGGTCAAGATCGTAGCTATGGATAGAGATGCGCCCACGCTTGAGGCTATCAAGGAAGGCAATATCTATGCATCGCTGGCGGGAAAACAGTATGCCGAGGTGTATTACGCCGTGAAGATGCTGTATGACTATAATCACAATCTTGTACCGCTGGTAGCCGACAACAAGGCGAGCGGCGTTATCGCACAGCCGACGATCTGCGATCCTGGCGCGGTTATTATCACGGCTGAAAACGTTGATGATTTCATTAATTATGACATTAATGCAATCAAAGATCCGGACTATAAGTAATTCTCTGTCAGAATAGCACGCAAAATGGGAACATCTTATGATATAGTTTAGTAAGATGTTCCCAAATATCTATACGAAGGAGGAGGATTATGCCACTTCTCAAAATGAGTAATGTCACCAAAACCTTTCCCGGCGTAAAAGCGTTGGATGACGTTTCGATAGAGGTAGATAAGGGAGAGGTATTGGCGCTTGTAGGCGAAAACGGCGCCGGGAAATCCACGTTGATGAAGGTGCTGGCCGGCGTGTACAAGCCGGATCACGGTGAGATATTTTTCGAGGACAAAAAGGCTGCGATCGCGCAACCGCGGGATGCGCTGAATATGGGGATACGCACGGTATATCAAGAGCTCAGCGTTTTCTCCGCATCGGATGTCGCGCATAACATAATGACGGGCAGAATGCCAAAAAGCAAAATTGGGTCCATTGATTACAGGACGTTGTACAGCGAAACGCGCAAGTTGCTCGACAGGTTCGGCTTAAGCGACATTAGCGAAAAGAGCCAGATGCGTCATTTAAGCCTCGGCAGGCAGCAGCTTGTAGAGATATTGCGTGGGTACAGCAGCAACGCAAAGCTCCTGATACTGGATGAGCCGACGTCGGCGCTTACGGAGAAGGAGACGGAGCTGCTGTTTGAGATGATAAACACCATGCGAAAGGAAGGCGTGTCGGTGATATATATCTCCCACAGGCTGGAGGAGATATTTGCGATTTGCGACAGTGTGGTGGTGCTTCGTGACGGGCGGTACATCAAGAGACTACAGGTTTCCGAATGCACAAAGGAGTCGCTTGTAAAGCTCATGGTCGGGCGCGATGTTGTTTACGATTACGGCGCCTGCACAAGCGAAGTAGGCGATGTAATATTCGAGGCGAAGAACATCGTTTACAAGGACATTGTAAAGGATATAAGCTTTTCGCTTCGCGCCGGTGAGATTGTGGGCCTTGGCGGACTGGAAGGTTCCGGGCGCACGGAGCTGGTCGAGTGTATATTCGGGGCGAAACGCATGACGAGCGGAACTGTCGTAATAAACGGCAGGGAGTACAGGCAGATTACGCCGAATACTGCTTGCGGGCTCGGCATTGCCTATATCACCAAGGACAGGAAGAAGGCCGGGTTGTTCATGCGGCAGTCGGTTTCCGGCAATATTCTTTCCGGAAACATCAGGAATTTCTCCAAGGGTGGAGTAATCCAATTTAAACGCCTGGTCAAGACCGCAAATGCGTATGTTGAGCTGTTCGACATAAAAACGCCGAGCGTAAAACGCCTTGTTTATGCCCTGTCGGGCGGGAATCAGCAAAAGGTGCTGCTCGCCATGTGGTTGGTCAAAAACCCGAAGATCGTAATCGTCGATGAACCGACCAGAGGTATCGATGTAGGCACAAAGGAAGAAATACATACGTTGCTGCGCAACCTTGCAAAGAAGGGCATGAGCGTAATCATGATCTCATCGGATATGCCGGAACTCCTTGCGGCAAGCGATAGGATCATCGTGCTGTATGAGGGCCGGGTGACTGGCGAGATCCGGCACGAGGACGCCAACGAACATACTGTGATGCATCTTGCATCTGGAAACGCAAGGTGAACGGGAGGGAAAAACTGTGGAAAAGCAACTAGAAAAAAGCAAACAGAGTCTATTTGGCAAACTGATCGAAATGAGGGAGCTGTCCATACTGCTCATCATAGTTGTCATGGGTATCGTGCTTGGTTTCGCATCACCCAATTTTATGACACTGATGAACCTCAAAATAATACTGAACGGTTTTGCACTGAACATGATCTTTGGCGTCGGGATGACGATATCGCTCATTGCCGGCAACATCGATTTTTCGGTTGGCTCGACGCTCGGTGTATGCGGTTTTATTACGGCCCTGCTGCTGCAAAGCGGCATGGCGATCCCCCTGGTTATAGTACTTGTGCTGTGTATCGGAGGATTCCTTGGATTTGTAAACGGTTTTCTGATAGTCCGGCTGAAGGTACTGCCCATCGTTGTGACATTGGGAACCTGGATGGCATATCAGGGAATCGGTCTGATGATCGTGGGCAACCGGTCTCTGGCGCAGCTTCCTGCCGCGTTCAAGGCCATATCGCAGCAAACTACGGTTTTCGGCGTGCCATTTAACGTTGCGGTGATGATAGTTGTCGTATTGGTTGGGATGTTGCTTCTTAAATATGTAGGTTTCTTCCATCAGGCGTATTTTATTGGGGGCAACAGGGAGTCGGCAAGGCTGGCGGGTATAAAGGTTAACAAGTTTATTATGATCTCATACCTGATTACCGGTGCGCTCTGCGCTCTTTCTGCCGTGCTCATGGTTTCAAGGCTGGGCAGCGCGCCGGGCTCGTTGGGCCAGGGCATCGAATTTAAGGTCATCGTTGGCATGCTGATCGGCGGCGTATCCTTTAACGGCGGCGAAGGCTCGATATTCGGGGCTTTGCTGGGCATGCTGCTTATGAGTATGATCAGCAATGCACTGTCCATATTTGGCGTGAACTCGTATGCACAGCTCATAATTGTCGGAGCGATCCTCATTGCGTCCGTATCGCTTGATGAAGCAAACAGGCGCAGGAGAGAGGGTTCAAAATAAGCATAATTCTTTGTGCGGCAGAGGTGACGGACTATGTATGATATTGGCAGAAACAATCTATATGAAAAAGCATTGCTGAATCTTATTCGGCAATACGGACCGATTTCTCGCAAGAAATTGCAGGAGTATGTACATGTACGGCTCGCTACCATTACTGCGCTTACGAAGAAGCTTGTAGACGACGGTTACATTGTCGAAAATGGAAACGTCAACGATAAAGGCCTGAAGAAAGCCTTGCTTATCAACAAGGAGCATTACAGGACGATCGGTATGACGATAACGAAGGATCAGCTTTTGTGCATGGTTGTGGACCTGACTGGGTCGGAAATAGCGCGATTGAAGTATCCGATCAGCGAAAAGGTGACTGGCACGGAGCTGGTGCAGTTGGTGAAGCAGATATACGGTGAAATCAAAGAACAGTATCCCACGGATGCTTTTCTGGGGATTGGCATATCGCTGTCCGCTGCGTTCGATCTTGCGCGTACAACGGTAGTAGCGTCGGATAGGCATACCAACCTGATACATGTACCGCTCAAGAGCATGCTCAAGGAGGCGCTCGGTATCCCTGTCTTTATCGAGACAAGCAATAACGCCTATATGCTTTCGGAGAAATGGTTTGGTCAGGCAAAGGACGTTGAGAACGCGATCTATATTGAGATAAGCGAAAGCATCGCTACCGGCATAATGTTGCACAACAAGGTTGTGCGCGGTATGTTCGGCGTCGAAGGTGAGCTTGGGCATACGATAGTCGAGCGCAACGGAAGGATATGCACCTGCGGCAACAAAGGCTGCCTTGAAACCGTGGCTTCCGAACGTGTGTTGAAGGATACGCTAAAGAAGATGATAGAGCGCGGCGCGCCGTCACTGGTTACGGATATCTGCAAGGGCGACAGGTCAGCGATAGATATCAGGATGATATACAAGGCTGCGTCGTTAGGAGATAAGCTTTGCACGACGCTGCTGGAAGATGCGGCCGACTATATCGGTTTTTCGGTCGCAAATCTTATTAATCTGTTGGGTTCCGGCGTGGTGATATTCGGTGGCGAGGGAATCGAACGCGACAGCATCTATGTGAAAATGATAATAGAGGTTGTCAAGCGGAACCTGTTTCTGTGCAACTGGATCAAGCAGGAGCTTCCCGTGAAGTTCTTTGTTTCCAATAATAACGCATGGGGCGCGGCATTGGGCGCGGCAGCGCTGGGGCTTGCGCATTTTTACAGCAACGAACAAATATTGTCGTTTGGCATCCTGTAGGATGGAGAGAGAACAGCGAAGGAGTGTTTGCAATGAAAGTAGTGATGACAACATTAAATATACCGGGGAGCGTGGTCGAGGGCGAGAATCCGCTGCCACAGCTTTGCGACAGGGTACGGGATCATAAGCTTCCGTTGGTCGCGGGGGACGAATGGCCGGAGGGAAAAAGAGCTTATTACGGACAGGATAACGGATACAAGCTTGTCCCGTACAGGCGCAAGGATAGATACACAAGAGAGCTAAAGCCGCGCAGTTACAGGCTTATCGTACTGGAAAACGAGAATTTACGGGCTGAGATTCTGCCGGACTTTGGCGGAAAGCTGTACTCGCTTTTTGACAAGAGAACCGGGCGCGACCTGATATTCAAAGATCCGGTTATACGACTGGTCAATATTTCGGCTGTCGATGCATGGACGGTCGGAGGCGTTGAGTGGAATCTCGGCTATCATATGCACACGTATTTTGCTACGGCTACGGTCTATGCAGCCAAGCTTACCGATACGGAGGGAAACGAGTTTGTACGCATATACGAGTACGAACGTTTGCGCGGATTGTGCTTTCAGCTTGACTACCATCTTCCCAAGGGCGCAACGGCGCTGTTTACGCATGGGCGCGTGATCAATGACACTGGGCGCGATACGTTATTCGACTGGTGGTCGGATATGGGTATTAAGGAAGAAAACGGGATGCGTGTATTGTCGGGCGCGGAGGATGTAGTGCATTTTCAGCCGACAGGCAATCGCACCGACGCGGGACTGCCGTATCACTTCGGCTATTGCAAACAGGAGGAGATGTGTCGCAGAATGGGGTTTGACGTCTCCTACCCGGAAAACTTCCAGTTCGCTGCCGAGTATTTTATGCAGGGCCCTGCACAGTTAAAGGCGCCTTGGCTGGCGGTAGCATATCGTGATGGCTCGGTATTCTTCAACCGTTCAACAGAGCGAATGAAGAATAAAAAAGTCTATACGTGGGGGCGTCATCCGGCGGGCTTGAACTGGAGGGATTATTTGATCGCCAAGGACATGAGCGCGCATTTAGAGGTGCAATCGGGTATGGCCACCACGCAGACGCATTCGCTTTCCTTCAAAAATGGTGAGGTGTGGCAATGGACGGAGGCATTTTCGGGCGCGACGGCGGACGATATGCAAAAGGTACAGGACCCGGATGTTGAAAAAGCGAAGGCTTATATGTACAAAGTGGTGGACGCCTGCCTTACGGAAAAGGAGATATACGAAAGAGACGCGCAGTTTGCGGCACTTGCTGAAAAGCAACCGGAGGAGATGCT
Organism: uncultured Oscillospiraceae bacterium; assembly: GCA_964411535.1. GTDB lineage: Bacteria > Bacillota > Clostridia > Christensenellales > CAG-138 > CAYPLG01. The sequence continues at coordinate 9,672 of CAYPLG010000044.1, forward strand.
CGTATGCGGGACCGGGTTTGGCACGCTCGAACGTCTGCGGAGAGAAAAAGAGGGACGCGGAATTGCGCCTGGGTTCGTATTCCCGCTGGAGGCATTGAGCGAAAAGGAACTGCAATGGACCAAGCTTCTTAATGACGGTTATATTGAGGAGCTGGATGCGGACGCAGTGCCGCCGTCGTGGATGGGTGATGATGACAATTGGCTGGCGTTGCTGGAAAATAGTCTAAAGACCGAAAAAGGCGCGAACCATACGGCATATACGTTGTATGGGACCATGCTGTACGAACGGTACGAGTTTGACCGGGCGATGGAGGCATGGAAAAAGTCCATCGCGTTGAAGCCTACTGCGATTGCGTATCGTAATCTTGCAATGGCGGAAGATGCCGCTGGGCGGCAAGCGCTTGCGGAGGAATATATGCAAAAAGCGCTTGCGCTTGGCGGAGCTAATATCGATATAGCTTTTGCAGAGGAATATCTAAAGATGCTTGTCGAGCATGCTGCGTACCAGCGTGCGTGGGATTACTTTGCGACGATTCCGGAGTGCTCTTACACAGACAATCTGGTGCTGTATGCGGGATTGGCCTGCGTGGAAACGGGGAACGAGGATTTTGCAGAGCGCATATTTGCAAAGCCGTTAAAAAACATGCGGGAATATGATAACGATACCTTTACGGCGGATATATGGTTTAAATATACGGCGATAAAGGAAGCGAAAAAACGGGGCGTTCCGTATTGCGAAGCGCTGCTTGCAGAGATAAAAAGCACACGCACTGTCCCGAAGGAGCTGGATTACAGGATCGTGGAGTAGGAGGTGCCGTATCGTGGTTTTTGATGCGCATTGTCATATCGGAGAAGGCAAGGTTAAGCGCCAGACTGCCGATACACTGCTCCAGACGATGGATAAAAACGGAGTGGAACGTGCGGTAACGGTGCCTGTTGAAGAGTATATTTGCGTATACAACGAGGAAGGCAACGAATATATTCTCCAGCAAACAAGGCTGCATAGGGGGAGACTGTACGGGTTTGCGGTGGCAAACCCGTGGTACGGAAAGCCCGCCTGCGAAATGCTGGAACGTTACCTTTGCGAAGGCTTATGCGGCGTAAAGTTCAATGCAGGCGTGCAGGGTTTTCGCATTAATGACGAGATTGTATATCCGCTTATCGAGGTGGCTGCACGTCATGGTGTGCCGGTGTATTTTCATACCGGCACACCGGTATCGGGTATGCCGTTTCAGTTGTATGATCTTTCCCGCCGGTACCCGGAAGTGAATTTTATCATGGGACATACCGGGTGGTCTGATTTTTGGCAGGATATCCCGTTTATTGCCGAAAGAAGCAAGAATATTTGGTTCGATACGTCGCTTAGCTACACAACGAGATCGGAGGTTGCCGTACAGATATGCGGATGCGATAGAGTAGTATTTGGGTCGGATTCACCGCATTCTGCGCTGGCGTTTGAATTGGAAAAGGCAAGACAGCTAGCTCTTCCGGAGGAGAAGCTTGCGCTGGTTCTTGGCGGGAATATTAGTTCGCTGCTGGAGAAAAAGATATGAGAGTAATAGACACGCATATGCATTACTATAACGGCGGCTGGTTGCAAGGCGAATTCAGCGGGGTAACGGTAAAGGGCCTGCTGGATACGATGGACAGGTACGGCATTGAACAGGCATGGATATCGTCGCTGACGGCGTTTGTAGTGGACCCGTCCACCCCGAACAGGATGCTGTATACATTTTGCAGGGAAGCTCCAGACAGATTGCTGCCGTTCTGCGTCATAAACGCCAATTATCCTGCGGATGTAATGTGCGACGAGATCAAAAGGGGCGTGGACGAGGGCGGCATTGCCGGCGTAAAAGCGCATCCGTGGCTGAGCGGGTTCCCGGTAACGCACGAGGTTATGTATGCTTGCGCGGAGCTTTGTGAAAACCTTGACCTGCCAATGCTGTTTCATGACGGAACGCCGCCGTACAGCGACGGGCTGCAAATAGCTGCGCTGGGCGAAATGTTTCCGAAGCTAAAGATCATCCTTGGGCATGCGGGCATCTGCGATTTGTATCATGATTCGATAACGGCGGCGGAGAGAAACGAGAATATCTATCTCTGCTTCTGCTGCAGCGCAACGGGAGACGTCGAACGCGCGGTAGCGAGAGTGGACAACGACAGGCTTATTTTCGGTACGGATTTCTATGGGATCGACAGCTTTGGCACATATATTGATAACACCTTGGGCGGCGTTACGTATGCAAATATTCCCGAAGCAGTGAAGGAGAAGATCTTGTACAGCAATGCAGTGCGGCTCATGAAAAGCTGCAGAAGCAGAGGCTAGTCGTCCGGCTGCCGCAGGATCATTCATTTTATGAATGCGTGCAGCGGACTTTCCGAAGGAATTGCGTGGCGCCCGTTACACTGTTCATGGTGTGAGGGGCGCTTCTATTCTGGGTAAACCTCCGAGCGGGCGTAGATGGCGCTGCGGGCGGAAGGACAGCGTTCGTTGGGCGAAGCTGTTGTAATCCCCTGTAGAACAAAAAGAACGGTTGCGATTCGGACGCATAGGTTCGAATAGCGACCGTTCTGTTAGGGTGCATGGAGCCGGGGTCAATACTTTGGCAGCGATTCTGGATAGTCAATGCACGTTTTCTCAAAAGGCTTCTTGCTCGCATTGGCTGTGGGGCGAAGGGGCCTTATCGGCCGTCCTCCCGCAACCTTTTCCAGATCGTCAAGCGACAGATATTTGCCGCCCTGTTCCTGCGCCGGCGCCGAATCGCCTTCTTCGTACAGATTCTTGCTCACAATTCTTACCTCCTTCCCGTGATCTGATCGATATGCTTGCCGCGCGATTAAACCGTAACGCGCCTTGTCCCGGAATCCCTCGTTTGACGGCGCGTCCAATCACGGTTTCCGGGGGGAAATATTCTGTATTAACAATGCGTGCTATCTATAAAAATGATTCGACAGATTTTTCCGATTTCCTGCCGCCTAGTTAAGGTATCTTTGCAAATCACGTTGCGAACCGGCCGGAATCATGGGGGATGACGAGCGCTTTAATCGTACGGCACGACGGGCGAAAAGAACATGCTTTCTGTCTGTATAGATTAACAATTCCGGTAGGAGACCTTAATTACAATCGGCAAAACAAGTCTGCATTTTGCATGAATGCTGTCAGTTTTTGATAATACATAGCACATTTATTAGCCGAACGGTTAATTCATCGTTGCATACCATGCCGCTGCAATCGAGTGCTGCCGGATATCGGGGAGAAATTGATCATTTGCAACATGCCAGTATGACAATATACTATAAATAAGCGCATATTAACCACCAATGCTTTTCTTTACAGTCGAAAGGATAAACGGAGAGGAGATTTCATATGCACAAGCTGCACATACTGTTACCGGAAGAAATCGGTGTTATTAATCCCAATATCTATGGTCATTTTATGGAGCATATTGGCACGTGCATGTACAACGGCGCGTACGTTGGCATGGACGCGGGGATCGAGAACCGGGAGGGATTTCGAAAAGATCTCATCGACGCTTTGGCACGCATCCATCCGGCGGTTATCCGGTGGCCGGGCGGCTGCTTTGCCGAAAACTACGATTGGAGAAATGGCATAGGCCCAAAACAGCAACGTCCCACTGCAATGAACGCCTGGTATGGATACGATGGAAGGTTGGAGACCAACCAGGTGGGAACGCACGAGTTTGTGCATTTTTGCCGCATGGTGGGGGCAGAGCCATACATAGCGACCGGTGTAAACTGCATGACGCCGATGCAAATTATGCAATGGATGGAATACTGCAATATGCCGCAGGGAAGCACAGCGCTTGCAAGGCTGCGCGAAGAAAACGGCGAAGCTGAGCCGCTGCATGTGAAGTATTGGGGATTTGGCAACGAAAACTGGGGTTCGGGCGGAAATCTTGCTGTGAATGAGTACAGCATGATGTATCATCGCTGCGCTGCTATTGCCTATCCTTTGGCAAAGGGGCTGGAGTTTATTGCCAGTGGCGCCTTAAACAACGATCTGGATTGGACGCGCCGCTTTTTTGACTGCGGCGGTAAAAAGACATGGGAAGGTACAAAGCTGGATCATTATTCGGTGCATTATTACACGATCCCGGAGAAGGATGCGGATGAAACCGATTTTGACCGTAGCGGTTGGGACGAAATGATTCACAAGGCGCTGTATATGAAACGGCTTATCATGCAGCAGGCTGCTTTGATGGATGTGTATGACCCGGAGCGAAAGATCGGTTTGATTCTTGATGAATGGGGATGCTGGCATACGGTAGCAAGACCCGCGACGGAGGAAAGATCGCTTTACTTTCAGCAGAATACCATGCGCGATGCGATTGTAGCGGCGTTGACGCTTTGCATTTTTAACAATAACTGTCAACGTGTTTCCATGGCAAATATTGCGCAAATGGTAAACTGTGTGCATTCCCTATTTTTGACGAAGGAAGACAAGCTGGTGTGCACGCCGACTTATCATGTTTACGATTTAATGCAGGCGCACCAGGGCGGCAAATGCCTGCATGGCTGGTGTGACGAGTCTTCTGATGACATTGTTTGGTCCGCGTCAAAAAAGGACGGCAACATAACCGTTACACTGGTTAATACTACATATGATTCGGAGAAGGAAGTTGCGCTGCGTTTTTACGGCGGCGCCGTTACGGGCTCGGTTGCCATGCGACAATTGGCTGCGGATAAACCGCAGGCGTACAATGATTTCGATGCGCCGGATCGGGTGACGCCGAAGGATTCCGTATGTACGGCAACGGAAAATCAGCTTGTGGTGACGCTACCGGCCGCGTCTGTGAGCGTGATCACTTGCAGGGCCGGCACCTAAAACAGAATGCCGAAGGTATGCAATCACACAAGAAAAACTGCAAAACCCCTGGCACTGTCCTGACAGTGCAGGGGTTTTATTAACAAGTGCTGTCTGTTGGAGAATTACGAAATGTGCCCCATCAGAGAATCGTTCAAAAGACGCAAGAAATTTCCGGCGAAGATCTTTTGCTTTATGGAATCCGACAGGCGCGAAAACGCAACCTTTCCTAACTCATATTTGGGATCCAGATCGATGGCGTCCGTACCGAAGATTATCTTGTCCTCGCCGAGCAGGCTAGCGATCTCATCGATGGAAAGCTGATTGTACAAGGAGCCGCATAGTTCCAAATATGCGTTCTCATGATCGCTGATAATACTTGCACAGGATAGCGTATCAGCCGCGCTGCCGCCGCCTTGATGCGCAATGATCAGCTTCATATGCCGCCGCGTTTGCAAGGCGGATACAAATTCGGCCCGGTCGGGGATGTTGCCCCATTCATGACAGAGAACTGGGCAGCGCATTTCGTCGGCAAAATCCATGGCATATGCATATTCCGGCTGTAAAAGACTGCCGTGGTATCCCGTCAGGAATTTTAAGCCTACGAAATTTGGGCTTGCCTGATAGCGGGATAGCTGCGCTTTGATGCTGTCCATACCGCATACCGGCACAATTGTAATATAGCCGTATACTTTGCCGGGGAATTGTTTTGCGGCGGCGTCGGCGATGGCGTTGGCCTCTTCCATCCTTGCCTGTATCATTGGGTGCGGAGAGGTGACAATGCTGTCGAAACCAAGCCGTTCCAGCTCATGCAGCACCAGCGCCGTATCCGTTTGATCGTACTTTTGGTGCCAACCGTTAATATGGTAAGCGCAAAGATGCGTATGTGCGTCGATTACGCGGCAGGGGACCGGTTTTCCTAAAAACGCATCGTCACGAATGGACATAACGAATCGCCTCCCAGTTGTGCGCCAATATTTTTTGCCGGTCTGCAACCGGTATACTTGCGTAAATAGCCGTTCCCAACGCGCCGTCAGGCGGCAATGCAGGATACCCACTGCCGAAAAGCAGTCGCCCACAGCCGTATTTCTCGTTGATTTCTTCTATCTGTAGATAGTCCAACATCTGTTCAATGGTGAAATAAACGTTGCTCCGCTTTTGCAGCAAAGGCATAATATGCCGACTGCGGCAAAGTCCATAACGAATCAGCACGAACTTGATACATGGATACTGCGCGGATATGTCCGGAAGCTGGCAAAAAAACTCCGCCGTATACTCGCAGTCCACGATCAACGGCAGAGAGAGCGCATTTGCCGCCGACAGGATCTCCTCCCAATAAAAGGGATGAAACACCGTACGGGCGTTATCGGGAAATATACGCGCGGCTTCCGGCGCAAAACTGCGAAGCCGCTCCGTAAGATTTCCTTCTCCCGGCAAGCATGCTGCGCCAAGAATCGGATCGAGCACTGCACAAACGCCAAGCTTATGCCGAGAGTTGCGCGCCGCCTCCGCCATCAATCCGTTGCCGTGCTGCGGATCAAGCAGCGCATATGTATGATAGCATACGGCGTGCTCAATTTGGTACGCTTCCAGCGTTTCAAGCAGCATGTCGTTTGTAACAGGCTTTCCGAGAGCGTCCCGTCCTCCCAGAAACATGTTCATATCAATGATGCGCATACTCATTCCACCGTTTTTCTTGCGATCACGCTCTGATAATAGTACCAGCTCTTGCGGGGACGGCGCTCCATCGTCTCATAGTTTACCTGCGTCATTCCGAAAATATAGTTAAAGCCGCCCGCATACAGCTCGTTGGTGTCCATGATCGTCCAATGGAAATATCCTTTTACGGGTACGCCGGCCTGATATGCTCTTGAAACAGCGCGAAGGTGTTCACGCATATAGTCTATGCGGTAATCATCTTCCAGCTCCTCCGCAAGGTTTCCCCATTTTCGCTTTCCAAACCCGTTTTCCGTGATAAAGATATCTTTACCTGGATAGGTGTTTTTCAAATACAGCAATGCGTCGAACAGACCCTGCGGATAGGAGTAGAATCCGTAATCGTCCTTGACCAATGCTTCGTTATAGGTTGTTTCGTAGTTCAGCTCCCCGTTCTCGATGTGTTTTGCATAGCCGGGGCTGTAATAGTTGATGGCGATAAAATCGCTTTCGGCAAAATGCTCAGCAAGATCCTGCTGATAATGCGCCGGCAGCTTATCCGTAAGGTACGGATAGTCCATTAAAAGCGTCGGATAATGTCCCTTGAGCATCGGATCCAACCACCAGCCGGTGTAAAACGCCTGCTTGCGCTCCGCTGCGGCGCAATCTTCCGCGCGGATGCTTGCGCCATAGCAAGGCTCCATATGGATAACGGCGCCAATTTTTCCGGGCAATCCCAGACTGTGATACGTACTTACGACGCTATAGTGCGCAAGGATCATGTTATGGCACGCGCGTATGGCTTCCCCCATATCTTTATGGAAGGGCGCGTTTGTTCCCTCCGCGTATGCGCCCATGCAGTTGATGCTTGGTTCGTTGACTGTCACCCAATAGTTTACAAGATCGCCAAGCGAAAGGAAAACCGTTTTTGCATAGGTTGTAAACCAATTGATGAAATCCGGGTGCAGGATGCCGCCCTTTTCAATTACCCAGTAGGGCAAATCGCAGTGAAACAGGTCAAAGAAAGGTTCGATCCCGGCTGCGCGCAGGTGCAAAATTACATCTCGGTAATAGGCAAGGCCCGCCGGGCAGACCGTCTCCGGCCCGTTTGGAAATATTCTGGACCAGGAAATGGAGAATCGAAAGCACTTGAGCCCAAGTGCCTGCATCATTTGAATATCCTGCGGGTAGCGGTAGTAAAAGCCGGCGGACCGGTCGGGATCAGCGCCGAAATATTTTTCCGGGTAAATCTTATAGAAATGCTCGCCTACATCTTCACCCTTGCCGCCTTCGTGACAGCCGGATTCAATCTGACAGGCGGAGCAGGCAGCGCCGAAAAGAAAGTTGTCGGGAAAGGGAAAACGCATATATCACACCTCCTATTTCGCCACTAGTATATAGGATAAATATAGGAAAATAAATTATCAATGTCAGCACACACCGTTCAAAAGTGGTCCCGAAAAGAAAAATCGTTCATGTACATTATCGTTTTGTACCGATATAATAATTGCCGTAAATGCAAGTCCTTGTGCAATAGGGGGTCATCAGCATGAAAAATATATTGCCCAACTTTGGAAAAGAGAATCGAAATTGGCTGCATTCTTACATTATTATAGTTCTGGCGCTCATGCTGATTTTGACCGCGTACTCTGCCGTGACGATCACGCAGGTTCGGAAGGATGCGGAAGAAAACAACCGCTGCTTTGCAAACTATTCGCATACCGCAATTGAACAAAGCCTAAAAAGCCTGCAGGATTATGCGGCCACGCTTCTATACAGCAACACAGCTTATAAAATGCACACCTATACTCGCAGGACGATTTCCTCACCGAAAGCGTTACAGGACGCATACGATCTTGTATACGATATCCGAAACTTTGTGATGGCCAACGGGATGCTGGACGACATCTATCTATACTATCCGGAATTTGATCAGATCATTGGTCTAGAGCACCTAAAAGCAATTCATCTTAATGATT
>CAYPLG010000044.1:18141-18359 GCA_964411535.1 uncultured Oscillospiraceae bacterium
CCTATGCGTACTTTAAGACGGAAAATGTCAATATGCTGCCGCAAAGCGCCGAATACCAAAAATGGATGCAGACGCTGTTTGCAACGAGGCACAACGGCTTTTATACGAATACCGAAGGCGGACAGAACGTTATCTACTTTTATCACCTTGCTTTTTACGGTTCGGACAGCCGGGAGTGCCGTATCGTGGTTGTAAAGCTTAGCCATGTTTTGCTGAAC
>CAYPLG010000045.1:0-16505 GCA_964411535.1 uncultured Oscillospiraceae bacterium
AATCCCGCGCAAAACCGTGTTGTCGCTCTCCGACCCGCCGCCGGTAAAATAGATCTCGTTTGTGTCCGCACCGATGGCCTTTGCAACCTGCTCGCGCGCGCCGCTTAAGAGCTTGCCCGCCTCCTGCGCGTAGGTGTGCAGGCTGGAAGGATTGCCGTAAACGCTCGTGAATACCGGAAGCATCGCGTCGATGGCTTCCTGCCGCGTCATCGTGGTCGCGGCGTTGTCAAGATAAACTCTCTGCATGCAATAATCGCCTCTTTTGCTGAATATAGTCGTCGGCCAAATCCTGTATTGTCGTTTCCTCCAATACATGGTTGATCTTCATTTGGAGCTTTAGGAACAGCGGCCTTGCCGAGCATGTGCACGCGTTTTCGCAGCCGTTTGACGACGTGTCGACGCAGTCCACAACCGCCGTTGAGCCTTCCAGTACGCGCAGGACTTCCTGCACGCTGATGTCGGAAGGGGCGCGCGTAAGCGAGTAGCCGCCCTGTGCGCCGCGGGCCGTTTCCACAATACCGCCCTTTTTCAATGCGCGTAAAAGCTGCTCCAGGTACGCTTCCGATATGCCCTGCGCGTTGGCAAGAACGGGCAGCGCAATCGGCCCTTCGCCAAAGTATACAGCGAGGTCGACAACTGCCTTTAAACCGTACCGGCTGCGCGTGGAAAGCTTCATAATCGCACCATTCCCAAGTAATTTACTCGCCTTTCGTGAGCATCATACCATCGACCTGCGCGGATGTCAAATATATTTTGTTTCGTTTCCGTCGAACTATGTGCTATAATGACAAAAAAAGGGAAAGGAATGCGACCATGGAAGAAAATAAAGAGTCCGGGTTGACGCCGGCCGAGGAAAAAGAAGCGCAATCCATAGCGGTAAAAGCGCAGGAGCCCGCGCCTGAACCGCAGGCGGATAGCTTCGTAACGCTCGACTATGTCAAGGAGATTTACCTGAATACGCAGGAACAGATCAAGCTTGACAAAAAGAAAATTCGTTTGATGCGGCTTTGCGTCGTTTGCTTGCTCCTTGTTGTGGTCGTATTGGCTGCGGCCGTCATTTCTGCCGGTCCATATGTCAAGGCGATTGTCAACGATATTAATCAGCTTACCGCAAAGGTGATGGCAATTGATATCAACGCCATTACAACGGAGCTGACCACGCTGATGAAGAATGCCAACGAAGCGATTCTAAATGCCAATACGGCGCTTACCTCCGTCAGCGATGCTGCGGGGAACATCGCAAAGATCGACATGGATTCGCTAAACGGTGCAATCGGCGAACTGACCAAGGCTGTTGAAAATTTTAGCAAGCTTGATATCAGCAAGCTTAACAGCGCCATAGAAAATTTCTATAACGCTGCCGAGAAGCTCGGCAAATGGAAGCTGTTCGGTTAATCGCATTCCCATTTTGACAAAAGCAACTGCCGGAATTGACCATATGCGCCAATTCCGGCAGTATTTTTATGCTTTCGAACCAATATTGGTTTGTTCGATTATTCGAATGCCTCCGGACTTGCATCGCTCGGCATGCGCCAGTCGCCCCTCGGCGAAAGTGCAACGTTGCCGATACGCGGGCCGTCCGGCATGCAGTTGCGCTTGTACTGCTGCGCAAAGAAACGGCGGATGAACACGCCGTACCAATGCGCAATGGTCTCCGCATCAAAATCGTTTTGGAAGACATGCGTTGCAATGCGCAGGGTTTTATCGCGCGCTTCACCGCGGCGCAGCAAATGGTACAGGAAGAAATCGTGCAGCTCGTACGGACCGACGATATTCTCCGTAACCTGCCCGATTGCGCCGTCTTTGCCGGGCAGCAGCTCCGGACTCACGGGTGTTTCCACAATGTCGATGAGAACGTCGTGCAGCGCTTTATTCCCGGATGCTTCCGCAACGTGGCGCAGGATGCTGCGAATAAGCGTCTTTGGAACATCCGCGTTGACGCCGTACATGGACATATGGTCGCCGTTATAGGTGGCAAATCCAAGCGCAAGCTCGCTTAAGTCGCCCGTTCCGACGACGAAACCGCCTTCCATATTGCCGAGATCCATGAGCACCTGCGTGCGTTCGCGCGCCTGTGCGTTTTCAAATGCAGTATCCATCTTGCTTCCGTCGTGGCCGATATCCGAAAGATGCGCGCGCACGCTGTTGGAGATATCGATGGTGCGCAGAGGAACGCCCAACGCCTCGCAAAGAATCTCCGCATTGCCGCGCGTGCGCTTCGAGGTGCCGAAGCACGGCATGGTGACCGCAACAATGTCCGTAACGGGGCGGTCGAGCAGGCGCAGCGCCTCGCAGCAAACGATGAGGGCAAGCGTGCTATCAACGCCGCCGGATACGCCCAGTACCAGCTTTTTCACGTTCGTATGCGCAATACGCTTTTTCAGGCCGTGCGACTGGATGGCAAGAACCTCCTCGCATCGGCGCGCGCATTCGGCGGGATCGGTCGGTACAAACGGCGTCTTCCAGATGGAGCGGGTAAGGCTGGTTTCCACAACGTCAAGGGAAAACGGAATGTTTGTAATACCCTCCGTGTCGAAGAGCCTGCGCGCATAGCGGCGGCGCTCATGCAGCAGAAAGCCGAGATCGACCTCTGTTACGGCGTAGCCTTCGCCGAAGGGCTTGGCTTCCGCAAGCAGCACGCCGTTTTCAAAAATCATATCGTGTCCGGAGAATACCACATCCGTCGTGCTCTCGCTGTCGCCCGCGCTTGCAAAAAGGTAGGCGCCCGTCGTGCGCGAGCTTTGCGACTGTACGAGCATGCGGCGGAAATCCGCCTTGCCGACGGCCTCGTCGCTTGCGCTCAGGTTGCAGAGCACCGTCGCGCCGCAGTCGGCAAGCTTGGTGGAGGGCGGAAGCGCCGTCCAAAGGTCCTCGCAGATTTCAACGCCCAGCACGAACTCCGGCATGTTTGTGCAGGTGAACAGCAGCCGGTTGCCGAAGGGAACGGTTTGGCCACAGAGCGTGCAAACTGTGTTATGCGGCGGCGCAGGCGCAAAATTGCGCTTCTCGTAAAACTCGCCGTAATTGCCGAGATGTGTTTTGGGAATCACGCCGAGCAGGCGGCCGCTTTGCAGAACGGCAGCGCCGTTGTACAGCAGGTTGCCAACGACGACGGGCAGTCCGACGAGCACGAGCATGTCGCTCTCCGCCGTCTCCGCCATAACGCGGGCAAGCGCACGCTCCGCGGCATTGATCAGCGCGTCCTGAAACATCAGATCGCCGCAGGTATAGCCGCCGAGGCACAGCTCCGGCAGCAGAAGCAGCTTTGCGTTATCCCTTTCCGCGCGCCGGATGAGCCCGATAATGGCGTCCGCGCTTTTTTCACAGTTTGCAACGACGATATGCGGCGTGCCGACCGCGACCTTGAGGAAACCGTTTTGCATGGGAGAACCTCCGTTCCATTGCTATTTGTGCAGGAAAATGTAAGCAGGTCTATTGTATTCTGCACAGGATGGACTGTCAATTATGCGGTTCTAAAAAATAGCATAAAGAAATATATAATAAATACAATGTCAGAAATACTTGACAATATGTATGCAAGGTAGTATAACAATACTACATCCTGAGAATGGGAAAAGGAGTGAGGAACAATGAGTGAAACATCGTCCTCGTATCGTTGGGGATTTATTGTGGGAGCGCTTGTGGGGCTGGTGCTGTGCATCGTACTGATTAAGGCGCTGCTTGGATGGAAGGGCGCATGCAGGCGCGAATATGACGAAAGGCAGCAGCTTGCAATCGGAAAGGGCTACAAGTATGGTTACTATGCGATGCTGATTTACATTGCCGTCTATGCGCTGTTTGACTTGATGACTGGCATTCACTGGTGTGAAGTGTACACGGGGTTGTTTATCGGCGTACTGCTTTCGGTTGGCATATTCGGCGTAGTCTGCATAAGAAACGATGCGTATTTGCCGCTTAAACAGTCGCCGTGCCGTTACATTACCATGTTTCTGGTGCTGGGCGCGCTCAACCTTGGCATTGGCGCGCTGCATTATGTGGACGAGGGAACCTTTGTTGAAAACGGCATGCTTAACAATTCGATTGTGAACCCGCTTGTCGGCCTGCTGCTGGTTGTACTGGCCGTCGCCCTCTGGGTCAAAACATTGCACGAGAAAAACGCGCGGGAAACGGAGTGAGGACATGAAGAACCTGCGGCTGAAATCCGCGCGGGCGGCGCTCGACCTTTCGCAGCAACAGCTTGCGGATGCGGTCGGCGTTTCGCGGCAGACGGTGAACGCTATTGAGATGGGGGACTATAACCCGACGATTCGCCTTTGCAACGCCATTTGCCGTGTGCTCGGCAAAACGCTGGACGAGCTGTTTTCCGAGACATTGCCGCCCATGTAGCGGGCAGATAAAGAAGTTACGATAACGGAGGAATATGCAAAATGCTGCGTATCAAGCAACTGACCAAAACATTTGGAGATCTTGTTGCCGTAGACGATTTGACGCTTACGGTAAACGCCGGGGACATCATGGGCTTTATCGGCCATAACGGCGCGGGCAAGACTACGACGCTCAAGGCCGTCGCGGGCATACTTCCCTTTGACCGGGGCGAGATTACCGTTGACGGGCGTTCGCTTGCGGATGATCCCATCGCATGCAAGCGCAGTATGGCGTACATTCCGGACAATCCGGATTTGTACGAGCATCTGACGGGCGTACAGTATCTAAACTTTGTAGCGGATATCTACGGCGTATCCGCAAGCGACCGAAGCAAACGCATAGCGCGCTATGCCGAAGCGCTTGAAATGACGAACCGGCTTTCCGATTTGATCGGCGGCTGCTCGCACGGCATGAAGCAAAAGATTGCCGTCATCGGCGCGCTGGTGCATGCGCCGAAGCTGCTGCTGCTTGACGAACCGTTTGTGGGGCTGGACCCGAAGGCGTCGCACACGCTTAAGCAGATTATGCACGAGCTTTGCGCGGAAGGCAGCGCGATCTTTTTTTCCACCCATGTGCTGGAGGTTGCGGAGAAGCTCTGCAACCGCGTGGCGATTATCAAGGGCGGCCGACTGATCGCCTGCGGGAACATGGACGAGGTGAAGGGCGACAGCTCGCTGGAAGAGCTGTTTTTGGAGTTGACGGACCATGCGTGAATATTGGATACTGACAAAATTACAGCTAAGCTCGCTTTACGGCATCAATAAGATCCGACATGCGCGCGACGATGATTCGCGGCGCAAGGCGAGGCGTTCGCTGCTCGCGCTTGTGGCCATGGTATTCGGGCTGGGCTGGGCGTCTACCGTATACAGCATGATGTTTGCATCAGCGCTTTATGAGGCAGGGGAGCTTGCGACGATGCTTGGGCTGATGGCGGCGGCGACCGGCATGCTTGTGCTCGTGTTCTCCGTCTTCATGGCCAAGGGCGTGCAGTTCGGCTTTGGCGATTTCGATACGGTGATGAGCTGGCCGGTGCGGGTGCAGGCCGTTGTTGCGGCGCGCGTAACGACCATGTATGCATACAACTTCATTTATGCGCTGCTGCTGATGCTGCCAGCGGGTGTTATTTACGCGGCTTATGCGCATCCGCCCGTTTGGTTTTATCCTGTGTATCTGGTCGGTATGATTACGATACCGGCGCTGCCGACGGTTCTCGGCGCGGCGCTGGGTACGCTGATGACGATGCTGACCGCGCGGATGAAGCATAAGAGCCTCGCGTCCTCCGTCGGGCAGATTGCGCTGGCATTCGGCATTATGGCGCTGTCCTTCTCCCTGAACAGCGGCATGACGGATATCGCGGACAAGGCTGTGTCGATTGGGCAAAGTCTTGGCCGGATATGGCCGCCTGCCGGGTGGCTTATGCGCGCGGCACAGGGCGAGGTATGGCTTCTTGTCGCCAATGCCGGTGTGGCGGCTCTTGCCATGGGCGTATTCGCCTGGCTATTGGCAAAGTGCTTCCTTGCGGTGAACAGCCGTCTTGCGGCCGTGCCGCATGCGGGCGGGAAGCGTTTGCGCTCGCAGCGTGCATCGGGCGCGGTACACGCGTTGTATCGGATGGAATGGAAAAGGTATGTCGGCTCCTCGCTGTATCTTGCAAATACGGCGTTTGGTTACGTGATGCTGCTCGCGCTTGCGATTCTGCTGGGCATCGTCCGCCTGCCGGCTGTTACGGAGATATTCGGCGAGCCTTCGATGCGCAGGACGATTCCGCTGATTGCGTCGCTGATTGTGACCATGTCCGCTACGACGTACAGCGCGATCTCTATCGAGGGAAAGCGACTTTGGGTCGTTAAGTCGCTGCCGGTGACGGCGCGCGAGTGGTTCGCGGCAAAGCTGCTTGTCAGCGTAACGCTTGCTGTTCCGACGATTCTGCTGTTCGCTGCGATTACCGGGATCGGGATGCGCTTTGATGCGCGGGAATGGCTGTTTGCGGTTGTTACGCCTGTTGGCTATGCGCTGCTTTCCGGCGTGGCGGGGCTTTGGATCAATCTGCGCCTTCCGAAATTTGACTGGACGGCGGAGGCGGAAATCGTCAAGCAGAGCGCGTCCACGATGATCGGCGTGTTTGGCGGGATGCTGGCTGCCGGCGTTCCGTTTGCCATTTTACTTATCACGGACGCGCCCGGCGTGCTTGCCGCTGCCACGGTTGCCGTGTACGCGCTTTCGGCGTGGCTGTATGCTTCGCTTTGCCGCAGCGGCGACGAAAAACTGTATCGGTTATGATACAAAATGTTGGTAATCAATTGTGAAGCAGACCGCAATTTGTTGGAAAAAAAACGAGAAAATGCAAAAAATGCATTGATATGCATATGGGGTACTGTGTTATAATATAGCCAAGGTGGATTTGTGCTTATGACAACAAGAATTCGAAAGCTGGACGGGTTGCCGATTGAGGAACCCGAACTCGATGCAGAAGGGTTGGTCAGGCAGAAGGCGCTGGCCGATGCGGTTGTGGCTGTATACGAGAAAACGGGCACGCTCACCGGGCGCGAAGTGCGGGAAAGCGTTGCGCAGTACGAAGCGGAAATCTGTAAGCACGTTATAAAATAACACGCGGGGTTGACCGTTATGTTCGCCCCCTTGATATAGTATAGCAGGAGGAACGGGAATTGTCTTACGACGAGGTCATTAAAGCGATTGCAAACGGCTTTCAGCAGTTCTCTTTTCTCGACTTTTTAGATATCGTTATCATTGCTGTACTCATTTACGAATTGATTGTGTTTTCGCAGAAGACGCGCGCCTTTGAGGTGCTCAAGGGCGTGGGCCTTCTTTTCCTTGTTTCCATTATCAGTACGTTGCTTTCGCTGCATACGCTAAGCTGGCTGCTGGACTCCGTTTTAAAGTCCGGCTCCATCATTATTGTCCTGTTTATCCTCTTCCAGCCGGAGATTCGGCGTATGCTTGAAAAAATTGGCCGTAGCGGGAAGAAACTTTCGCGCGCTTCAACGATGGAAGGAACCGAGCTCGTGCGCGATATGCATGCGACGATACTGTCTCTTTCACAGCGGCGTGTCGGCGCGCTGATTGTGGTGGAGCAGAAAACCGGTCTTGGCGACATTATTGGCACGGGTACACGGTTGGATGCGATTCTGTCCGGTGCGTTGATCAAGAATATTTTTGAGCCCAACACGCCCCTGCATGACGGTGCGGTGATCGTGCGCGGTGCGACGATTGTCGCCGCGGGCTGCATTCTGCCGCTTTCCGATGACCGTTCGGTCGCGCGGGAGCTGGGCACACGGCATCGCGCGGCGCTTGGCGTATCCACGGTGTCGGACAGCGCGACCATCGTCGTTTCCGAGGAGACGGGCACGATATCCATGGCGCGCGACGGTACGCTGATGCGCTATGTGGATAGCAAGGCGTTGCAGGATATTTTGGAAGGATTGTTCTTGGATAACGATGCGTCGACGGGCTTTGGCTGGAGCCGCCGGCGGAACGGAGGCGCGGCATGACGGCGCATGAAAAGCGGAAATACGCCGCGCTCGAATTTATTAAGAATGTATTCACTAGAAACATTGCAATTAAGGTGGTTGCGTTCGTATTTGCTATGCTGCTTTGGGGGTATGTGCTTACGGACCAAAAACCGTATCGCATGAAGACGGTTCCGGAGGTTGCGACGAGCTTTGACGGCGAGGCGGAGCTGCTTAGCCAGGGCTTTTGCGTACGTGGGGACCGCGCGGAAATTTTACAAAAAGTATCCGTACAGGTGCGTGCGCAGATTACGAACCTGTCCAGCCTGTCGGCCGACACTGTTTATGCGAGCATTTCGCTGCGCAATATCAGCGAGGCGCGAACATACGATCTGCCGGTGACCGCATCGGTGCAGTCCGGGCTGGGCGTGGTGCAGCAGGTGACACCGAACAAGGTGACGGTGGAGATTGACTCGCTCGTAACGAAAACCATTCCGGTGACGACGTCGTTTGTCGGGGAGATGCCGGAAGGGTACTATGCCGATATGGATGCGCTGACGACGACGACGCGGCTCGACGTCTCCGGCGCAAAAACCGATATTTCCCAAATTGTCCGTGCGGAGTGCGCGGTGGACTTAACGGATCGTACGTCGACGATATACAGCACGTTTGGCGTTGTTTTCTTCGACCGTGACGGTGAAAAGCTTTCCTCCGACATTGTCGTAGGAACAATACCGACGTCAACGGTGCGCCTCCCGATTTATCCGATGCGGTACGTGCCTGTCGACGTAATGGGCGCGCTGGTGGGCGCCGATAATCTTGCGGCCAACCATGAGCTTGTCAGCGCGGTTGCAACGCCGGCCAGCGTACGCATCATCGGCGATGTAAGCGTAATCGACGCGGTGGAAAACATTGCGCTCGAACCGATCCCGGTTAACGGCATGAGCGCTCCAACGACAGTTGAAGCAGATATTGTTGCGCCGGAGGGCGTCCGCGTGCTGGATACTGCGCCTGTCAGCGTGTTGGTGGAGGTGCGCGAGACGCAATCGACGCAGACGTTTGAGCAGTTGCCAATTATCGTGGAAGGCCTTGGCGTCGGTTACGAAGCCGCGCTGTCGACGGAGACGGTTGACTTGACAATTGAAGGGCGCATCAGCATTGCAAGCCGTGTAAAACGCAGCAATATTACAATACTTGTTGATGTGACGGGCCTTGCGCCGGGTGTGTATACGTTGCCGGTAGATCCGTTTGTGCGCGACGAGGATTCGACATTGGAGCTTTCGACCAAGCTTTCCGTAGATACCGTACAGGTTACAATTACGGGGCGGAACTGACATGCCACTTGTTGTCAGCGATATCCGGCTGCCGGTTACGGCGGAGGAAGCGGAGCTGTATAAGCAAGTTGCAGCTGCGTGCGGCGTGCGGGAAAGCGACATACGCACCATCCGTCTGCTGCGCCGCGCGATTGACGCACGCAAAAAGCAGGATATCCATTTCAATGCTCAGGCGGTTGCGACGCTGGACGCGGCAGACGAACGAACCGTGCTGCAGCGGCACAGCTCCCATATACAGCCATATAACGAAATGCCGGAAACGCCCCTGACATGTGGCAACGCGCCGCTTAAGGGGCGTGTTGTTGTCGCCGGGCTTGGGCCGGCCGGTCTTTTTGCTGCGCATACGCTTGCGCAATACGGTTATGCGCCGCTCGTTATTGAACGCGGAGAGCCGGTGGAGAAGCGCGTTTGCGCCGTAGAACAGTTTTGGAATACGGGCATATTAAACGGAGAATCCAACGTTATGTTCGGCGAGGGCGGCGCGGGCACGTTCTCCGACGGCAAGCTGACGAGCAGAAGCAAGGACCCGCGGCAGGCGCGCGTGCTGCGCTCGCTGATTCGCTTCGGCGCGCCGGAGGAAATCGGCATCGACAGCAAGCCGCATATCGGTACGGACCGTCTGCGCAGCGTGGTGTCCGCCATGCGCAGGGAGATCCAGTCGCTCGGCGGAGAGGTGCGCTTTTCGACAAGGCTTTCCGGGCTGGAGATGCGAGACGGTGCGCTTAGCGCCATACAGATTACCTGTGCGGGCAAAACCGAGCGTATCCCCTGCGGCGCGCTTGTGCTGGCAATCGGCCAGGGCGCGCGCGATACCTATCGAATGTTGTACGAATCCGGCGTGACAATCGCAAAAAAGCCGTTTGCTGTCGGCGTGCGCATTGAGCACCCGCAGAGCCTGATCGACGCGGCGCAATACGGCGCGCTCGCGGGGCATCCGAGGCTGGGAGCGGCAAGCTACGCGCTGACGGGCAAGAGCGGCACGCGCGGCGTTTATACATTCTGCATGTGTCCTGGCGGGAGCGTGATAGCTTCCGCATCGGAAGCCGGTCAAGTCGTAGTCAACGGCATGAGCGACTATGCGCGCGACGGAGAGAACGCCAATGCAGCAATTGTCGTACAGGTGCATGACGGCGATACGCCCGATCATCCGCTGGCAGGGCTGCAATTTATCGAGGATATGGAGCGCGCGGCGTTCCGGCTTGGCGGCGGCGGTATGATCGCGCCTGCGGAACGAGTCTGCGATTATGTGGGCGCGAAAACGCCGACGGGGTTTGGCGGCGTGACGCCCAGCTATAAGCCCGGCGTGCGCGCGGTGGATATACGCGGCTGCCTGCCGGAGTTTGTGGCGCAGGGCGTGCAGGACGGGATAGGCGCGTTTGCCCGGCAGCTCCGGGGATTCGACATGGGGGATGCGGTGCTGACCGCAGTGGAGACGCGCACAAGCGCCCCACTAAGAATTGTGCGGGGCGCAGATATGCAGTCGGTCAATTGTGCCATGCTTTACCCGGTGGGTGAGGGCGCGGGGTACGCGGGCGGGATTGTCAGCGCGTCCATCGACGGAATGCGCGCGGCGGAGGCAATCATTTCCGTTCACGCAAAGCCATAACCAGATCGGGCTTGTTCGACATGATGGCGTAAATATTCTTTTGCCCCAGCAGATAGCGAATGTCGGATTCGTTGTCGACAGTCCATGGATTCGTTTTGATGCCGGAGGCTTCGTATTTTTGTAATTCCGCATCGTCCAAAAAGCGATAATCGGGATGCAGATACTGCATGTTGAGCGCAGCGGCGTATTGTTGCGGTTCTGCAATGCGGCATTCATAGAGGATTCCGTAAGGCAGGTCGGGCGCGATGGCCTTGCTGCGCAAAAGCGAATAGTGATTGAACGAGGAGATGATTACGCGATCATTCAACTTAAATGCGTCGATCATATCAACAACCTGCTGCTCGATGCCGGGATATTCAAAAATGGCGGTTTTCAGCTCGATAATGTTTAGAAAATTCTTTTTCCGCACAAGCGTAAAATACTCCTCCAGCGTCGGGATGCGCTGTGCCGGGCACTGTCCGCGGAACCTGTAGGAAACGTCGAGCGTTTTCAGCTCTCGCAGCGTCAGGTCCTTTATCAGGATATCGTCGCCGGTGATGCGTTGCAGGCTTTCGTCGTGGAACACGACAGGCACGTTATCCGCAGATAACTGCACGTCAAATTCCGCACCGTCGGCGCCAAGCGCAATCGCCTGCGTAAAGGCAAGCATCGTGTTTTCCGGATAGCGGCTGGAAAAGCCGCGGTGTGCGATCGCTTTTGTCATTTGGTTTCCGCCTTCGCTTTCTCAAAGTATCGTTTGGCTGCTTCCACGGCGCGGTAGTCGGGCCGGATATGGAGCCTTGCGGCGTCCTCACGCAGCGCTTTCTTCACACGGTTGCATTCCTTGGCGGCGAGCGCGGCGTCCACCGGCCAGGGGCGTTGGCAACCGATAAATGCTATAAAGTTGTCGTGCAGAATCTGGGTTAGTTGCTCCGTCGATAGTCCCAGACAGTGCATGACAAACGGTTCGGCATGAATTAAGTAGTCGTCATCCGGAAGGATGCCGGCCGACGCGCGGTCGACAAGGAACATGCGCGTATACTGGTAGCGGAGCGCGCTTTCGCGTGCATTGAGCTTCATTTGCGTGCCGGCGAGCACGGTCCGTCCGCCGGTATCCGTTCCGTACAGAATGCGGTCGCAATACCGGTCGAAGAATGCGCGTGTTTCCTCCGGCGTACGCGAAAGGTTGGCGTAAAGCTCGATGCCCGGCGTAAGATCAACCCGCATATGCGGAAACCGGTCAAGCCACTCGGCCAGCCGCACAAGCTGCGCGGAGAGGAAGAACATATGCGCGAATGTAACGTTTAAGAGCGGGTGCCGTTCCAGGACGGCGCGCACCTGCCGGTACTGCGCCTCGTTATCTACGTCGTCCTTGCCGTATCCCCAGCCGGAGGCCGAAGCAAACGCGGGAATGCGTGCGGAATCCCAGAACTCCTCCGGGTCGTTGACGTGCCAGAGGAGCGGCAACTGCGTTTCCTCCGCAAAAGCCCAAAATGGTTCCCAGCAGTCCTCGTCAAAGTCCGGAATGGGGAACGCGCGCCGCATGGTTGGCTTCCCTTCCAGAAGCTTGACGCCGTCGCAGCCCGCAAGAAGGAGCCGCTTTGCATGCTTTACGAAATAGTTGCCAAGGTCGCGACGGCTTTCATACGCGGTGCAGTCGAGGCAGCCAAGCGCGAAGGTCGTGTCGGGGTGCCGGTGCTTGTACACGAGAATATCCGGCGTAGCATCCAGGCGCGCGCAGCCCGGCAGCGCGGCAAGGCAAACCATGTCCACGCCGTTTTCGGCAAGGACCTCCGTCAAACTCATTTCTGTAATGGGCCATGCATAGTGCACATGGCTGTCGATGACAGGAATTCCTGCTATCATAGGCTAGGCACCGGCTTCCGGAGCTTCGTCAGAATCGGTCTCTTCATCGATCTTTGCGGTAGCGGAAGCTGCGCTTTCCTCAGCGGGGGGCTTGCGCTTAAATACGTGTATAACGCCCTCCTCGTTCAGGCTTTGCAGCAGCGCGAGGGTAACCGGCAAACCCAGCAGGCCCACGGGGCCGAACACATAGGTGCCGACAACCATGGCCATGAGTGTGACGATGGGGTGCAGGCCGACGCGCTGGCCGATGATCTTGGGCTCGATAATATTGCGGACGATCAGAACCACGACGTAAACGATTGCAATTCCAAGCGCGCGTACATAGTCCGCACGGAAGAGGCTGATGATGGCCCAGGGAATGAGCACGGTTCCGCTGCCCACAACCGGCAGAATGTCAAACATGGCAATCAGGACGGAAAGGGCAATTGCATTTTCGACGCCGATAATGGAAAGGCCGATGGACAGTTCTACGAATGTAATGAACAGTATCAGCGCGTAGGAGCGGACATACCGGCCGAGCGTCAGCGCCAAATGCGTGCGGATGTTGACGACAAGATCCCTTGCGCGATCCGAAAACTGCCGCATGACGAAATCCGAAAGGATGCTCCAATCGATGGCAATGAATACCGTCGCAATGATGGTGATAAGGATATCCAGCAGGATACCGGGGGTTTTGAACGTAAAGGTCGTAACGAATCCCACGACGCTGCGGCTTAGTGTGGAAACGGTTTGGCTTAACGTCTGCGTAATGTTTTGCGCAATGGTGTCGTAGGCAGCGGTGCTCTGCGGGTTAATGCGCGCGGCGAGCGTTTCGATGGCGTTAAACGTATTGTCAATCCATGGCTGGACGGAGTGGATATACATATCCGGCAGGGAGATGAAAAACGCTTTGCAGACGGAGAAAAGCTTGATACCGAGGACGGTAAGCAGGAACACAATCAGTGCGTAAAACAGCAGCACGATCACAATCCCGGCGATAGTTTTATGCACGTGGCATTTTTCCCGCAAAAAGCGAATGACTGGCTTAAGCAGCAGCGAAACGACCAGCGCAATGACGAACGGCAGCATTGCCGGCAGCGCGTATCGGCAAACAAAGATGGCGATGCCGAGAATGACAGCAAAGTAAAAGAAATTGATGAGCCATTTTTTGCGCTTGTCCGTTTCCATACACCCTCCGATTTTCGATATTAAAATATACTTTATCATTAGACACTCAACTTGTAAAGGCGCATCGCTTCCAGTATAATATTGCGCAACGGTGTGGTTTTGATGCATAATACGGCCATCCGGCGTCAAATCGCGCAAATGTAAAATTGTTGGGGAAAATACATGACTTGGCTCGAATTGTTGCTTACGGCGGTCGGACTTTCGATGGATGCGTTTGCGGTCGCAATGTGCAAGGGACTCAATATGCAGAGGATCAACGGAAAACACACCGTGATAATCGGCTTGTTTTTCGGCGGGTTTCAGGCGCTGATGCCGCTTATCGGCTGGCTGCTTGGCACGCAGTTTGCGCATCTGATTACGCGCGTAGATCATTGGGTGGTGTTTGCGCTGCTGGCGTTTATCGGAGTGCGAATGATTCTGGAGGCGCTGCGCGGCGATGCACAAACGGAGCGCGACTGCGGCGGACGGCTCGATATCAAGGAACTGACCGTACTGGCGCTGGCGACAAGCATTGATGCGCTTGCGGTGGGCATCTCGTTTGCTTTCCTAAACGTGAAAATTGTGCCGTCCGTGCTGACCATTGGCGTGACGACCTTTTTGCTGTCGATGGCCGGCGTTGCGATCGGATGCAGGTTTGGCGCAAAATTTCGTACAAAGGCAACGCTGCTGGGCGGCGTGATTCTTGTGCTTATTGGGGTAAAGATTTTGCTGGAGCATCTTGGCGTGCTGGGCGGTTGACGCCGCACGAACCGGGTTACAAATGAGCGGAGGTAGAGGAAATGCAACCGAAAGAATTTCTGGATTTTCTGCATGTGATCGAGAAACTGAAGTCCAATACGCGGCACTGCATGACGGCGGCGGGTACGCCGGAGAGCGTAGCGGCGCATTCATGGCGAATTGCGACGATGGCGCTACTGCTGACGGACGAATTTCCGGACATTGACATGGACCGCGTTATACGCATTTGCCTTGTGCATGACTTCGGCGAGGCGGTGACGGGGGATATTCCTTCTTTTGTGAAAACGGGGGAGAACGAAGTGACGGAGCTGCGCGCGCTCGACAGCTTGTGCGCTATGCTGCCGGAGCCGCAGCGGGGGATGCTTGCCGGACTGTTTGCCGAAATGGACGCCATGGAGACCAAGGAGGCGCGGCTATACAAGACGCTCGACCGGCTGGAGGCGGTGATTCAGCATAACGAAAGCGATCTTTCCACGTGGATTCCGCTGGAGTATGAACTGAACCTGACCTATGGCACGGAGAATGCCGCGGAGTTTCCGTTTCTTGCAAAGCTGCGCGCGCAGATGCGGTGCGACACGGAGGAGAAGATCAAGCAGGGGTAATTTCGACAAGCACAACTTCCGGCGGGTTGCCGAAACGTGCGAGCCAAAGCGGTTTATCGGATAAGCCGCGGCTGACGCACATTGTCTGCCCGCCAAAGTCGTATTGGCCGCCCGCGTACTGCGGGAACCAGCCCTGGCCGGGCGCGAAAAGACCGTTCTTTGCGCCGGGTATGCGCCATTGGCCGCCGTGCGCGTGCCCGGAAAGGATTACGTCAAAGCCGCACGGCAGGTAATCGCTGAAGCGTTCCGGCCGATGGACCAGCAAAACGGACAGGATATCCTCTCGTACGTTTGCGGAAACGCGCACAAGCTGCTCCTGCATACTGCCGAGATCCCTCGACCCGAAATCGTCGAGTCCGCATAATTGTACCGCCTGTCCGCGAATGCGAACGGTTTCGGACGTGCCTTCCAGAACCGTAATTCCGGCTGCGCGCACGATATCCTTCATTTTGTCGCTCTCACCGGAGTTGCGCTCATGGTTGCCGATGACGTAATAGCACGGAAATTCCGCCGCAAGCGCGGCAAACGCGGCAAGCGTGTGCGTTTCGCGGCTGTGCTGATGAAATGCGTCGCCAACGATTGCGACGACATCCGGCGCAGAGGCGCGAACGTGCTGAACAAGCTTCGACTGCTTGTCGCCGTATGGCGTGTTATGCAGATCGGCAATCACCGATATCCGCACGGGTGCGGAGACTTTTTCACTTTCCAGCCGATACAGGCTTTGTACAAGCATCATTTTCCCCATTCCATTTATTATGCCGTAGAGAGCCGTGAAAAGCAACACGGCTCTGGCCAAATGTATGAA
This sequence comes from uncultured Oscillospiraceae bacterium, assembly GCA_964411535.1. Lineage (GTDB taxonomy): Bacteria > Bacillota > Clostridia > Christensenellales > CAG-138 > CAYPLG01. The sequence goes on from CAYPLG010000045.1 coordinate 15,951, forward strand.
TCGCGTCATGATGGAAGTATTGCAGTCTGCTTTCGTTTCATGCATATAGAAGCATTGTTTTCGTAAAAATCACAAAACTCGATGCAATTGGATGACATAAATGTTGCCAAACTGTGAACACGGATGCTATACTCAAAATAATACTATTTGTCTGATGGGACGCGGGGGAGGAAAGCGTATGCGGGGGACCATTCGGAAGGGACTATTGCTGCTGGTAACGGGCTTGCTGCTTTTCGCAAACGGCGCTTCCCTTGCCGATGCGCAGCAGGACGCGGGGTCGAACATGGAACTGCCGGTGGGCTCCTTTGCGGAGCTATGCAGGCAGGTGCCGGACGTACCGCTGATGGACGCGCCGGTTGGTGCGGAGGATGTTGCCTACAGCGTTGTCGGTGACATGCCCACGATTGCGCAGATCAAGTTCGTGCTGCACACGCGGAGCTTTTGCTATCGTGCCGCACGGTTTAGCAACAGCAGTCAGATTCCCGATATCTCCGGCATGCGCAACAAGTTTGATGCGCAGATGGAGCTTGGCGGCGTTTTGTATCGGCAGGATAC
>CAYPLG010000045.1:16515-18026 GCA_964411535.1 uncultured Oscillospiraceae bacterium
GGGCCGGCGCGGATACGGCGACGGGCGCGGGCGTTGCAAGCTGGTATTACGAATCAACGCACAGCCAGTATTCCGTAGCGATACAGCGCGGCTTTGACCCGGAGTATATGCGGCAGGTCGCGGTGGCGATGCGTTCGCAGCATGGCGAACCGGTCAGGCCCGATCCGGTTGTGCCGGGTACGGAGGTACTCGGTACGGTGACGGGCGTTACGTCGACGCGTTTAATAATCAAAGACCTGAAGAGCCGGAAGTTTTCGTTTAGCCTGGACGCCTCTACACACAATCCTGACGTTGCCGAAATCGCCAAGAATGCGATTGTACGCGTCACATATGCCGCGCCATACGTGGAGAACCGGCTTGCACAGAAGGTACAGCTGATCGAACCGTCCGGCGGGTCGTCGGGCTCGACAAAGACGGTTTCACGCGCAACGAAGAGCGGAACGATTCTGTCGCGCGGGCCGGAGCGGCTGCAAATACTGCGCCCAAGCGGCAGCATCTATACGTTTTATACGGGAAATGCCGCCGTCTATGGCGACACATGGGCGGGCGCCGGCGATTCGGCGACGGTTAGCTACTATGTAGATGGCAGCGGCGCAAAGATTGCGACAAAGATTACGTATCGTGCGTTGTACGGACCCATTCCGGAGCCGTGGCCGGTTCCGGTTCCCGTTCCGGTACCGAACCCGGTGCCGGTGCCGATACCCGAACCGGTACCGATTCCCGCGCCGGTGCCGATTCCTCCGGCGCCGTAACCGGATCGATTTTTGAGAAGCGATAGCCCGTACGCATTTTCTGCATACGGGCTGCTTTCTACCCTACCAATACGCCGGTATATCGGCGGATCGCTGTCAGGTTCATAGCGGACAAATTGGTATACTTGACTACGTCGCCCGTCTTGGGGGAGTGGATGAACCGGCCGCTTCCGACGTAGATGCCCACATGGGAAACGGGGGAGTTGAACGCGACGAGATCGCCTATACGCAGCTGCGCACGCGGTACGGAGACGCCGCTCGCCGCTTGCTCATAGCTGACGCGCGGGATTGTAATCCCGGCTTTTGAAAATGCGTACTGCGTCAGGCCGGAGCAGTCGAAGCCGGTCGACGGGCTTGTGCCGCCGTACGTATAGGGCAGTCCCAGATGCTTCTTGGCGGCGTCGACGACGCTTAGAATGCGAAGCACTTCGCTGCCGATGCGGGAAACGGTTTTGCTGCCCGCAACGCCGTCTGCCTGCAAACCGTTTTTCGACTGGTAGCGGCGCACGGCGGATTGCGTGTTATTGCCGAATATGCCGTCCGCACGGTCGTTTAGGTATCCAAGCATGATCAGGTTGCCCTGTAGCTGCTTGACGCTGTCGCCCCGGCTGCCGAGCGTGAGCACGGACGACGTGCCGCCGGACGACGTACCGCTGTCGTCGGGCTTTATTTCGCCGGATGCACCGCCGCTTTCGATGGCTACATATTGCGAGTAGACATAGCCGTTGCCGGATTCGGTTTTGACGGCGTACCAACCGT
>CAYPLG010000046.1:0-15795 GCA_964411535.1 uncultured Oscillospiraceae bacterium
AACGGGGTCGCGGATGACGGCGGCAAGCTCGACGAGGAGGTTATCCGCAAGCGGGTACATCGTGGGCCAGTCCGTGATGTTGGGCCCAAGGATGAGCTCGACGGACGGGTCGGCCTTGCCGAAGCCGTAATAGATGCGGCGGTCGTAAACGGCCTTGTCAAAGTGATAGGGCAGCGGCTTTTCCGTATAGGCAACGTCGCTTGCCGCCGTAATGATGCCGCCGTTGGCCGCAGTTGCCGCGATGGAGCGCGCGTCCATGAGCGCGACGGTCGCAAGCTGTCCCTCGCCGGGCTTGGAGCCCTCGCGGTTCGGGAAGTTGCGCGTTGCGTGGCGCAGCGACAGGCCGTTGTTGCTCGGCACGTCGCCCGCGCCGAAGCACGGGCCGCAGAAGGACGGCTTGATGACGACGCCGGCTTCCAGCAGCTTTTCGGTCGCGCCTACGCGGGTAAGCTCCAGGCTCGTCGGCACGCTGGTCGGGTAGACCGACATGGAGAAATAGCTGTTGCCGGTGCTTGCGCCGTCAAGGATTTCCGCCGCTTCGACGATGTTGTCGAACAGGCCGCCGCTGCAACCGGCGATGATGCCCTGGTCGGCCTGAACGCCCTTTGCGGTGGCCTTGCTCTTCAGATTGACCTTTGCTTTTTTGAACTTTGCGGCGGCTTCCTGCTCTACGCCGGCAAGAAGCTCCTCCGCGCGCGCGTTGAATTCGTGGATGGTATACGCGTTGCTCGGATGGAACGGCAGCGCGATCATGCATTCCTGCTTGTCAAGCTCGATGGTGATGTAGGAATCATAGTACACGCCCTCGCCCGGCGTAAGCTTTTTGTAAGCGTCCGGACGGCCGTGAATTTTGTAGTATTCCGCAACCTTCTCGTCCGTTTCCCAAATGGAGCTTAGGCAGGTGGTTTCGGTGGTCATGACGTCGATGCCGTTGCGGAAGTCGACCGGCAGGTTCGAAACGCCGGGGCCGACGAATTCCAGCACCTTGTTTTTGACAAAGCCGTCCTGGAACGTCGCTTTCACGAGGGAGAGCGCCACGTCATGCGGGCCGACGCCGTGCTTGGGCTTTCCGGTTACGTAGCAGAGCACAACCTCCGGCGCCTTGACGTCGTAGGTGTTTTTGAGCAATTGCTTGACAAGCTCCGGGCCGCCCTCGCCAACGCCCATCGTGCCGAGCGCGCCGTAGCGGGTGTGGCTGTCGCTTCCGAGAATCATGCTGCCGCAGCGGGTCAGCTCCTCGCGCGCATAGCTGTGGATAACGCTCTGGTTGGCGGGTACGAATATGCCGCCGTATTTCTTTGCGGCGGAAAGGCCGAATACGTGGTCGTCCTCGTTGATGGTGCCGCCAACGGCGCAGAGGCTGTTGTGGCAGTTCGTCATGGCGTACGGAATCGGGAATTCCTTGAGGCCGGAAGCCCGCGCCGTCTGGATAATGCCTACGTAGGTAATGTCATGGGAAGCCAGCGCGTCAAAGCGGATATGCAACGCATCCTTGCTTGCGCCGGTGTCATGCGCGCGCAGAATCTGATACGCAATGGTCTTTTCGCGGCCGGCGTCGTTTTTCTCGCACGCGACCGGCTTTCCGTTTTGCAGTGTTACGCCGTGGTCATGGTACTGAATCATGTGCTACCTCCTGCTATAATCTGTTGCGGGGTATAAAAGAGCGGTATTTACTCGGCAACCTGCCGGATGACGTCGATCACGCTGCCGTCGCGATAGGTGACGAGGCCGACGATCCGGTCGGTAAACGCGACGGGGTCGGGCTTGCCGGTAAGCGCCTCCGCCGTGTCCTTAAGCGTCTCTATGCTGACGACCGGGATACCGGCCTTTATCAGGCGCTCCTGCACGTCGGGACGGAGCGGGTTGACCGCGACGCCCTGGTCGGTAACGAGCACGTCCACGGTGTCGCCCGGCGTCACAACCGTGCCCACATGGTCGAGCACGCAGGGCATGCGGCCGCGCATAAGCGGGCAGACGATGACGGTCAGCGCCGCGCCGGAGGCGGTGTCCGGGTGCCCGCCGATTGCGCCGCGGATAATGCCGTCGGAGCCGGTGAGCACGTTGACGTTAAAGTCCGTGTCGATTTCCAGCGCGGAGAGAACGACCACGTCCAACTGGTTGACAACGGAGCCGCGCCGGTACGGGTTGGCGTAGTAGTTCGCGTCGATCTGGCGGTGGAAACGGTTTTCCTTCAGGGAATTGGCCGCGTCAAGGTCAAAGCTTTGCACGTCGAGCAGGCGGCCGATCAGGCCCTCCTCATGCAGCTTGCACATGGCGCCCGTAATGCCGCCCAACGCGAAGCTGGCTTTTACGTCCTTTTTCAACATGTAGTCGCGCAGGAAGCGCGTTACCGCGAGTGCGGCGCCGCCGGTACCGGTCTGCATGGAGAAGCCGTCGTAAAAATAGCCGCTGTTGACGATGACCTCCGCCGCGCGTTCCGCGATCAGCAGGTCGCGCGGATTCTTGGTAAAGCGCGTCGCGCCGGACATGATCTTGGACGGGTCGCCAATGCTGTCGACGACGACGACGTAATCGACAAGCCGCTGGGAGATGGCAAACGGCGTATTCGGGTACGGCACAAGGTTATCCGTAATGACGACGACCTTGTCGGCGTACTGCGCGTCCGGTATGGCATAGCCAAGCGAGCCGCAGATGCTCTTGCCGTCGCCGCTTCTTGAGTACCCGTTGGCGTTGCCAAAGGCGTCGCAGGAGGGCGCGCCCAGGAACGCAACGTCGATATGCAGCTCCTTGCGCGCGATTGCGGCGGCGCGGCCGCCGTGCGTGCGAAAGACCATGGGGTTCTCCATAAGGCCGTGGCTGATGGCGTCGGCCAGCTCGCCGCGGCAGCCGGAGGTTTCCACGGCGGTGACGACGCCGTTGCGGATGTGGGTGATCATCGGCGCGTGGCAGTCCGTAAGGCTGGACGCTGCGACGCGCAGGTTTTTAATACCCTTTTTCGCAATGACGTCCAGCACCATGTTGAGGATGTAATCGCCCGCGCGGAAGTGATGGTGGAAGGAGATCGTCATGCCGTCCTGTAGGCCGCATTTGTCGATTGCCTCCTCCAGCGACGCGACGAGCTTGTCGCTCTGCGCCTGCCGCTGCGCAAGGGAAACGTCGTCCTTCTTGTGCAGCCGCGGGTTCTTGCCGGGCACGTATACTTCATAGCCGAGCTGTTCGAGGGCGTTTGCAAATTTCTTATCCATGGTTATACCTCCTCGTCGAATTCGACCTTGGCCGCGCGCGCCATTTCGAGCGTACGCTCCGCACGCAGCACGATGGGCCGGTCGACCATCTTGCCGTTCAGGCTGATAACGCCGCTGCCCTTCGCCTCGGCCTCCTTGATGGCGGCCTTGATCTTGAGCGCCTTTTCAATCTCCTTGGCGGAGGGGGTGAACACGCGGTGAATCGGCGCAATCTGCCGGGGGTTGATGATGGACTTGCCGTCGAAGCCGAGTTGTTTGATCAGCTCCGTTTCGCGCACAAGCTGCTCTTCATTATTCACGTCCGAGTACACGGTGTCAAGCGCGTCAATTCCGGCGGCGCGTGCGGCGACAACGATGGTTGCGCGCGCAAGGAACAGCTCGCTGCCTTCGAGGGAGCGGTTGGTTTTCAGGTTCGCGCAGTAATCCTCCGCACCGAGCGCGATGCCGATTAAGCGCTTGCTTGCCGTCGCGATGGCGTATGCGTTGACGACGCCGAGCGCACCCTCGATCGCGGCCATCATGCCGGTGGTGCCGATCGGGATGCCCGCCTCGCGCTCCACGCGCTCGATCTCCGCCTCGGTGTCGAAAATATCCTGCGCGGTCTCGGTCTTGGGCAGGCGGATGACGTGTACGCCCGCGCGCACCATGGCTTCGATGTCCTGCTTGCCGTATGGGGTCGACAGCGGGTTGACGCGAACGACCAGCTCGCAGCCGCCGTAATGAATGGTCTTAAGCGCGTTGTATACGAGCAGGCGCGCCGCGTCCTTCTCCTTCATGGATACGCTGTCTTCGAGGTCGAACATCAGCGAATCCGAGCCGTAAATATGCGCGTCGCGCATCATACCGGGGTTGTTGCCCGGCACAAACAGCATGGTTCTTCTTAATCTTCCCATCTTGTTACCTCCACTCATACGTGTCGGCGTCCGCGCCGCGCAGCGCCGCGGCAGTGATTCTCGCGCGGATGGTGCAGTCGAGCGCGCCCTTGTCGATGGCGCGCACCGTTGCGCTCTCCACGCCGCATGCGGCAAGCGCGGCCTCGATGACCCGCTTGATCTGTTTGCCGAACTGTGCGCCGACCGTACTGCTAAGGTCGATATCGATACCGCCCGCGCCCTGCTCGATCTCAACGTAGATATCGCCCGACTCCATTGTTCCGGCAATCCCTGTGTGCAGTAGTTTCATAATTTCGCTTCCCTCCAGACCGTTGTTGGAATTCGTAAATGCGAGATTCTTCCGACCGGTTAATGATATGTGACTCTCTGTGTATAATGATACATTTATTCCATGCATATTTCAATACAAAAATGCAAATAAATTATTTTCTGGCGACATAAAGTATGTTTGCACACCGGTATACAACCATGCAACCATCCAGAATTGGGGGATTTTGACGCATGCTGAAAATATGCCCGGCTATGCGGGCGATATTACGGCGAAATGCATAATTATTCATATCGAAAATCGGCAAGCCATGGTATAATGACAAAGGATTGATACGTATGGAAAGGAAGCGCCTGTATGACGCAGCAGCGAGCGGGGGAGGTTACCCTTGCACAGATTCTGGCGCAGCGCGATTGGCGGGCCGGGCGGCAGCGCGCGTTGCTTTCCGCGTATGCGGGCAGGCCGGTCGTCTGCCTGCTTGTGAATATGCCGGGGCCGGTGAAGCGCACGGCGGAGAGCGAGCGCGTGTTTGACGCGGGGCTTAAGCGGTTTACGGAGGCGCTCTTCGCGGCGGGTATCCCGTTGCTGTACGAAAAGACGGAGCGGCGGGAGACGGGCTGCGAGGCGTACCTTGTGCCGGACGGCGGCGCTGAAACGGTGAAGCGCATCGCCGTTGCGCTGGAGGACGCGCTGCCATACGGCCGCCTGCTCGATATCGACGTACATGCGCCGGACGGCGCGCAGGTTTCCCGTACGCAGCTGGGGCGTCCCCCACGCGGCTGCATGGTCTGCGGTGCGGAGGGCGCATATTGCGCAAGCCGCCGTGTGCACGCGGCGCCGGAGCTGATAGCGGCGTTCAACCGCCTTGCCGCAGCGGCGGAGGAGGAACAGCCATGACGGAGGTGCGCGCGCTTTCGCTAACGCGGGACAATACGCAGATACGCCAACTGCTCGAAAGCGGCGGCATACGCCTGTCGGACGGGCTTACCGTGCTGTACGGCGCGTATGTTGACGACGTGCTGCAAGGCTGCGCCGGGCGGCGCGGCAACGTGATACAGTGCGCGGCGGTCGCGCCGGAGGCGCGCGGCGAGGGGCTGCTCAATGTCCTGGTCACGCAGCTGATTACGGAGATTCGCGGCGAGGGGTACGAGGGAGCGTTTGTTTTTACCAAGCCGGAGTCCGGGCGCATGTTTACTTCCCTTGGGTTTTATCCGCTTTCTTCGGCTGCGGAAGCCGTGCTGCTCTATTCCCGGCGGGACGGCGTAACGCGCTGGGCAGACGCGCTGCCGGACAGCGCGTGCGCGGCCGGGCGTGTTGGGGCGATTGTGATGAACGCGAATCCCTTTACCAACGGGCACCGTTATCTTGTGGAGCGGGCGGCGGAGGATTGCGACGCGTTGTACGTTTTCGTTGTGGAGGCGGAAGCGTCGCGGTTTTCGTTTGCGGACAGGCTTGCGCTGGTGCGGGCCGGTACGCGCGATATTGCAAAGGTAACCGTGTGCGCGGGCGGGCCGTTCATCATTTCCCACGCAACGTTTCCTACCTATTTTTTGAAGCAGGCGTCCGATGCGTCGCGCGTGCATGCGGCGCTTGACGCCGGGTTGTTTGCGGAAAAGATTGCGCCTGCGCTTGGCATTGCCTGCCGGTATGTGGGCAGCGAGCCGCTCGATGCGCTGACGCAGCAGTATAACGAGGCGCTCTGCGCCATTTTGCCGCAGCATGGCGTGGAGGTGCGGGTTCTGGAACGCCTTACGCAGGACGGCGCGCCGGTCAGCGCCTCGCGCGTGCGCGCGCTGTACGACGGCGACCGCCTGCCGGAAATCCGTCCGCTTGTGCCGGACGCAACCTATCAATACTTACAGGAGCGAAAAAAACATGAACAATGACGATTACGCACCTTCCGCGTCGGAGATGATCACGGAGCTTGCCTATCAGGCGCTGCTGGCGGAGGCGGAGGCCACGCCGAAGCCGGGGCTTGTCGACCGCGCCGGTCCGGGCGCGCATACGGACATGGATATCCGGCTGTTCCGGCGCAGCGCCGCCGTTTTGCGGCCGTACTTTCTGGCCTTTGCGGAGCGGAGCGAGCACGAGTGCGACCTTCCGATAGGCACCCTGTTTGCGGGAATCCGGCCGATCGGCCGGGATGCGGAGCAGGCGATGCTGCTCTCGACGGGGGGCGTGAATACGCATAAGGGCGCGATATTTACGCTGGGAATCCTTTGCTATACCTGCGCGCGGCTGGCGGGATGCGGGCTTGGCTGCACGCCGGAGCGCGCCTGTGCGCTGGCGAAGGAGCTTGTCGCCGGGGTGGAGGACGAGCTCCGGACGGAGCACCCGAAAACGCATGGCGAGCGCATGTACCGGCAGTTTGGGACGACCGGCATCCGCGGGGAGGCGGCGAAGGGCTTTCCAAGCGTGCTGACCTACGCCCTGCCCGCCATCCGGCGGACGGATCTGCCGCAGAACGAGCGGATTCTGCTTGCGCTGCTGCGCTTAATCGCCAATGTGGACGATACCAACGTTCTGATGCGCACGGGCGCCGAGGGCGCGGACTATGCAAAGCGGGCTGCGGCGGACTTCCTCAACGCGCATGCGCCGACGGACGCGGACTTTCTGCCCGCCTTGCAGGAGCTGGACCGCGACTTTACCGCGCGCAACATATCGCCGGGCGGCTGCGCAGATCTCGTTTCGGCGGCATGGTTCCTTGACAGCGTACAGCGCGGCATGGTAGGGTGATCGGACAGGCGTTTCGCAGACTTTACAGAATCACATTGGAGGGAGTCAGGATATGATACTCATTGCAGGGGCGACGGGCTATGTCGGCAGGTATTTGTGCGTGGATTTGCATAACAGGGGGCGCGACGTGCTTGCCCTTGGCCGGAATGAACAGGTTGCACAGTTTTTTTCGGAGCAGGGCGTGCCGTTTCAATCGTTCGACCTGCTCAACGACGCGGACTATGCCGCGCTGCCGACGGAGAATATCGAGGCGATTGTGAACCTTGCAGTCTGCCTGCCGGAGCATGAGGCGCCAATCGAGCGCTTTTTCGACGTGAACACGAAGGGCAACTATAAGCTGCTCGAATTTGCGCGAAAGCATAACGTGCGAAAATTCGTCATGGCCAGCACGCATAAGGTATACTATGATGTGTACAAGGATGTAATCGACGAAACCGAGCTGCCGAACTTTGTGGGCCCGCATTCGCCGTATATCATCAGCAAGCTTGCCGCCGAAAACTTTATGCAGTATTACGGCAAGGACTTCGGCATGGACGCGATTGTACTGCGCTTAACCGGTGTGCATGGCTACGGCGCGCTGATGGGATTCCTCGACAAGGCGGGCAACTATGCGCGTACGGCGAGCGAATGGTTCATGGAGCATGCCGTCAAGGGCGAGCCGATCGAGGTCTGGGGCGATATGTCGATCCGCCGCGATCATGTATATGTCAAGGACGTTGTGCGCGCGTTCACGGCTGCAATCGACGCGCCCGCCGGTACAAAGGGCGTCTACAACGTCGCAAGCGGCGTTGCGCATAACCAGTATGAGGACGCGGTTGCCATCGCAAAGGCGTTCGCCACAGACAAGGGTATCAGCGAGGTTGTGCTGCGGCCCGATAAGCCGGGGCTGACCCGCGGGTACTGCTACAGTATCGAAAAAATCGGCCGCGACATGGGCTGGAAGCCGGCCTACACCGATCTTGACAAGCTGTACGCCGATTACCGGGACGAGTGGCAGCGGAAGGTTTTCCACAACTACCACTACATTAAGCCGGAGGATAAGCCCATCAGCTTCGATTAAGGCGTGTTGCAGGGGGGGCGGGCTTTACACGCGGACGGGTTATGCATATAATGTAATTTCCGCCGGGCCGGATGCGCCGGTAAAAGAAAGCGTCGGGAGGCTGCCTTACAGGTTTGCTGAAAGAATCACTCAAATGGATGGCCGTAACACTGCTGATTGCGCTCGTTGTCGTTGTCGGTATAATTTGCGCGCCGCATATCCGTGACGCGATATCCGCGAAACGGCAGGCCGCGATTGTGACGCCCGTGCCGACGGATACGCCGCCGCCAACGCCCGTGCCGACCTCTACGCCCGCGCCGACGCCGACCGCGACGCCCGTGCCGACGGCGACGCCGGTTACGCTCGAATCCTGGCTGACCGGATACGTTGCCGGCATGTCCATGGAGGATAAGCTTGGCCAAATGGCGCTGTTCGGGTTCTCCGGCACGCATACGCCAAGCAGCGGCTATACCGCAAACCAGCGGGATTATCACGTTGGCAATATTATTTTATACGGCGCCAATATCGCAAGCGGCAACAGCGACGGCGGCTTTAGCCAATGCAGCGCGCTCATTGACGGCGCAAAGGCGGGCATTCCCGGCGAGATACCGCCGTTCGTCGCCATCGATATCGAGGGCGGCAGCGTTACGCGGTTCCATTGGCCGAACTGGCCGCTTTCCGCGCGGTCGCTCGGCAAGCGGGAGCGCGGCTTTGCGTACGAGCAGTTCTATCATATCGGGCAGACGCTGCTTTCTACGGGGATTAACGTCAACCTTGCGCCCGTGCTGGACGTGATGGATAACGCAAGCAACTCTTTCTTCCGCACGCGGATCATCAGCGGCGATGCGGACGTCGTCACGTCCATCGGGACCGCGATCATCGAAGGGCTGCACGACAGCGGGTGCATGGCGACGGCGAAGCATTTTCCGGGGCATGGCGGGACGATGCGGGATTCGCACGATACCACGCCCGTCATCGAGCTGACGGCGGAGGAGCTGCTCTCCCGCGATCTTGTGCCATTTGCTGCGGCGATCGGGTCCGGCGTCGATATCATCCTGGTTGCGCACATTCTCTATCCCGCCCTGGATGCAACCGACATCGCCTCGATGTCCGCGCCCGTGATCACGGGGCTTTTGCGGGAACAGATGGGGTATACGGGCGTTGTGATGAGCGACGATTTCCGGATGGGCGGGCTGACCTCGCGCTATAGCGCGGGCGACGCTGCCGTGCAGTTTGTGCTTGCGGGCGGGGACCTGATCATGTGCGGCGCGCAGTATGACAGGCAGGTAGCGATCATGCGCGCGCTGACGGAGGCCGTTGCGGACGGGACGATATCCGAAGCGCGTATCAACGAGAGTGTGTACCGGATCCTGCTAAAGAAGATCGAGCGTGGCGTGTGGAGCGTGGACGGCAGATTCTGACGCTTGACCGCGCGGGAGCGCCGTGCTACAATATGTGATAATTCAATATAGCTTCGGGGCGGGGTGCAATTCCCGACCGGCGGTGATGCGGCAGATTGCCGATGAGCCCGCGAACCAGCATTTGGCCGAGCCGGTGTGAACCCGGCGCCGACGGTATAGTCCGGATGAAAGAAGCGACAGCATACAATTTGGTTTGCTTACGCCCCGCGTATTTCGCGGGGTATTTTTTATGGAATACGGAGGATGGATGATGATGCAAAATAACGGAGTGGACCGGTTGGTTAAGCTGGGGCTGCTGGCGGCGCTTTCGATGCTGATGATGCTCATTCGCTTTCCGCTGTTTCTGCCGTTTCTGGAGTACGATATGGCGGACGTGCCGATCATTATCGGAACGTTTCTGTACGGGCCGTGGTGGGGCCTGCTGCTGACGGCGGCGGTTTCCGTATTGCAGGGCCTGACGATCAGCGCAGGCAGCGGCCTGATCGGCATCCTGATGCACTTTTTTGCGTCGGGGGAGTTTATGGTTGTCGCAGGGTCGATCTATCGCAGGGTGCATACGTTCAAGGGCGCGCTGCTGTCGCTGGTTTGCGGCTCGCTGACCATGATACTGCTGATGGTGCCGCTCAACCTTGTCTTTACCGGCTATTTTATGGGTACGCCAATCGACGTTGTAAAGGGGCTGATGTGGCCCGCGATCATCCCGTTCAACGTCGTCAAGGCGTGCATCAACTCCGTGCTGACGCTGCTACTGTATAAGTCCGTCGGCAGGGTCTTAAAGCTTGAATTTGTAAAACCGCATGAAAAAGCAAAGGCGCAGACGGTCGAAAAAACGAAATAGGCGCATGCAATAAAATCCGGTTTCCCGTACAAAATACCTTCGTCGATATTGTATCGCGGAGGTGTTTTTTTGCGCAAAATCTGGGGCACGATTTTTTGCGTACTGGGCGTGTTTGCGCTTACATGGGGGCTTCGCACGGTTTACATCGTGGAGTATGACCCGATGCAGGCGTTTCGCCTTGCCGCAACGCCCTCCCCCAGGCCGCGCGTTTCGCCGTTGATCGGCACGCAGCCGACGCCCACGCCGACGCTTTCCCCGGAGGAGGAGCTGGCTCTGGAAGCGGACCAGGACTTCATGAAGGACCGCGTCAACATATTGCTCGTCGGGTTTGACCAGAGCCCGGAGCGCGATGCGGAGGGCACCTCCGTTACGCGGACAAAAAAGAATAACTACAGAAGCGACGTGCTGATGCTCGCGGCGGTCAACTTTGCGGACAGCAGTGTGCACCTCATCAGCGTTCCGCGCGATACCTATACGCCCATCTATAATACGCGCGGCCGCTGGAAGATCAACGCCGCCTTTGCAAAGGGAGGCGCGGCGGAAGGCGACGGCTTTACGTACGCCATGCGTACGGTGGAGATGCTGATGGGCGTGCCGGTGCAGTATTACGCCGGGGTGAACATGGTGGGGCTGAAAAGCGTTGTGGACGCCATCGGCGGCGTGGAGTACGACGTGGACCTGGAAATCCACCTAAACGGGCGGACGCTTTCGCCGGGCTATCAGCGGCTTGACGGGCAGCAGGTTCTGGACTATGTGCGCGCGCGCAAGGGGATCAGCACGGACCTTGGCCGAAACGACCGGCAGCAACGCATGCTTCTTGCGGTGTTTCACAAAATGCAGCAGGCAAACCTGCTTACCGCCGTACCCGCCATTTACAGCATGGTGCGGGAGGATGTATACACGAATCTCGGCGCGGCGCAGATTGCTGCGCTGGCAAAGTTTGCGCTTGACCTGGACGAAGGCAGCTTTAAGCGCACCACGCTCGACGGGGAATACGTCAGCGGCGTATACAACGCGTCCTACTACGTTTTGCGCAACAAGTCGCTTGTGCGCCTTGTGGAGGAGGAGTTCGGGGTTACGATACGCCGGGACAAAAAATACGACCTTGCCACGGTCAAGCGTGACAAGGCCGCGGCGGCGGCGCGCCGTGCCGCCGAGCAGCTTAACGAGGTGGAAGCGATGCTGACCGTTTCCGCGGACAGCACGGGCACGTATACGGATACGCCGCTGCACCGGGCGGAGCTTGCGGCGCAAAGGCTGCTCGACGCCATCGACAGCGGCGTTTCGGAGCGGGAAATCTATCGCATGCAGGATGCGTTCATGCAGGCGGTATCCGCCCTGCTGCGGGAAAACGGGATTACTGCGGGCGTGCCGGAGGCGTTTACGCGGCTGGTTCCGCAGGCGTAGTTCCGGCGGCGGGCAGCACGCCCGGAATGACGAACCGGCTTGCCTTAAAGGTTTTGTCCCGCATCGGCTGTCCGGTCAGCGCGGAAAAGGTATCGACCGTTAGATCGCCGGAAGCGGGGTCGAATTGCAGGGTTCTGAGCTGTCCGCCGTTGACCTTAAAGTTCTGATAATTGCACAGCATCGTGTGCACGGTGCGGTCCGGCTTGCCGTCAAACGTATCGTCATACTCGTAGGTGCGGTATGCCGTGCCGCGAAAATGGCCGCATAGGCACATGCGGATATTCCTGCATTTTGCAAGAATGCGGTAATGGATGCATTCGCCAAGCGCGTCGACATAGTCCCCGCGCCCGTGCAGGAACCCGTGCACAAGAAGAATACCGTACCGGTCGGGATACCGCTTGCAGGTATCGCGAATCCATTTTGCGCATTCCTCCTCCGCGCCGTAGCCCACGCCGATTACAAGAAAATCGGTTCCGCCTGCGGTGAAGAGCGTATATGCGGCTTTGCCGCCCGCATACTCCTGCGATTCCGGCACCGTATGCGCGTACGGCTGAGCAAGGTAGCCGTCCCATGCCTGCCGCTTGATGCCGAGATCGTGATTCCCGGCGATGGCAAAGTACGGAACCTTGCCGCAAAACTGGTCGTACGCGAGCGCAAAGTTTTGCCATTGCCATTCTTCAAATCCGTTATCCACGAGATCGCCCGTTTGCAGCACATAGACGATATTGTCGCTTTCGGCATGGTCGGCGACCCATTTACCCATGGCGTCGAGCGCAGCGGGCTCGCAGAAGGCGGAGGTTTGCGTGTCCGGGAACCATACAATGGTAAAGGGGGTCGGCGCGGGCGCTGCCGAAGCCGCTGGCGCGGGCGTTTTGGCAGGAGCGGGCGTAGACGTAGTCGAAGACGCAGCCGTTACGGCGGGCGCGGGGGTAGACGCAGGCGCGTTCCCTTCCGCCGCAGCGGACGCAGAGTGCGCGGCGGTAAAAATGACGGCAGACAGAGCCGCCGCTATCCAGAATAACTTTGCGCCGGAATACCGCAATCGCGTTCTACCTCCCCGTATCGTGGTAAAAGCCTGTGGATGCTTCCCTATAAAATATTCGCCCGCAGCGGAATTGTCAAGCCGCGCGGGCAAAGCTAAGCGGGGATCAGGCGGCAGGGCATGCCGCCTACTTTGTTGCGTCGCCGGGGTAAAGAAGCGGGTCCTGTACGGTCGGAACCGCGTCCGATTCGCCAAAGAGGATTGCGTCCGCCCAGGGGCGCTGGATATCGCTGCCCGTGCCCCGGTGCTGCGTCAGGTATTCGCCCATGAATACCATAGCCGTGGAACTGCCGCCGTCCAGATTGTACGCAAGCGTGCAGCCGTTGATGTAGAACAGGTGCGCAAACTGTTTCATGGAAACGCCCCGGCTGTAGCTGCTTTGCCGCCCGTCGACGGTAATGGCAATAAAATGGCCGGGCTCCACGTAGCCGATTCCGCAGCGCGGGTTCATCGCGCCGAGCGCGCCGCGCCTGCCGGTTCGATCGATTGCGCCGTCCAGCATGAGCGTCGGCCCGAAGGAGTAGGTGTCCGTAACGCCCTCGGCAAGGAGCGCTTCCGGCGTGGTTGTGCGCGGCTTATAGATGCGCATCGTCATATCCGGATAGAACGCAAGGGTATCCTGCGCTTGGTTGTCGCTGTAAACGAAGCCCTTGCGGATGAGGATTCCCTTCAGGTGCGTGTCCGCGCGGTTGAGATTGTCGCCGGTAATGGCAAGAACGGCCTTGTATTCCCGCGCCATCTGCCAGGGCAGATCGGTTCGGATTCCGGCGTGAACGCCCTCGCCGCGCAGGCCGGGGCGGAACGCGTTTTCGCCGCGCATGCGGATGTGCGCAATCTGGTAGCATACGGGGCCGTCCTCCGCATTACGCGCGTGGATGCGGTCAACGATGATGGAGAGCTTGTCCGTACGGTATTCCCAGTGCTCGTTTGGTTCGTCAAAGACGATTACCTCCGCCGGGTCGGACGCGCTGCGAAAATACGCTGCCCAGGGGTCGGGCGTGCAGGTGGGCGTAGGAACGGCCGTCGGCGCGGGCGTACCGGCGGGCGCTGTCGTTGCGGCGGGCGCAGCCGCAGGCAGGGGCTGGTCTTTACGCTGCGCTGCACGCGTACTAAGCACGATATACCCGATGGAAAGCGCCGCAGCAAGCAGGAGCAGGGCAAGGAGCGCCCAGCGGCGTTTCTTCGAAAAGCGCAGCAGCAGGGCAAGCCCGCCAAGCGATACCGCCGCGAGCGCATACGCGCCAATTTGCAGGCTTGTGTTGCCGGACTGCAAAAGCAAAGCTGCCATGCCGGTCACGCCGGGCGCGACCGTTGGCGCCGTTTCCGGGGCGATCGCCGCTGTCGGCGTCGGGGTTGGCGCCGGGGTCGGCGCTGCGGTGGGCGTCGGGGTGGGCGACGCCGTGGGGGAAGGCGGGTATGTCGGCTGTAAAAGCATTTCGTCGAGCCCGAAGAACAGATCCCCGTGCAGGTCGTCCGGCGTGGGGACGGACGAATAGGCAAGCCCGTAATCGGCGCGCGTATAGAGCCGCTCGTCGCTTGGGGAAAGCGGGTATCCGTCTACGTCCGCGTACGTTGCGTAGGCAAGTCGGTCGAGCTCCAGCGCGGTGCTGCCGCCGAAGCGGGAAAGCGCGGCCGTACGGTCGATGCTGACCGGTGTGTTGGCGGATAGATGCATAAACAGGCGCAGGGGCGTAAAGCAGCCATAGTTACTTTGGGAGCCTTTGTACAGTTTGGGATTGCCCGCTGCTTGCGCCGCTCTCGTTACGCACTGCGCCGTAAGCTGGTGCATGCCGTGCCCGTATTCGCCCTCCGGCTCGTGGGTGACGATCACCGCCGGGCGCAGGCGGCGAATCTCCGAAACCAAATAGGCGGTAACATCCTTGTCGTCGCAAAACTTTTGCGCGTTTGCAAGGGTATCCGTGTATACGTCCGGAAAGCCGCCGAAAACGGCTTCCACCGGCGTTTGCAGGGTGCTGAGCGCACTGCGCGCAAGTGCCTGCCGGTTCGGGCTGCCGGGCGCAAGGTAGATGACGGCCGCGCTGCGCCCCTGCTCCCCGGCGCAGACGGAAAGCACGCCGCCGAAGAAGAGGAATTCATCCCCCGGATGCGCGCAGACGACGAGCAGGTCGGTTCCGGGCGCGGCGCTGTCGGGCGCATCGTCCGCGTGCGCGGCGCGGCTGCCGAAGAGCAAAAGCAATATGCCAAGCAGCAGCGAAACGCTCCGTTGCAGCAGGCGTATGCCGGGCAGAAACCCTTTGATTGCGTAATGGCGCGCTATTTTCATTCCTTCCCTTTCTGCTTTGCGCTTGCCCAAAGCCGCCTAGCGCGGCTCGGCCATGTCGAAGCGCAAAAAGATGGTGCCGGAGCCGTACAAAAACTGCTCGCTAAGCAGGTCATACCGTGGATGCTTTCGCCAGCCGTCGCCGGTCGGGTCCGTGGCGGTGAAATTGATCTCGCAGTTTGGCAGCGCCTCCACGAGCTTTTCCTTCTGTTCGTCGGAAAGCGGATTCATGGATATCCATAACCGCTCCAGATTCGTAAGGTTGTACAGCGGGGACGCGTCCGTAATGCGGTTGTTGCACAGGTTGAGGTGCCGCAGCTCCGTCAGCCCCGCAAGCGGCGTAAGATCGGTGATTCGATTGGTAAACAGCTCCAGGTATTCGAGCTTGTTCAGCCCGGCAAGCGGCGTAATGTCGGTCACATGATGCGAAATTGCGGCGATCAGCACGGTCATATCTCGCATGTCGGAGAGGAAGGAGAGGTCGGTTAGCGCGTTGTGCCCGATATCCACATGCGTAAGCTGGGTGCAGTATCGCAAAACCTGCGCGTCATCGGATGAAAACGCCTTTTCCGGCACGGAGGCTTTGAGCATGTTCGCGTCCGTCCGGCAGCGATACTTGCCAAAGCTGACCATCCAGGAAAACCGAATCTGCGGGAACTCGGCG
>CAYPLG010000046.1:15805-17990 GCA_964411535.1 uncultured Oscillospiraceae bacterium
TGGCCTCGTCGTCCACGCCGGTTAAGGCCATGTCCGCATAGGTGCACGCAGGCATGCAGGCAAGCGCTTCGGCAAGGGCCGGAACGCCGTCGTTTTTAACGCGTACCTTGAACAGGTCGACCGACGTATCCGTTGTATGCAACTCCCGGTTGAAGAGCCGGAACGTATACAAAAACGTAACGGCGGGAAACTGTTGCTGCAACGAAAGGATTGTTTCCGGCAAAAGCGTTCCCGTAAGCGCGGTCAGATCGACGCTTGTCACCTCCGGCAGCAGCGGCAGCGCCTCGGCAAGCGTGTTGAAAACGTCCGTTCCCGCCGCTTCCTCCGCCGTTACGGAAAGCGCGGTCAATTCGCTGTCCAGCGTTTTGCCAAACAGGGTAACGGGCGCAAGCACGGCAATGTCCGGATACGCCTGCCGGATGGCAGTCAGCGACGCGTTATCCGGCGCGCATGCGGAAAGGTCGATTTTTTGCAGGTTTGGCAGCGTGCGCATTGCGGATAAAATCTCCTGCAAGCTCCAGCCGCCCGTTGCCGTTACCGCCGCAGCGTCGTACGGCACGGTTTGCCCAAGAACATCCACGTTGCAGGTCACGGCAATTTCCGGATGCGCCCCGGCAAAGGCCAGGATTTCCGCCGTGTCCGCAGAACCGGTCAAATCGGCGTGCGCAAGGTCGGGCAGCTGCGAAAGCAGCGCCGTTTCGCCGGGCGCAAGCGGCAGTGCGAGCTCCGTACACGTAACCGGGACCGTTCCGCTTTCGAAAGTGACGGCGGACAGGTCCGTTTCCGGCGGCGCAGCGTCCGTGCCGGGCTCCGTTGGCGGCGCGCCGCATGCCAAAAGCGCCGGCAGGTGCAGCAGCAGCAAGACGGTGACAATTCGGCGAAGCTTTGCTAATTTCATCGGCAATTCCTTACGTGCAATTCCTGCTTTTGTGTGATGGAATATGCGGCGCGGCGCGAAAGCGCCTTCCTCTACTGTATTTTAGTGAATTGCGCCCGTACGGTCAAGGGAATCCGGGCATAAAGTGCTTTGGCAAAAGCGCGTGCAGCCGGGGCGCCGGGCATTGACATTTGGCGGTATTTTGCATATACTCTCCTTTGTCCGAAGTGACTTGGGAAGCAGTAGCGCATTTCCTTTCGCGATTGCATGGCAGAGAACCGCGGCATTGGCTGGAACCGCGGATGCAGACGCAGCGTGAAGACCGCCCGACGATCGGAAACGGGTATGCCCGATACAGCATGCAAGAGCAACAAATCAGGGTGGAACCGCGAATCGTCCCTCGCCCCTCGATCTTACGAGGGACGAGTATTTTTATATTCGGAGGTTCTATACGTATGAAGATTACCTTTCCTGACAACAGCGTCCGCAGCTATGACGACGGAATGAGCGCGCTGGAAATTGCCGCGTCCATCAGCCCGCAGCTTGCAAAAACCGTGCTTTCCTGCGACCTTGACGGCAAGCACAGCGACGCGTTTTCCCCGATTTCCGGGGATCACAGCATCCGCTTTAACACCTTTGACGACGAGAACGGCCGCTGGGCGTTCCGGCATACGGCTTCCCATCTGCTTGCGCAGGCGGTGAAGCGGCTGTATCCCTCCGTCAAGCTTGCCATCGGCCCGGCGATTGAGAACGGGTTCTACTACGATTTTGACACGGAGGAACCCTTTACGCAGGAGGACCTGCGCAAGATCGAAAAGGAAATGGACCGCATCCGGCAGGAAAACCTGCCGCTGGAGCGCTTTACGCTTCCGCGTGCGGAGGCCATTGCCTTTATGGAAGAGCGCGGCGAGCCGTATAAGGTAGAGCTGATCACCGACCTGCCGGAGGATGCGGTAATCAGCTTCTATAAGCAGGGCGACTTTGTCGACCTTTGCGCGGGCCCGCACGTTGCCTCGACCGGCAAGGTCAAGAACATGAAGCTTATGAGCATTGCGGGCGCATACTGGCGCGGCAGCGAAAAGAACAAGATGTTGCAGCGCATCTATGGCACGGCGTTCGACAAAAAGGCCGACCTTGACGCCTATATTACGCAGCTGGAGGAAGCCAAAAAGCGCGACCACAACAAGCTTGGTCGGGAGCTGGAAATGTTCACGACCGTGGATGTGATCGGTCAGGGCCTGCCGATTCTGCTGCCGAAGGGCGCGCGCGTCGTGCAGGTGTTGCAGCGCTTTGTGGAGGATGAGGAGC
>CAYPLG010000047.1:0-17869 GCA_964411535.1 uncultured Oscillospiraceae bacterium
TGAAGAAGCAAGGGATGTTCTTTGCAAAGGATAGGCATGTGAGGGAATTGCGCGAGAAACTGGATGGGCTGCAAATGGGTGAAGCAGATATGGCGATGCTGCAGGCTTATTTGCAGGAGGCATTCGAGCGCGACGCGAAGCTGCAGCCGGCGATCTACCGGCAGGGCGTGGCTGACGGGATTCGGCTGATGCGTTTGCTGGATGTGCTTTAGCTGCGGAGATCGAAAACGCCGGCATGGATTTTACGTCCATACCGGCGTTTTATAATGCCCACGGGTTCGAATCATTTGATTATAAATTCATGCGATTTTGCATCTACGGAAACGGCCTTTTGGAAAATCACCCTCAAAGGTGCGAAAAAGCCCGACAAAGTCGGGCTTTTTCGGTGTTGCATTTAAATTGTCAACACAAGTTGGTGCGGCTGGCGAGATTTGAACTCGCAAGCTTTCGCCGACGGATTTTAAGTCCGTTGTGTATGCCGTTCCACCACAGCCGCATGCATTATATTTTACCATGTGGAAAGCCATTGTCAATTAGGCAAATTAGGATTGTTCGTGCCTGAATGTCCAAGCGGCGTCCGGGCAAACCATCTGTCCCATGGAAGTTGGGAAAGAATAATCGCCGTCATCACAAGCGCGCAACCGGCAAGCTCGCGCTTCGTCAGCGTCTGCCCAAGCAGAACCCAGCCCGCCAACGCCGCAAATACCGCTTCCGGACTCAGCAGCAGCGACGCGGCAGTCGGCTCAATATTGCGCTGCCCCAGCATTTGCATGGTATACGCAAAGCAACCACTCATGACGCCCGCATACAAAATCGGCAGCCAGGCCGCGGTAATCGCAGGCAGTGTGGGCGACTCGGTAAGCAGCGCAGGAATAAAGGAAAGCGCGCCGCACACAAGGAACTGGATGCAGCTCATACGCACCACATCCGCACGGTCCGCATAATAGTCAATAATCAAAATATGAAACGTATATACAAGCGCGCAGGCAAGCACAAGCAAATCGCCCGATGAAATGGAGAAATCATCTCGTATGGAAAGAAAGTATAATCCTGTAATGGCTATAACTGCGCAAAGCCAAAGCACAGGTCGCACGCGCTTATGAAACAAAAATCCAAATATCGGCACCAGCACAATATACAGTGACGTAATGAACCCGGCCTTCGCAACGCTGGTATACAGGATGCCAACCTGTTGCAGGTTTTGCCCCACAAAAAGAATGCAGCCCAGAATAGCGCCCGCTTTCCATGTAATGCGTCTATTGCGTGCCGGACTCCAGCCCAAGCGGTCAAACAGCAAAAAGCACGGGACCAGCGCAGCGGCTGCAATGACAGACCGTACTGCGGTAAACGTAAACGGGCCGACATACGCCATACCCGCGCTCTGCGCAACGAAAGAAACACCCCAAATCAAGGAGGCAATCACAAGCAGCAGCGCACTACCGGTTTTTTTTCGATTCTGCGAATTTCCCATGCCCGACAGCATACCCTTTTTTGCAGTATGATGCAAGTAATTTCTTGGAGCACCACAACTTACGCGCTAAAGAACCACACATGCGCACGCGGTGCTCCGACAAATTTCTATTGTATATTTTTCACAATATCTTTACAAACATATATGGAATTTGCTACAATTTTTATGAATTCTTTATAGTAGTATTCATTTCAAATCAAAAGTAAAATGGATGAAGGAGCGTAAAAATGGAAAAGCAAAAGAAAAAGCTGTCTCTTGCCGGTTGGATTGGTATTGCCATGATCGCCGGTATCCTCGTCGGCCTGATCGGAATTTGGGTGCCTGGCTTCGCGGATTTCACGACAAACTATCTCAAGCCTTTCGGTACAATCTTCATCAATCTTCTCAAGTTTATCGTCGTACCCATTGTTATTCTGTCAATCGTTGACGGTATTATTTCGCTCAAGGACATTAAAAAAGTCGGTGCCATCGGCTGGAAGATCATTGTGTATTACCTCTGCACGACGGCAATCGCAATTGTCATCGGCCTGGTTTTCGCCAACATTTTCAAGGGTTCCTTCCCGCTGTTAAGCACAGAAGGCCTGGAATATGAGGCCAAGACCGCGAACGTCATGGACACCATCGTCAACATCTTCCCCAGCAGCTTCTGGGGTCCGCTGGTCAATGCAACCATGTTGCAGGTAATCGTCATTGCCCTGTTCCTGGGCTTTGGCATCCTGATGGCCGGTGAAAAGGGAAAAACCTTCGGCGATTGGATTTCGAGCGCCAACGACGTCTTCATGAAGATCATGATGATGATCATCAAAGTCGCTCCCATCGGCGTGTTCTGCATGATGGCCTGGGTCGTCGCAAACCAGGGACCGCAGGTATTGGGCAGCCTCGCCCTCGTCCTGCTGGTGGCGTATATCGGCTATATCGTGCACGCTGTGATCGTATACTCCGCTTCCGTGAAGGCATTTGCCGGTATGAGCCCGATCAAGTTCTTTAAGGGTATCGCGCCCGCAATGGCCTTTGCGTTCTCCTCGACAAGCTCCATCGCTACGCTCCCCATCACCAAGGAGTGCACGGATGAAATGGGCGCGGATCCGACGATTTCGAGCTTTACCCTGCCGCTCGGTGCAACGATCAACATGGACGGTACCGCAATCTACATGGGCGTCTGCTCCATCTTTATCGCCTGCTGCTACGGCATTGACCTCACAATTGGCCAGATGCTGACCATCATCCTCACCGCAACGATTGCCTCCATCGGTACGGCAGGAACCTCCGGCGCGGGCATGATCATGCTGACCATGGTACTGACCAGCGTTGGCGTTCCGGTAGAGGGCATCGCGATCATCATGGGCATCGATCGTCTCTTCGACATGGGCCGCACAACGATCAATATCGTCGGCGACTCGGCCGGCGCGTTGGTTGTCAGCGCATCCGAACGGAAAAAGGCGGCGAAAAAAGCATAACAGCGCACTTCGCATTTGCTGAAACAAAAACGCTTCCCTGTCAAATCACAGGGAAGCGTTTTCTTGCTACAGTCCTATTCGTTTGGGAATCAACGCACAGTCAAGATGATCCAATACGCCTCCATAGGGCTCGGCCGCGTATATTGCGGCGGACGTTGCGCCGGTGACGGCGGAAAGCGTAAGCGGCATGACGCGGTGCAGAACAAGATAATACGACGGATCCCGCTCCGGAATATAGTCCTCCCTGCCCAAGGCGAACCCCGCTTCCTGCGCGTCATGCATAAAGCCCAGGCGCGACTGCGCCGTCGGAAAGTACAGATGCAGGTTGAGCCGGCGCATAGCGGCGCCGTCATCCCCCCGGCTGCGCAGCTTTTCGATATAAGCACGGTTAGCGGCCACCTGCCGTCTTGCCGCGTCCGGATACAGCAGGCGGTAATACGTCTGCCGGTTGGGCTCCGCCGTTTTCGTGCATTCCACACGGAAGTTTTTCTGTGCGGCGCAAACGTTCATCAGCGGCACAAGCAACCGCGGGTCGGAGGTATAAAAGTAATACCGCCGCTGCGCCTGTACATCGATAAAACCGACGTACACGGCCTTGGCGCCAAGCTCCAGCAGGCAGTCGGATAAAACCGACGGCAGACGGCGAAGTTCCCCGGTTGTGAATGCGGAGGCATTCTCCCGCTTGCTAAAGCAGGAAACATACAGCAGCGTAACAAAGTCGCCGAGCGTGTCGAATGACTCCGCGTAGGACAGGTCTACATGGAATTCAGCGGGCTGCCCACCGAGCTCCCAACTGTAGCTGTACCAATCACTCATGAATCAATACGGCCTTGATGCGGCGAACCCCCGCACTGGAGGCCTCCTCTTTCTTGATCTTGAATTTTCCGAGCGCGCCGGTGTGGGTTGCGTGCGGGCCGCCGCAAATCTCCTTGCTGACGGTGCCGACGGTATACACCTTCACCTTCGCGCCATACTTACTTTCAAACAGGCCAATAGCCCCGGCCTGCTTGGCTTCCTCCACGGTCATCTCCTCGCAGGTAACGGGAATATCCGCCAGAATGGCCTCGTTAACAAGCGCTTCTACCTGTACAAGCTCCTCCGGCGTAACCTTGCGCGGAAAGCTGAAATCGAAGCGGAGGCGCTCCGCAGTGATATTGCTGCCCTTTTGCGCCACGGAGTTGTCGTTTAGCACCTTGCGCAGCGCGGCCTGAAGAAGGTGCGTTGCGGTATGCAGCGCGGCAGTTTCCTCGGTATGGTCCGCAAGACCGCCCTGGAAACGCTGTTCCGCGCCGGCATGCGACTTCTCCTGATGCGCTTTGAACGCGGCGGCAAAGCCGTCAAGGTCGACGGTCAGGCCGTGCTCATTTGCAAGCTCCTGCGTAAACTCGATGGGAAAACCGTAGGTATCGTAAAGCCTGAATGCATTCTGGCCGTCAATGTTCCCGTCGGAAAGCGTCGGCAGCAGCCGCTCAAATTCTTTGATACCGCGCTTGAGCGCGCTGGCGAAGCGCTGTTCCTCTTTATCGATCTCCTCGATAATCTTATCATGATTTTGTATAAGCTCATGATAAAATGATCCATATTGCCCGATGACAGCCTGCGCAATCTTCGATAGGCTGCCGTCGGGAATGCCAAGCTGCGTCGCAAAGCGAATCGAACGGCGAATGAGCCTTCGCAGAATATATCCCTGGTCAACATTGCTTGGCGTAATGCCGCGCTGGTCGCCCAGCATAAACGTGCTTGCCCGCATATGGTCGGCAACGATGCGGAACATCCGCGTGGTCTCCGCGTCATCGCGATAACGCTTCCCGGACAGCTGCTCAATTGCGGCAATAATGTCCGTAAACGCATCCGTATCGTACACGCTTTCCACGCCCTGCAACGTAGCGACAGTGCGGTCAAGTCCCATGCCGGTATCGACATTTTTCTGCTTAAGCGGCTCAAACTTGCCGGGGCCAAGCTTGTTGTATTCCATGAACACGTTGTTCCAGATTTCAAGATACTTGCCGCAGTCGCAGCCTGCCTTGCAATCCGGTCCACAGGCGGGCTTTCCGGTATCATAGAATATTTCGGTATCCGGTCCGCATGGCCCGGTCAGACCGGCGGGGCCCCACCAGTTATGCTTTTTCGGCAGGTAGACGATATGCGAAGGATCCACGCCCATTTCCACCCAGCGGTCGTGCGCCACAGTGTCGCGCGGCGCATCGGCGTCGCCCTCAAAGCAGGTGAAATGCAGCTTGTCCGGGTCAATGCCAAGCCAGTCCTCGCCCGTTAAAAACTCCCAGGAGTATGCAATGGATTCCTTTTTGAAATAATCGCCGAGCGACCAGTTGCCAAGCATTTCAAAGAAGGTGCAATGGCTTGCGTCGCCCACCTCGTCGATATCCCCGGTGCGAACGCATTTCTGCACGTCCACAAGGCGCGTGCCCTCCGGGTGCTTCTCCCCCATCAGGTACGGAACAAGCGGATGCATACCGGCGGTTGTGAACAGCACGGTCGGATCGTTTTCCGGAATCAGGGAGGCGCTTTCAATAACGGCGTGCCCCTTGGACTTAAAGAAATCAAGATAGAGCTGCCGCAGTTCCTTGCTGGTCATGGACTTCATATACGTATATTGCTCCTTAAGCATAAATTTACTTATATAGGATACTGCATGGACGGATTGTTTGTCAATCCGCGCAAAAAAGCAACGAAGCATTCGCACGTCCTTTCGCATGACCGCAGCGGCCTCTCCGTTTACCTATACAAAAAAGCATATAGCCGCACGGCCCGCCATGCAGGCGGGAAAAGCCGTCGTCTATATGCCCTGCCGCATCCCCGATTCCGGCAGCTCCGTTCGCTGCCTTATTCGTCCCCTATGTACGTAAAGCGCCGCGTACGCACGCCTTCGCGCTCCACAATCTCGTTCCACATCTGCTTCGGGCGGACCCAGACGCCCCGCTCCCCATACAGCGCCCGGTATACGACCATTTCCTCCCGCGTTTCGGAATGCCTTGCCAGATATAGCAGCTCGTATTCGTTGCCTTTGAAATGCCGGTATCTTCCCGGTCGAAATTCGTCTGTTTCCGTGTGCATCTCTTTTCCTTTCCGCTCCGTTGGCGCGCAGCGATAAACGGCCCCGCCGCAAATCGGCTGCATGCCGCTTCCCGTCCGCATGGATTTTACTGTTTCTTCGGTTTTCGGTGCAGCTTTAAGTCGACGCCGCGTTCCGCCGCAACGCTTTTGAACAGCGCGACGGCCTTTGCGGCGCGTTCCGCAAGCTGCTCATTCGTATCCGGCAGCTGCTCCATGATATCCCGCACATCCGCTATCTCCAGCAGATAGACCGCCGTCATATAAAAGCTCTTGCGCCTGCCGTCGTTATAGTCCGAAAGCAGGCGATGCAGCATCTCCATCTTCTCCCGCAGCATCTCCGTATATGCCTCGACGCCCATCGCCTGCGCGAGCGCAATGTCGCCCTGCCGGTTCCTGCATGGCAGGATGGAATCGTATTCGGCAAAGCCCGCATACTGGGCGCAAGGATACTCCTTGCACATAAAGCAGTACGGCACGTCGTCATGCGTCCGGCTGCACCGGGCAATAGCGCAGCTCTGGTTCCCGTCCCCGCCGCCGCAGCCTGGGCAGTATCCCCCAACGTACATCTGACAAAGGCCGCAGTTCAGCCCGCATAAGGAAAACAGCGGATTGGCGCGATGAAAGTCCTTCATCTTCGATCCTTATCCCCCGATTACAAAGTAGCCCATACACAGCGCCACGCCCGAAAGCAGGTATAGCGCGGCGTCAAGAAAACGCCTGTCGCGCAGGGAAAGCACAATGTTCACAATACCCGCGGCCGCCGTAGCCGCCACGGCAATTATCCACGTAAACATGCCGCGCACAAACAAAAATTCCAGCACGGTTGCGAATCCTATCGCAAGAAACACTACTTTCCAAAGCCTTCGTCCTTTTTGCTCCTGCATCTGTATCTCACCTCCATCCGTCACCCGGAATTCTATGCCCGGAAGCGCCGCACGCCAGCGCCACTGCTTCCATCCGTCGCTGCGGCCTCTAGCCGTCATGTTTATCCTATGCGGCAAATCCAAAGCATTGTAAGCGCTTGCTGCCTATCTCAATAAATCCATGCGCTTGGGAAATAAAACAGGTACGGCGCGGTAAAGACCGCAAGAGCGAGCGAAACCTTGTGCTTTTGCACCTCGTCAAGCCCCGCCTTTTGCAAGCAGAACTTGCGGTTGCACCAGTAAATGCAAATGGCGGAAACCGCGATACATAAGGTTGCGTATGCCGCCGCATATACGCTGGAAAACGGATGAAAGCTCACGGGATTCGCCAGGTTATCGTACCACCATTTGCCGGCTGCGCCGGGCAACTCCACAACGTTAACCAGAAACATCAGCGCCGTGCCGATAAAATCCGCAACGAAGCCCATAATCCATACCCGCAGGATCACCGTAAAAGCGCTTTTCCTGACCTCCGAAAGGTGCACGGCCCGCATTGCGAGGGCCACGACCAGAAGATCGACAGCAAAGTTCACCGGCAGCACAACAAGCCATGCCACGGGAAAGAGCCAAAGCATCCAAACGGGAAACATCACATTGTGCAGGCAAACAGCTCTGCGATTCTGCATCATTCTCCCCTCTCTACCCGCCATTGTGGGCAATTATTTCGCAATATGCGCCAGCGTATCAGTTTTATTGGGGCCTGCCGTCTGCTTTCGCGCCCGCTTCAACTGCGCTTTCGCACCGTCAGAATGTTGCGGCCGCCGGAAAACGCATACTCCATGGAGTCCATCATTTTACGCACCATATATATGCCCAATCCGCCGATATTTCGCTCGGCAGCGGACAGCGTGGTGTCCGGTGTTTTGATCTTTGTGGGATCAAACGGCTTCCCGTTGTCGGAAAGGGTAAGCACCGCTGCGCCCGCCTCCATGCCGCAGGAAATGACCGTCTCCGTCGCGCCGCTGTATCGCGCAATATTGGAAAACAGCTCATCTGCTGCGATATTCATCTGCGTAATAACTTTCATCGGGCACTCCATGCCGGAAAGCGTATCCTCCACAAACTGTACCGCCGTTTCCGTGTTGGCAATATCGGGAGCTATGCTGATATTCTGCATCGCCGCATCCCCAAAAAACGTCAGCGCGAGCATGGTGATATCGTCAAACTGCGGCGCGTCGCCCACGAATACGTCAATATCCTCCCTTACAAACGTTATCAGCGCATCCACCGGCGCATCCTTCTGCGCCTGTAGCAGCTGTTGCAGGCGGTCTTCGCCATACAGGCAATTCTTCGTATCGGTCGCCTCTGTCACGCCATCCGTATAGAGAAACAGCGTATCGCCCGGCGCAAGCTGCAACTCGCTCTGCCGGTAATGCACGCCCTCCATCCCCGCAAGCACGAACCCGGCTCTGGCTTTCAGATACTGGAACTCGCCGCCGTGGCCCAGCAGCGGCGGATTATGCCCTGCGCTTGCAAAGGTGACGAGGCCGGAATGAATGTCCAGAATACCAAGCCATACGGTAACGAACATGCCCGCTTCGTTGCCGCGGCAAAGCTCGTCGTTTGCCTGCGTCAATACGTCGGCAACCGGCAGACCGGATTCCGCAAGGCTCTTGATCAACGTTTTTGCCGTCATCATGAACATGGCGGCCGGAATGCCTTTGCCGGAAACGTCGGCAATCAAAAGCGCAATGTGATCCTCATCCACAAAATAGAAGTCGAAGAAGTCTCCTCCGACCTCCTTGGCCGGATCCATGGTCGCGTACAGATTGAACTCCGCATGTCCAGGATACGGCGGAAACACCGACGGCAGCGCAGCATGCTGGATGGTCCTTGCAAATTCCAGCTCCTGATCAATACGCGCGGCTGCCTCGGCAATATACCGCTTTAGCGTAACGATGGTTGAGTTGATGTCGTCGGAAAGCGACGCAAATTCCTCATTGGAGCGCACGTTTACCACAACGTCAAGATTGCCTCCCGTAATTTCCGCCAGCGAACGGTTGATTTCCAGAATGTTATTCACCACAAGTTTTTTGATCAGAAAATAGATGACGGTGAAGAGCATTGCAAAAAGTATAATTTCCATGAACGCCATCACATAGACCGATACGTCGCGCGTAAACAGCGCTTCCCCCTGCGGCATCGTTGCAATGATAGTGTATCCCTCGGTGTCGGCATAGATGCAAATCGCTTTCTCCCCATATGCATTGGCGGAAAAGGACTCGCCCTCCGATATGGCTTCCCGGTCAAGCACAATCCCCGTCTCCGCTAGTTTTCTCCCCTCATAGCCTTTGCGATCGCTGACAATCATAAAGTTTTCGTCGCAAATGATGATACTGCCGCCTTCCCCGACATGGCGATGCTGCGTAATTCCGCCGACCGTTTCCGCGATATCCTCCTGAAAGTTTTGCGCATCATATCCGACCTGCACAAAGCCGCCGTCCGCGAGGGCAACACCTGCAAATTTCCGGGAAATGGAAGCGTCGTACGATATCGGCTGATACCCCTGCACCAACTCCTGCTGCCCGTGCAGAAGCGGCAAAAACGCCGCGGACTGTTCCCCGTCCGCCATGTTGTATCCAATATAGTCCACATTGTTGCAGTCCGTAACAATTCCGTTTTCATCAATCAGGATCACCTCCGCAATGGAGTATCCATAGGCCAGCGAGCCAAGCAGCATGTGCATATTGGCGGGATTCTCCTCCGCCTCAATTCTCGCGGCAACGTTTCGTGTAATGGTAAGCAGGTTTTCGTCCGAAGCGCTCTGAATATCGGCGCGCACGTCCCGGATGTTGAGCGCAAGCAGCCGTTCCGCGTCGCGGGAGGAAAGCTTTGTTTGCAGTACGACCGTGAACAGGCAGGTTGCGGCGAATGCAACGATAACGCAAACAAGCAGCAGCCGTTGAAAAGCCTGCGAAATCTTCTTTTGCCCTTTATTCCTGGATATCGGCTCCTTTCCGATCAATGACACGGCAAACACCGCCAGCAGGACGGCAAGGCTGTTGAAGGCAACCATCGGGGGCGCGCACTGCCGCACAAAGCTGAACGCGCCGCGCACATCCTCCATGTTGGTAATGAAGATCATCAGCATGTGCAGCACTTCCATCACAAAGGCAACGGATAATCCATAGAACCAGGACGGCTTCTTGTCGTCAAAAAGATGTCTGCGCAACGCCGCCGCCAGCACCCCCGCCAGCACAGTGGAAATGGCGCAAGCCATGCGCGTATACTCCCCTGCGCCCCAATACACCGCAAAATAGCGCTCCACCCCACCGATTAAGCCGGCAATAAGCCCGGCAGGCGCGCCAAAGATTAGCCCGGCGCACAGAGGGGCTGCGTCGCGGACATTCAGAATCGCTCCATCGATGGAAATACCATACTCCGTTGCGGCGACGGCCAGCGCGCCGAAAACAACGCCGATGACGGTTTGCCGTTTCCAATAGCGCCATTTGCCGAATCGCGTCTTCTTCTCCGCCAGATACAAAAGCACTGAGACGATCACGACCAACAGCGCCGCAGCCAACAGTTTGAGATATCCGGAAACCATATTCATAGCCACATACACCGTCTATTGCTGTATAAACATATGCAAAGCCAACGCTTCGTCGCTTTGCGCATAGACCGGTTTCCCCTTTCTTTTGTACAGATGCGCCGGCATATCTGGCACCCGCCGTATTATCCGCGCATCAGTGGCGCAGCCGGATCAAAATCGTCGCCAGGATAATGCTGCGGCGCCGAAATATACCACCACACGCCAAAGCGGTCCGTAAGGGCCGCCGCGCACGGACTCCACGGCAGCGGTCCGATAGGCATCTCTACGATTCCGCCGTCGCGCAAAAGCTCGAACGCTCTTTTCACATCATCCTCGCTATCAAGTATCATGTTCACTTGCACAATGTTATCGTGCAATTCCTTTTGCGGCGTCTCTATGACGTCAAAAAGTTCCTCGCCCCCGTGGCAAAGCTCCGAATGATAAAAGCTGCCGTCAGCGTTCTTGACATGGTAGCCCAACTCCAGGCCAAATGCCGCGCAATAGAGCGGCACTGCCTCGGCGCTGTTACTTACGTATAACCCGATACCAGTTTTCATTTCGTTGTCCCCTCCCGTAAAATCGTGTGCAATTTAGTATCGCGTCCTCTATGCCGTTTCGCGCGTATCCATGCAAAGCAAGGATACCGGAATACCGTTTGTTTTGCAATACCGCCCGGTCATCCCGTTGTTCGAAAACCCCGTTGCCGCCAATGTAACGGCGCATCATTCCGTTGAAAATTCACAAAACAAATCGCCTTCTATTGCGCAAACGTCCTCGATAGGCACAATCGTTCCATCAGAAAGCGTAACGGTCCTTTGATAATCGTCCACCTTGCGCACCATACCGTGTACAGTTACAAAGGCGCCTCCCGCTTTCCGCGTATCCGGCTGAAAAAACGTGATATCTACCTCCGGCTGCTCTTTTCCAAAGCTTTGCAAAAGCTGAAACCGTCCGTCCAAAATCGATTTTGCATCCTCATCAAGCTCCATTGGCTTAGCCGTCAAGCGCGCGGTTTCATCAATTGCCGCGCCATACCCGGTCAATGCAGCAAACGGAGCAAACTGCGCTGCACGATCCGCCCTCGGCATTTGCGGGCGTGTGGATGAAACATGGTGCGGTGCGTCAATGATGTCGTCATAGCGGTGCGCGTTCGATATTTCCCGCTCGTCCATTGCTACCTGCCTCCTCCTTCCCGGCTAGGCCTTGTGCCCGCCAATTTGCCCGTTGCGCTCGATCGTTGTCGCACCTTCCGCAAGGTTCATGCCCTTAAGAATCGCATTCTTGCCGAACTTCTTTCGGATGGTCAGCACAGCTTCCTGCTGCTTGCGCTCCCGCGCAAGCGCTGCGTCGTCCAGCGCACGCCGCCGTTCTTCCGCATCAAAATCCGTAAACAGGTCAAGCTGTTCAGCAGCTTCTATCCCGGCAAGCACCGCCTCCGAATCAACACGATTTGCCACAACATACATGCGTCGGACCGTTAGCCGCCGGTCCACAATGCGATCATAGAGGTCTGTCACGGCGTCCGTTATTCGCTTTGCAGAAGAAGTCTTTCGGTCCAGGTTGACGGAACCATGGGCAGATTTGGGGACGCTGCGCCCATAATGATCCGTCACAATCTCCCCTTGGTAGGCGCTTCTTCGTACGGGATCGGTCAGGTTCTCGATATCATAGCCGACCGTAAGCACCATCTGATCGGTAACAAGCCCCTTATCCACCAAATCCAGCGCCAAAAGATCCGCCATTTCGCGGACAATCAGCTTTCCCTTTGCAAAGTCGTATGGGCAGGAAAGTACCTGCCCGGCGGTAATGCTGCTCGACGCTGGCCGATACGCCTTGATATCCCGGATGGTACAGGGCTCCCAGCCCCAGGCATGGTCGATCAAAAGCTCCGCGTTTATGCCGAATAGCTTATACAGTAAATCCTCATTATGAAAATCCTTTTTTTCGCCAACGGAGCATCGCGCAATATCGCCCATGGTATAGAGCCCCACGGACGCAAGCTTTGTAGCATATCCCCTGCCAATCCGCCAAAAATCCGTCAGCGGCCGGTGCGACCACAGCTTCTCCCGATAGCTCGCCTCGGTAAGCTCCGCAATGCGCACGCCGTCCGCATCGGGCGCAATGTGCTTGGCCTCCACGTCCATGGCGACCTTGGACAGATACAGGTTCGTTCCAATGCCCGCCGTAGCCGTTATGCCGGTAGTATGCAGCACATCCTGTATCATCTTCATTGCGAATTCGCGAGGAGAAAGCCCGTATGCCGGCAGATAATCCGTCACGTCCATAAATACTTCATCAATGGAGTATACATGAATATCCTCCGGCGCAATATAGCGTAAATAAACGTTATAGATCTGTGTGCTGATCTCCATATAGTGCGCCATCTGCGGCGGCGCGACGATATAATCCAACGCTAGCGAGGGGTTTACGCGAAGCTCCGTTGCGTTGCAGGACGTACCGGATAGCTTGCGTCCCGGCGCGTGCATTCTCCGCTGTGCATTGGCAATCTGCACCTTTTCCACAACCTCGAACAATCTTGCACGGCTTGGTATTCCGTAGGCTTTTAAAGAGGGGGAAACGGCGAGGCAGATGGTTTTCTGCGTGCGGCTCTCGTCCGCGACAACGAGATTGGTAGTAAGCGGATCCAGCCCCTGTTCCACGCATGCAACGGATGCGTAAAAAGATTTCAAGTCAATTGCTATGCAGGTTCTATCCGCCATTTGCCGCTCCGCATCCTTTCCTTCCGTGCTGTTCGCTCCTATTATACCCCTTTCTTCCCGGTACGGGGCGCATCCTCCGGCCTGCTGCAAAATTGAAAGCCCTTCTTGCCGCGTTTTTTCTCTCTGTACAGCGCGCTATCAACCCGTTTGTACAACGCATCGAAGCTTTCCCCGTCCTTGGGAATCATCGCTATACCGATGCTGGCGGTAACCGGGATGTCAGAGCCCTGCGCATAGATAGTCAGCGCGCAGATCTGGCGGGCTTTTGCCGCAACCGCATCCTCATCCGGCACATCTTTGAGGAAAACAAAGAACTCGTCGCCGCCAAGCCTGCCTATCAGGTCGTTACGCCGCAATATCGAATTGATCCTCTCGGTTAAGTCGCGCAACACCTGATCTCCCGCGCCATGCCCCAACGTATCGTTAACATGTTTAAAATTATCCACATCCAGCATCAGCAACGCATGCTTCTCTCCCGGTTTCGACGCATGCAAAATCTCTTCCATTTTCAGTATGAATGTCGCCCGATTCAGGATGCCCGTTAGCGGGTCGGTCTCCGCGCGTTCAAGGGTCATGAGGTCCGTCTTTTTTTGCTTGTCGATATCCTCGTACATTAAATACACTTCGATATCCTTGGAGTTCGGATACTCCACCAGATCGACCGAAAGCCGCAGCCAACGGACTGTACCGTCCTGCAACTGCTCACGGTACTCAATCCGGTCCGAACGATGCCCGCGGTAGTAGGCGGCCAGCATGGCGTCGCTATTCATAAACGCGGCGTATCGCTCGCGATCGTCCTTATAAACGCACTGCGCAACATATTCAGCCGTGCGCGCATCAAAGGTCTGTTCGGCGCCGCTGAAATCCACAGTAAGAAGCTTGCCTTCCCAGCTGTCAAACGAAGTGCCTCTGCTCAAATTACACCGGAACAGCGCATAGGAGCTCTCCGGCCGTTCGTTAAGGGATTGCTGCCACTTATTGTATACAACCTCCTTTTCCAGCTTTTCCGTAATGTCGGTAAATGATATAACAGCCGATACCGGTTTGCCGGAGCTAGAAAACACCGTTGTATACTGCGCCTCCAGCCAGCGCCAGCCCTTCGTGGAATTCTGTTGATAAGTGGCCGATCCGGCGGCGTTGCCGCGCACGATACTTTCGAACAGTTCCGTATAGACATCCGCCGTCTCCGGCGACACCCGGCCAAGCGCAATCTGCTCCCGCGGCATGTTGTAAAGCACATGTGGAAGCGCAAATATCGGACTAAACGTGTCCGGAAGCGTCAGCGTTCTTTTTTGCACATCGAACCGGGTAATAATATTGCCGCTGTGCTCGATCGCCAGACGGTTCAATTCCTCGCTGACACGCAAGCGCTCCTTTTCCTCCTGCTCCTCGGTCACGTCCAGAAAAACAGCGTTTATAATCGCCGTGCCGCCTATGCGGTTGGCAATGATTGCCTTGTGGCTGACCCACTTAGTTACGCCACTGTCCGTCCGGATACGATAGATACAGTCTATCGGCGTTCCGTCTTTTAGCAGCGTTTGGATCCGGTCGTTCACCATCGCCCGGTCCTCATCGCAAATATGATTCATCAGCGCCGTCATCGGCATTTGCATCTCATCCCGTGTGCTCCCAAACAGCGCAACGAAACCGTCGTTGAAATATTCAAGACGATATCCCTGCGCAGAGCAGGCAAAGGTAGCGAGTCCGCCGGGAATGGTGTTTGTCAGCAGCTTAAGCTGATCGCTCGTCTCCTGCCGCTGCGTAATATCGCGCCCGATTCCATATATGCCGATCACGCTGCCGCCGGTATCGCGCAGCAAATACTTTGAAATTCGCAGATAACAAGGCAGTCCGTTTTCCGCAGGGATGGTTTCCACCCGGTCGATAATGGGCTTCCCGCCTGCCACCAGGCCTACATCGCTTGCCCTGACATGATCCGCAATTTTTTTGTTGAACAACTCATAGTCCGTCTTGCCGACGACCGCCTTCTCATCCGCAAGGCCAAGCAGCCTTGCATATGTATGGCTACAGCACAAATATCGAAAATCCTTATCCTTCGCAAAGGCTATATCCGTGGAGGATTCCATCATGGCGGTAAAGATAAACGGAATCATCTGCTGCATGGACATGGTTTGCGCGGAAATGGGAATATAGGAAACAAAGAATAAATATCTGCCGTTCGCCTCCCTTGTAAAATTCGCCTGTATGCGAAACGGCCTGTATTCGCCTTCCCCACAGAGAATGCGCACCGTCACGTCAACATTCCGCTTCTGTCCGATCGCGGACGCGGCCTCCTGCAGGATGCTCTCCCTATCCTCCTCATATACCACGTTAAGCACGGACGCTGCCGAATAGTCCACAGGTTTTCGTCCGACCAGCTCCCAGTAACTCTTGTTAATATGGATCACAAGCAAGTCTTTTCCATCATATTCATAAAGCGCCGCACCCGTAGGCAGGTTGTCCAGAAGATCCTTCCGCTTCTGCTCCTCGGTCATTCTTTCCGTTACATCCGTATAGTACACGTCCAGGAAAACCGCGCCGTTGTAGTCCTTTGTCGTGCTTCCGGAAAAAATCAGCCAGATATCCTTCCCGCTGCCATGTCTGACGCGGAATCGTTCGCTTACAGCAGCGCCCTCCGCCAGCATTCGCCTGCCCGCTTCCTCGACAATATGTCGGTCCTCCGGCGCAACGCCCGCAAGAACATCCCCGCCATATACCTCGTGCAGCTCTTCCTTCGTCATCCCGACCATGCGCAAAAAGCCATTGTTGATATAAACGGGAATAAACTTCCCCGCCGCGCTCAGTTTCATACGGACAAATCCGCCCGGTATCCCGTTCATCAGATCCAGCGACATCTGCTGCTCGCTCGTCAGCTGCGCGGTCAGGTCCCGCCTGGTCAGCAGAATTGCAATGTAGTCCGCCAGGGCGGTGAGCCGCTCGGTTTGGTTAACCGCCTTTTTCGGGTTGTCCACACCAACAAATCCAATGAGCGTACCGTCCCGCCAGAGCGGTGCAACAATAATGGCGCGAACCCCCTGCGCTGACAGCATCCGGCGCATCTCCGCCTGCCCGTCGTCCATGCTGTTTACATCCCCGATAAAAAAATGCTTATTCTGCATTAGCGTCGCAAACCAGAAATCGGAGCGGGAAAAAGGCACCGCCTGCAAATTCGGCAGTTCGCTTTGCACGCCGTCCGCACATACTTCATAGGTGTTTTCGGAAATCATTTTCGAATAATCCAGCTCTACAACATATCCCCGGTCGGCGTCAAAATAGGCCGTCAATTTTTTTAACGTATCGCGCACCGCCTGTTCGCTGTTTGGCTGCGCCAGAATGTCATGCGCGGAATCGTTCAAAAACCGAAGCTGGTCATTGGCGTTCTTCTCTGCGGTAATATCCGAAAACACCGAAATCTGCACCGGCACATCGATGCCGGCCAAACCGGAAATCGTAATGACCGACTTAACCCAAACCACATTCCCACTCGCCTGTATCACCCGATACTCCGCCTCGATGCTCCCACCCTCGCGGTTTGTCCTCGTAATAATATCGCGCATCCGCTCTCGATCCTCCGGATGCACAATCGCAAGCATATCGCCGGCCGTAGTCTTCTCATAGGCTTCCTTCGTATAGCCGACGATTTCAAAGAATCGTTCGTTCATAAACACGAATTGCGGCTGATCGCCACGCAATGCAAGCGCCGTAATGCCGTTACCGGCATGGTTCATTACGGCGCTTAACCGATCCGAAGTCTCTATAATTCTGTGCTCCATTG
The DNA here is from genome assembly GCA_964411535.1 of uncultured Oscillospiraceae bacterium. Classification (GTDB taxonomy): domain Bacteria; phylum Bacillota; class Clostridia; order Christensenellales; family CAG-138; genus CAYPLG01. The sequence goes on from CAYPLG010000047.1 coordinate 16,954, forward strand.
CCCGCAGTTGTGTAATATCGTTCGTCACTGCAAGCAGCACCGTATCGCCAACCCCCGCAATGGAAATTACCGAGTTGGTGCACTGCGTCCACATGATGCTGCCGTCGCGTTTCCGGCAGCGGTACTCATAGGTCTCCGAGCCGCGCTCCCGCACGATACGCGCCACGGTTTCCATCGTTCTCTCCCGATCCTCCGGCAGCATCAGGTCCAGCACGTTCGGCACTTCGCTTTCCATCTGCTGTTTTGTGTAACCATAAAGCGCATAAAAGCCGTCGTTGGAAAAAATAATCTCCACATCGTCTTCATCATGAAAAATCGCGGCCGTGATCCCGCCATGGAGATTTGCCATAATCGTCTTCATTTGCACGGACAGATTCTGTTCCTTTATTTGCGCCTCCCGCTGTTCGGTAACGTCCACAATAACAGCATACAGAAGGGATCTCTCGCCCGTTTGCGCAATCAGGCGAAACGTCCCGCGCAGGTACTTTTTTTCGTTGTCACGGCCCGTAAGGCATACCTCGCAGGAAGCCGCCGTCTTTGATTCAATGGCGTGCTGCATGCAGGTAATCAGCGTTGCCTTTTGCCCCGCTTCAAAAAACGCAAACGCATCCGCCGTAGAGGAGGCGGCGTCATAGGCAAATTTGCCGGAAAAGATTCTGTCATATTCTTTGTTTCGGCGCAGTATCTCCGTAGTGCCATTGTGGTATTCAAATATGGAAGCGCCGCCTACATAGCTGTTGAAAACGAGCGTCTCCATGGATTTGGGGTCCCAAAATGCGTTATTGTTCCAGTTTTCCAGCGCCTTAACCCCGCTTTGCTTCGGCTCCTTGCCCGTGCTTACAAGCAGGCTCTCGTACTCGTCAGCCGGCATAGGCTTTGCATAAAGAAAGCCCTGCACATTTTCGCAGCTGATAGA
>CAYPLG010000048.1:0-17796 GCA_964411535.1 uncultured Oscillospiraceae bacterium
GTAGCATATGGGGCACAAGGGCACCATATTTTTTTGCATGGTGCCCCACATGCATTGCTTGCTAGATAGCCCGGCCTCGCGCTTATGAGAAGATCCGTCCGATGCATTTATTCATCCCCAAACTGACCAAGTGAAAGAACCCCTTGTGCTCGAACGTATTTGCAATGGTCAACGTTGTACAGTCACCTAATCAGAGCGTGACGGGGTTGCCGCAAAGTGAGGGAGAATCTCGATCCACCTCCAAGGGCATATCATAATTACTTCTGTGTTCCAGCGGAACAGTCTCGGATACGAACAGTGCAACGCGCCTTTCCCACAAATGATTTGCTCATAGTGATATCAAGCGGAAAAATTCTTCAATCCTTTTATATCATAATGCATTCGAACGAAGCGCATGCCCGTCATCGATAATTTATCCCAATAGCTTCCGTTCAAAATGCCGCACAAACAGCAACGCCAACAGTACGGAGGTTATGAGCGCCGGTATCGCCAGCCATAAGCAGCCACCCATCGCAAGCTTTGTCATCCAGAAGGTAGGTAAAAACGCGGACGTATACTGAAACGGCGCAGGTACGAGCAGCGCTACGGGAAGTCCCAGCACAAAAAGGCCGGAAAGCTTGGAATAGGCAAGGCCTTCCACCTTGTTCTTCGCCATGGAAGTAATCATAAGCGCTGTCGTCACGCTTAAAGCGCCGGAGCAAACCGCCAGCAGAAGCAGTTGCAAGCCACTCATGCCGGACAAACGAAACCCAAGCGTCACAACAACGCAATATACCGTTGCCAAAAACGCCGGGACTGCAATCCGCGAGCCAAGATACCCGCCCCGTCCCACCGGCGTAACGGCAATGGCCCTGGCAAGCCCCATATCCGCCTCATCGAGGATTACCATTGCACCCGCTGCAGTGAACATGACCGGCGTCATAATGGAAAGCAGCAAGTCAAAAATCGGGTAGTATGGAGCAAGTATCGCCGTCCGCCCAAGCCTTTGGCATAGACCGTTTTCCAGCACGGGAATGCCAAAGCGAAATAGCAGCCCCATAATAAGCGGTACGAACACCAGTGCCGCCAGCATGGCGTCCGACCATATTTCTGCAAAAAAACGTTTTGTAGCGGAAAAGAACGCGTTCATTCGGATGCCCCTCCAGCCTGCGCAAAATATCGTTCAATGCTTTTGCGGCATAAAAGCAGCGCCGGAATGCACCATAGCACAAGGCTCATCAGACATAGCGCTGCACTTGGCGCATCGCCATATATAAGCCATACCGCCGCCACGCCGGGATGCAGCATTAGCCACGGGCAGTCATAGCCAAACAGCAGAAGCGCCGGTGGCAGGCATAGCATCAGCTCAAAGGGAACGGCAAGCAGAACAAATTGGTTTAAGGATCGGCTGCGCTCGGCAGCAATCAGGCCGCAAGCGGAACACAGGAAAGATGAAAGCACGATAGCAGCCAGACACAGCGGCAGTTTCACTATGCCGCCCGCCACGGCCAATATACCACCCGCCAGCAAACCGATCAAGGCAAGCGACAGTAGCTTGGAAAGCATATATTCCCAATCCCGCGTCGGCGAAACGGCAAGCGCGCTGTTCACCCGCTGACTTTTTTCAAGCAGGATGATTGCACCCATGAAGAAAAGGCCCATGGCCGCAGGATCTGTATAGATCATCACCGTTGCAACCGTGCGCCGCGCACCCTCCGGTACGGCGGAGAGCGCAAGAAGATATACCGCCGTGAAGATCGCGTAAAGAAGATAAAAACCGTATTTCCATTGAAAGCGAATATCCCCTGCGGTGAGCCGCCAAAGTCTCATGTAAGCGCCCTCCCGGTGACTTCCATGAAAATATCGCCCAAGCTTGGCTCCGCAGAGTGAATTGTAAGCAGGCGGCCGTCTGCGATAAGCCTTTGCAGCCGGGCGTCCGTGCCGGTTTTGTTAAGTATGCATTCTCCGAAGCGTTCTGCGCCATCCTCCCGCCACGAATACCGCAGGGCGGACGCGCCTTTCTTCATAATCAGGTTATGCGGCGTATCGAGAGCCACGATATGCCCGCCCACAATAAACGCTACCTGATCGCAAAGCTCCTGCGCATCCTGCATATTGTGGGTCGTAAGTATAACCGTCTTTCCCTTCGCTTTTTGCTCCAGAATAATGTTTTTCAAAAGTCGGGCATTGGCGGGGTCCAGGCCGCTGGTCGGCTCGTCGAGAAAAAGAATTTCCGGATCATTGATCAGCGCACGCAGGAAGCTTAGGCGGCTTTTCAAGCCTTTGGAATAGTCCGAAACCCTTTTGTCTGCATCCCGCTCCAGCTTAAGGCTACCGAGCAACGCATCGATATCCCGCTGCGAGTTGCCGTAGAGCGATCCGAAAAACTGCAAATTCTGCCGCGCCGTCAGCTTCTCGTAGAGGGTCGGAAACTCAAAGTCGATGCCGATGCGTTCATAAAAGTCCCGCCCGTGCGCCTTCACCTCCGTGCCAAACACGCGAACGCTGCCGCCATAGTCCGAAAGCTGCCCGGTCAGGATCTTTTGCAAGGTGCTTTTCCCCGCGCCGGAGGGACCGAGAAAGCCAAATATCTTTCCCGCCTCGACGGAAAAGGACATATCCATAATAAAGGGAACTTTTGTGTAGCTAAAGGAAAGGCTGTCGATCTCTATCATTTCAGCGTCTCCAAAAACGCCGCGATCTCGGCGTTAACCTGCTCCGGATTGTCCGCATTCGCGTTGTGCGCGGCATCCTTGATTGTGTGAAGCGGCACGCCCGTCGCCTCCGCCCATGCACGGCAATACTGCTTTACCTTGCCGGTGATATCATGTTCCCCGCAAAGAATCAACAGCGGGCATGCAATTTCCATATCCCGGTTACCCGCCAAAAAACCGGCAAAACCGATGCCCATCAGACGACACAGCTCGTCTTTGCCGTAGGGGGTTAGCGCTGCTAGCATATTGCGATAGGCAAACTCCGTTCTCGTGCACTGCTTTGCCACAGATTTCTTCAAAAAGCCCAACGGATAGAGCTTCGCCATCCACTCGATCTGTCGCAACCACCATCTGTCAGACCGGGAATAATACTGTTCTCCGTATGGACAGGTATCAATGCCGACAAACGCCTCCGCCATTTCCGGATATTGCAGCAGAAAAGACTGTATAATATATCCGCCCATGGACTGCCCAATCAGCACGGCGGATTGAACGCCGCATTCATCCAGTATCGCCTTTAGATCCGCAGCCGCGTTGCGGTAGGTAAAATCCTGATATGGCCGCGATTTTCCATGTGCCGGCGCGTCCCAAATGATGAGTTGATGCGACGCTGCAAACGCCGGTATCTGCGCATCAAACAGCGTATGATCGGCCGTTAGCCCATGCAGCAGCACCAGCGTTCGGCAGTCCTCCCCAGAAGCCTCCGCCATCCAATAATGCACCTCGCCACGGCTGCTTTTATATATGTGTTCCTGCATTGCAAACGACTCCCTGTTTTATTGTTCCATGAGATAGTACCGGGTCGCATGGTTACGCAAGGCAACCGTTCTCAATGCGTCGCTCTGTTCGGCCGGCGCTTGACGGCAAGCAGCCGCGCTAGATCCTCGTCAGGCAACGTTTCGTCGAACATAACCCATTTCCCGTCGTGATACGTCGTCGCCTCGTCATAGATATGCGCCGTGCCGGCGGAAAGGGTATCCCGCATGGCGTCCACCGCTGCGCGTTCCGCAAGCCCGAAAATAATCATCAGGCCGAAGCGCCCTTCGCCAGCATAAAGGCAACAGAGCGTTTTGCCTCCGCGGCGGAACTTGTACTCAATGTTCCAGCGCTTTCCGCCGTCGTTCCAGAGCGTCTCCATGTCATACAGGGAGTCAATGAGGCAGGACATGCGCTCCCATGCGGCAAGCTTTTCATCGCCGATGAGTGCGCGCAGTTCCTCGTGGGTGGGGATTTCCTTTAATGCTGGCATATTGTTTTTCCTCGATGTCTACTCTTTTTAGCTAACATTCGTTCTTCCTGCGCGGGTAATTCCGTTTTTCGCCATACGCGGCCTTAAAGCTTCGTTTTGTTTTCACACAACTGCATACTGTTATCATAGCACGGCAAATGGCATAGCGGAATCCCCCAGCCGCTATCGTGCAAATTCACTAGCGAGGCTTGCGATCCGCTTCGCCGCTTTGTTTATGTGCGCGTCGGTTTTTGCCGCGCCCCGTAATCGGCAAGCCACTGCTCCGCTTCCTTCCGGGAACGAAAAATATGCGCTTCCCTATCAGGATATTGACGCAGTAAATTCATAATCGCAGGACGTTGCACATTGCCATATGCAAGCACTTCCTTCACAAGCGCAGGGTCCAACACATCCTCCGCCCATGGCATGTCCGGACGCGCCTGTCCCACCCGTGCGCGGATGCCGTCCATGCATACTGCTTCGCCGTAGTCAAGGAAGAAAACGGTGTCGCATGCCTGCAGGCGCGCCGCATAGGTCCTGCTGTAGTCGCCGTCGATGATCCACTCCTCCGTGCTCAGCACGGAAGCAAGCTTTTTGTCAAACGCATCCCGCGCAATATGGGTTCGATCCGCATTCCACCAAATATTGTCAAGATGAATCAGCGGCAGTCCCGTACAGCTTTGCAGCCTTTCAGCAAACGTACTCTTGCCGCTTCCGGGGCAGCCCAGTATGATGATCTTCTTCATGTTTTCTCCCGAACCGTTGCAATCGGGCTGGATTACTCAGCCATATCGGCGGAATACCCCCGCCTCCGCGTAAAAAAACGCACCGTATTATGACTTTGCATCCTTTGCCAGCGTTTCCCCGTCGATTCAGCATACCGCCCATCCGGGCACCGGCGATACTTCCTCGTCAAAGCCCGTATGACACTTCGGCATTCGCCCGTTCTTGCCAAAGAAGGGACGCTCGATTTGCAGTTGACGAGTCTTTCTGTTCATGATCGTTCCCTTTCGGTATAGCACAATTCCAGTTGCCATGCCAGCTATCGCTGTCTTTCTTTTTCAAAATCGCACGATTCCAAGGGGATCAGCGCAACAACAGGCATGCTGGTACCGCTTCAAATCTCAAGCTTTCCGTCCATTGGGTTTGCACATAACCTTTATTCCGAATCCGCAAGCAATTCCGCAAGGGAAACGACACTGCAGCCCTTGCTAGCATAATAGCGCAGCATCTCGTCAATTTTCCGTTTATCGTAGCTCGTCACGCAATCCGAAAGAACGGTCACGCCATAGCCTTCCTTGCGCATGTTGAAGCAGGTAGACTTTACGCAGGCGATTGCGTCCGCGCCAGTAATGTAGAAGTCGCTTATCTCGTTTTTGCCGGCAAAGTCCGCAAAGGCTTCACAGCTCAGCGCGTTGCCCTTGGTTTTCGTAAAGATGTTGTCCGATACGATCCGCATCTCCGCGACCAAATCGGCGCCGTGTGTGCCAGCCTTAAACGTCCTTGTGCCGCCCGACAGATTGTTGTGTTGTATATAGACAACATGAACCCCGTGCGCCACCGCCCAATCGATGGCCTTGTTAATATTATCGATAATCTCCTTGTAATTCTTGGTAATATCATTCTGAATGTCGATAACGACCAGGGCTTTCTTTTGCATGCGATCCCTCCTGAAATGCGGTTTCGTTTGTTCGTCTAAGTATATCATGTATTTTCGTGCAGCTGCACGTCAATTCTATGAAGCGCCTGCAACTTTCCGATACGAAAGTATTCGCGGCAAAAAACCTCCAACGCCGCGCAGGGTGAATCCAAACATTTGACAGCGACACCGTTACATCCCACGAAACCAGGTTCTTCGTATGCAAAGAAAATACCAGTGAAGATAGTGGGGAATCCATTCCCACATTTTGAAGTGCGATTCCCCACCGCTGCGATCATACCAAGTGGAAGGCAGTTCCGTGATTCGGTAGCCTGCCAGGAATGCCTTCACGGTAATCTCCATTCCAATTTCGAATCCGCCCGTGCTTTCCAGTGTAATTTTGTCAAGCATCGCTTTACGATACATCTTAAAGCTGTTGGAAATGTCGTGCGTTGGAATGCCTGTCAGAAAATGCAGGGACACGCCTGCACACCGTGAAAATAGTCCTTTGAGAAACGGACCGCCAATTTGCTTGCCGCCAGACATATAGCGCGAGCCGCAAACAAGGTCATATCCTTCCTCGGCAAGCTTGCCGTACATTGCATCAACGATGCGTAGGTCGTCCGAGAGGTCGGCCATCGTTACCAACACGGCATCGCCGCTGGCGGCGCGCATCCCGGTTTTTATGGCGTTCAGGGCGCCGCGCCCAATCGTGTTTTTGACGAGCGCGATAGAAAACGGATACCTGCCTTGCAATTCCCGCACGACTGGCACCGTGTTGTCCTCGTCGAAATCATAGACGATCAGCAGTTCTTTGGGCGCAGTAATCTCTTGTGCAATCGTCTCAATTTGCACAGCAATGTTGTCCTTTTCGTTAAAAACCGGTATGACGATACTGATCATGCGTTTGATGAATCCTTTCGTACAATACAAAGAAGTTGCCTTCCCAGTATGCGCCATGCAGGCGGGAAGCGCAGGTACAAACGTACCATCCATGCGGCTTGCGGCAAATGTTTCTTTGTCGTATAGGGCAAAAAACGAGGAATCATTCTTTCAATATGAAACCGCTCGCATGCAATCGAAATCGCTTCAGCAAGGGAACGGTCTGTCAATGGCGTCACATGATCAAAGAAGTCCCAGTAATTGCGGTAAGCGTATCGAAAATTAGGTTGCAATATAAGAAGCGTCGCTCCTTTTTTCATAACGCGAGCGCATTCCATAAGGACAGACAGAATGGTTTCCTTCGGGATGTGCTCAAAGAAGTTGCTGATAAAAACGACATCGACGGAATCATCCGAAATATTAGATAAACCGAAAGCATCCTGACAATAGGTAATTACGCCCTCGTCGGCATAATCCACGATATCGGGGTTGCAGTCAATCGCAATTCTCGTCCGCGGATGCACAGATATGTTCTCTGCGGTCGTTATCGCATTGATAAACTCGCAGCTTCCTGCGGCAATATCCAGCACCGTGTCGTCCATATGTACATAGCGGCGCAAGTACGATTCGCAGATTGCATTCCATATATCTTGCTTTTTCTTGCGCTCTTTTGCTGAAAACCGCCGGTCGTATAATTTCCTAATATTCATTATCGCACCTTAGATATTGCCCAGATCGACCTGCTTTTCAATCCAAGGAATCACTTCGTCCAGCGTATCGCTGAGGCTAGTTATCGCCTCAAAGCCAAGCAACTCCCGCGCTTTTTCAACGGATGGCACACGTTTTTGCACGTCATATACGCATGGCTCATCGTGGATGAAGGAAAGCGGTTTATCCCCGTTAATCTTCTGCCAGATCATAGCGGCAAGTTCCTTCACGGTCGTAGATACCGGCGTAGACAAATTAAAATCCTCATTAACTGCTTTCTCATTTTCTATACACAGCGTAATACCATGCGCCAGATCGCCGCCATACGTATAATGGCGTATCTGTTCGCCAGAGCCGAGAATGTGCAACGGGTCCTGCCCCTTGTAGACCTTCTGAATCAGATCGGGAACCACATGGCTCATGGCGAGTTTGATATTGCCTGAGTAAATTTCTTTTTCGTTCTTTGCGCGCTGCTCACCGGTTCCCACGCAGTTGAATGGGCGAATGACTGTATACGGCAGTTTATATTGCTCCCATGCGCCCTTTGCAAAATACTCGCAGGCAAGCTTTTGAAAGCCGTACGTGGAAAGCGGCGGCGGGCAGAGAATCTGATCTCCCTCGAAGCTTGGATACTTTTGAACGGATTCATATACCATGGACGAAGACAATACGTTGATTTTTTGCAGGCGTTTTTCCTGATGTGCCCAAATGGCCGCGTCAAAGGTAGCCGCCGTTATGCGCTCGTTTTCTGCGAGCAAATCGTAGGCATACGTATGAAAATAGGTGATGCCTCCGATCATGGCAGCGATTGCCACGATTTGGTCGCAATCCTCGATCAAATCTCGCATCAGCGCCGTATCCTTCACATCGCCTTCAACAAAATGATAATTCGGGTGGCTGTCATAGCTTTTTTCCACACGACCATATTTGCTATAGTTGTCAATACCTACGACCGTATGCCCGTTACGCAGCAGTTCATCAACCAAATATCCCGCGATAAATCCCGCGGAGCCCGTTACCAGTATTTTCATCAGATTTTCCCTCCATTTCCTAAAAGGTTCCAAACGTCGACAACCTTCTTGCCGGCAGGAACCGCAAGCTTTGCATAGGCTTTGTGTGGCGTTGCCACAATGATAATGTTGCTACGTTCGATCAGTTCTTCCGCCGAAACGAACGACGGATCCTTGACGAACGGATCTGCACAAAGCACTTCGCGGGCCTCAAAAGCAAAAAGCTTTTTTATTTTATATGATAGAGATTCGCGAATATCGTCGCTCTCCGCTTTAAACGCCATGCCCAGTATGCCAACGGTCAATTTCGACAGGTCATATTCGCGTTTGAGGCTTTTGCAAATGTAATTCGGCAAACCTTCATTTACCAGCATGGCAGTGTGACCCAGGAAAAACTCGTTGTTGCTGAATGCGGATAGCTGCATCGTGTCCTTAAACAGGCAGGGACCTGCTGCAAAGCCGGGACGCGGAAAATCCTTACACCTTGGATAGTTGTGCGTCATGGCTTCATAAACGCGGTAGAAGTCCACGCCGTAATCATTGGAGATCGTATAAAACTGATTGGAAACCGCGAATTTGATATACCGCCAAACATTTGTACAGAGCTTTGCCAACTCGGCTTCCAGCGGCTCCACCACAACAATGTCTTCCGTCAGGCAGGAAAACAATTGACTGGCACGCTTGACCCCCGATTCCGTAAAGGAGGATACGATTTGCGGCAAAGAACGCAGCTCCGCAATGGCCTTACCTTCCAAAATTCTTTCAGGGCAAAACGCGATATCGGGGTTGCAATTCTTTTCTGCAAGCCAGTCCTGAATTCGTTTTGTCAGGCCCGGATAGACTGTGCTGCGCAAAATCAACAAGGATTCATCCGTCAAATATGTGGAAATCTCATTCACTGCTTGCCGCATAATCTTGAATTCCGGATTCAGATGCTCGTCTACCGGTGTGCCGATAATCAGCACAATGGTGCCGACGCCTTCCATAATGGAAGGTTCCTCCGAAAATGTAAGCGATCCGTTTGCAAGCACTTCCTCCAAATAGTGTTGCATCCCCTCTTCCTCGAACGGGATGACTCCATTTTTGATGGATTGTATGGCGCTTTTGTTTTTGTCATAAACGCATACTTGCTTGCCGTTGTAAGCCAGCATTACGGCAAGCGGTAAGCCCACATGCCCGCAGCCGCCGACAATGCAAATTTCCTCAGACAGCGACGCTTGGGAATCCGATGCTTTCGTGTTCTCCATTGGTTAGTCTCCTTCGCTTGGTTGTACATAATATATTTCTATATCGTTACCGACATAATCAGGTTCTGTCAGATGATAATAATCCTTTATCTCATAATAATCAAATGCCTGCGACGGATGCGGGACAGCATTGAGCACAACCATTGAGATCGGATCCGTCTCCTCCAAATGCAGGAAGAACGCAGGACCTTCTTCGACCGGATACAATCCGGGAACATACATGATGCCGCGACGATCCGCATAGTATGGCATTTCCGCAGAATAGCTATTGAAACCCGCAAAGAGAACCAGGTCGTCCGGTTCGGAATGTTCCTTGACAGCAGTAGCTGCATTCAGCCTGTTCATGTCATAATCCAAATAGCCTGTTCGATATTCACCGATCATGTAGTATTGCACATACCCGGAAAACACCATGCATAAGGTAAGTACGGCAACAATTGACCAGGATAGAACACGCTTTTTTACATAGCGGGATTCGAATATGCACTGTATCGATGGCGCAAGCGCAGCTCCGATGGCTGCTGCCAAAAACGGCAAAACCGCGCATTGATAATAATCATGCTGAAAATACAGATTGAAAAAGGCAAACACCGTACCGGCGGCGCAAAACAGGAACAACAGTTGCGCACGCCACTCATAGGGGAACCGCTCCGTACTGACTGTCGGGGTCCTGTCGGGATTGCCGTACCATAGCAGCGATGTGACCAGCAGCATCCAGAGCAAATACAGAAAGAGCAGCGGGATTCTTTGCTGTAGATAATCGATAGCTTGCGTCCAAAGGATAGGGTTTGTTTTTTGCGCCCAGGTTCCAAAGTTCCAGTCCCGAATGCTCGCGCTGGTCAGTCCGCCCAGACCGGAAGCTATTTTCATTGCATCGGCATGCTGATTCCAAACAATATATACAGCTGCCGGAAGAAGACAGAGAATGGCAATAAGGCCGATTTGTGTGAGCGACGATTTCTGTCGCCATTTCCCGTTTTGCAGATATCCCTGCTCGTGGATCAATGTCAGCAGAATCATGACGGCCAGCAGAATAACGTAGGGAAGAGAGGAGGTCACTTTGCTTAGATACATAAGGATGCCGCATGGTATCGCCAGAATGTACTGCCATGCTTTGCGCTCGCGGACGAATCGGATAAACAGATAACTATACGATAACCCGAAAAATGCCGCGCAAAACTCAATCATGAAAGTCCGGCTCCAAAACACGGCGGCCGGCATAAGCATGTATACAAATGCGCTGGCAATCGAAGCATATTTACTCTTAAACACCTGCTTGGTCAGCAGATACAGCATCACGGCTGAGAGAAGGAAAAAGCCGATATTGACCAGCCGACCGATTTCATCAAGATTGAACCATCCGAATTGGTTGGTTGCTTTTTCTGCAAGATAGCAAAACGATTGATATACCGGAAATTCAAACGGAATACACGATTGCGAGCCAAAAATCGGCGTGATATAGCGTAGAGGATGATAACCCGAACGCAAGAACTCGCGTACGGTAATCGCCGTTTGCGTTTGGCGAAAGCCGTGAACATCCAACAGCGGCATGGAAAAACATGCAAATCGAATTGCGATGGATGCAATAACGGGCAACGCCAATATACAGGCACAGAATAGACGCCGTTTGGAATTCTTCATTTGCTTCTTGCCTCGCGCATTCGTTTCAAAAGAGTCATGTTTCTTTTTGTAAACGTACGATATCCTCCTCTTGCAATTGCCGCCCAATCTGCACCTCAATGAAATGCAAATCTGTTATGGCACATATAGCGTGTGCTTTCCCGGCCATGATGTTGATCACGTCGCCGCGCTTGACTTCGCGGGTATCATTTTCAATCGTAAGCTTGCCTGTACCGTGCAATATGGTCCATATCTCGTCACGTTGTTGATGCAATTGATAACGAATGGACTTTCCAGCCTTGATGTACATATGCTTTGTCAGGGAGCGCATATCGTCATCATACAGAATATAGTCTACTACACGATATTCCCCCCATTGCTGTTGCTCATACATGGGACGGTCACGAAAATCCTCCGCATAACGCTTGAGAAAAGAACTGGCTTCCTTATCGGAAACAAGGATTCCGTCCGGGCTGGCGGCGATGATCATGTCTTTTGCGCCGAGGACAATGACCGGCATGGAGGTTTCGTTGATTACCGTTGTGTTTTGCGTGCCTTCGCCCATAACAACGGTGCCTACGCTTTCACGGCCCATTTCTTCCGTCAGCGTATTCCAGGTTCCGAGGTCCTTCCACTTTCCGGAAAACGGGATCATGGCAACAGAATCGGCCTTTTCAACCACTTCATAGTCGAAGCTTGTGCGCGTTAGCGTCTCATAGCCCGCATACAGCTGGTCGAATGTTTCAAACGAATATTGCTTACGCAGCAAATCCAATAGGTAGCCGATGCGAAAGGCAAATACGCCGCCATTCCAGACCGCGCCATTGTCCATCAACGCAGTCGCTTGTTCTATCGAAGGCTTCTCTACAAAAGACCTTACGGGATAATAGGCAACGCCACCCGCTGCCTTCGGCAAGGCATCGGTCAGAATATATCCGTATTTTTCCGATGGACAGGTAGACTGTACCCCCATCAGCACCATGTCTGCAACGCCGGCATCCGCAATCTGTTTCATAGCCGTCAGCGTTTCAAAATAGGAAAGTTCCGTACACGGATCTACGGGCATAACCAAAACAGATTCCGACTCCGGCAAATGCTTCTCCATGGCAAGCCAAGCCGTGGAAAGCGCAATTGCCGGAAAGGTATTGCGGCGAGAGGGTTCCACCAATACGTCCACGCAATTATCGAGTTGTCCACGAATGGATTCTACCTGAGATTTTCCGGTGGCAATCAGTATGTCGGCATCGGGAATGACTTGATGAATCTGCCGGTATACACGTTGCAGCATGGATTCGTACTGACCGTCGTCATCCAAAAGAAGTTTTAAAAACTGTTTTGACCGTGCTTCATTGGATAGAGGCCATAATCTCTGCCCTGAACCACCGGACAACAGTATGATCTGCATGAAATGCTCCTATTGCTTCCAGCAGGCATATAGCCCGCGTTGTATGGACAAAAGCCGTTCCTTTGCCGTCGACGCATTGACACCGCAAACCGAAAAATAAAACTTTATTTTAGGCTCGGTACCGGAGGGACGCGCAATCGCCCAGGAACCGTCCAGTAATTTCCATTTTAACATGTTTTCGGCAGGAAAGGAATTGCATCCCTGCAAATAATCCGTGATTTGCATACAATCTGGAAAAACGCCGGTGCCAGTTGCGCGCAACGAGCGCATGATTTCCGCGATGCTTCTCGTGCCGGCGGAGCCTTCCATCTGGAATGTTTCGAGCGCATCAAGATAATATCCGTATTTGGCGTATAACGACGAAAGCACATCGCATAGCGTTTTTCCGCGTGCTTTCCAATAGGCAGCGGCTTCGCAGATGAGCATTGCAGCGACAACGGCATCCTTATCACGCGCGTGTGTTCCGACCAGAAAGCCATAGCTTTCTTCATACGCTATAAGGAAACGATACTGTTGCGTTAGCGTAAGTGAAACAATCTGTTCGCCAATGTACTTAAACCCAACCGGCGTTTCAATGACATGCAGACCGTTTTCCCGTGCAATCTTCTTGGCAAACGCACTTGATGCAACCGTTGTTAGTAACGTATTTCCGGCGGCTTCGTTTTGGGGTGCAGTTTCGAGCAGAAAATGCAAGAGTAGCGCACCGATCTGGTTGCCGCTCAAAAGCCGATATTCGCCCTCATGCAGAATGCCTACGCCAAGGCGGTCACTGTCCGCATCGGTTCCCAAAACAATGTCGGAACCGCTTAGCAGCCCAAGCTGCATCGCCATTTCCAGCGCATGCGGATCCTCAGGATTCGGCACAGATACGGAAGGAAAGTTTCCGTTCTGCTCGCACTGGGCAGGAACAAGGGTTACATCGGTAAAACCATCCATACGTAAGATTTCTGTAACTGGCCGCATGCCTGCGCCATGCAGCGGAGTGTAGACAATTTTTAGTTCGGGGTGCTGTACTTGATCGCGGGATTGCGCCCGGACACGCAGCAAAAACTCATTAAGCAGAACATCGCTTATTTGTAAGATATGCTCCTGCATCGGTTGGACCGCAGGCGGATATGAGGCGACTGCCTCGATAAAACGAATAGCGTCGGCTGCTTTGCCGGGAACCAACTGCACACCGTCACCGTCATACACCTTGATTCCGTTGTACTCTTTGGGGTTGTGGCTGGCGGTAACCATAATACCCGCAGCTGCATGCATCCGCCAGGTAGCAAACGACAAAACGGGCGTGGGCACGGGTGCACCAAACAGCTGCACCGTGATTCCTTTTGCGGAGAACACGGCGGCGATCTCTTTGGCAAATACCGCGGAATTGTTCCGGGTATCGAATGCTATGACGGCCGAGGCGGTGGCATTGTTCGTGCAAAGAATATACTCAACCAACCCATACGCGATCCTGCGTACGGTATACACGTTCAGGCGATTTGTCCCCGCACCCATTTTTCCACGCAGCCCACCCGTGCCAAAGTGCAGGTCGCACGAAAAACGATCCTCGATTTCGTCCTGATTCAAGCCTCGTACTTCATTCTGCGTGCAGGTATCAAAATACGGGTTTTTACACCAGTCGTTATACATTCTTGTTGCTCTTGTATTCTCTTCCACTGATGGTTCGCACTCAACTCTCTTGATTATCCAAATGCTATGATATTTTTATTTACGCAATCTATTGTACCTTATCCCCTCCCGTGTCTTGTTTTCCATCAAATACTACTTGATTTACACCTTGCTTTTGAAATAGAAAACCACGCATATTGCCAGCAAAACCGCCAGCAAGCCAAAGGGCACAAAGTTCTGTGCGGATTCTGTTAGCGCCCGCTCCGCAGATCATACAATTCGATAGAATCGCTTTTATAATCTGGCTTATCTAAATGAAAATAACTCTTTATTGCCGCGTAATCGGTGGCCGTATTACTAAGTACGATCAGGGAAACGGGTTCTTTTTCTTCAAGCTGCTCGAAAAAATCGGCGCTCTCTTCTTTCGGAAATATGCCGGGCCTATACATGACTGCATGCCTGTCAGAATAGTAAGGCATTACAGACGACCAATCAAATCCGGCAAACATTATTAGATCGTCTGGATCAGACCTCTTCTTTACATCTAAGGCGGCATTCATCGTCTCCATATGATAAGCTGGGTTGCCGTTCAGGGATTCATCTATTAGATAGTTCTGAACATACGTGGATGATACCATACAAAGAACAAGCATGCCGATTATGGACCAGGACAAAATTTGCTTGCCGATATGCCGAGATTCAAAAATACATTGCAGTGTTGGCGCAAGAACGGCGCCCAATGCCGCAGCAAGGAATGGAAGTATCGCGCACTGATAATAGTTGTGCACATAATACAGGTTAAAAAAGGTGAACAACGTACTGATTGCGCAAAACAGAAACAGCAGCAGAATACGCCACTCATAAGGAGATGAACCGTCTTCTGCAATTCCATTGCGTAACGGTTTGTTTCCACAACAATGCATTGAGACTATCAGCAGTATCCCAAGCAGATGGAGCTGAAAAGGTGGGATTCCCTGCGGAATATATGAGAGGGCTTGTGTCCAAAGTGCCGGGTTCATCCTTTGCGCCCATGTGCCCCAATTCCAATCTTGCAGACTTTTTCCAGTTAATGTCTCCAGTCCTGACGCCAACTTCCATGCATCTGCATGGCGATTCCATAGGAAACAAATAACAACCGGAACAAGGCACAAAACAGCGATCGCAACGAACCGCTGCAAGGACGCCCTTAAGCGCCACTTACCGGCCTTAAAATATCCCTGCTCGGCAATCAGAATATACAGTATCATGAATGCCAGCAGGATAACGACCGGCATTGCGGACGTGGCCTTTGTCAGATACATTAGAATCCCGCACGAAAGGGCAAGCAGATACAACCAGATCTTTTGTTCCCGTATATATCGGATGAACAGATAGCCATAGGAAAGTCCGAAGAACGAAGCGCAAAACTCGATCATGAATGTGCGGCTCCAAAATACCGATGCAGGCATTAACATGTAGATCAAAACCGTTGCGTACGGTGCATATTTGCCTTTAAATATCTGCTTTGTCAGCAAAAACAACATAACGGCGGAAAGAAGAAAAAAACCTATGTTTACGATGCGGCCGATTTCATCAAGATTGAACCATCCAAATTGGTTGGTAGCTTTTTCAACTGCATAACAAAACGTTTGGTACACCGGAAATTCGAACGGGATGCGGGACTGTGACCCGAAGACGGGCGTAATGTAATTCAGCGGATCGTAACCGGATCGTAAGAATTCGCGTACGGTAATAGCCGCCTGCGCCTGGCGAAAATCGTGCATGTCCAGCAACGGCATGGAAAAACAGCCAAAGCGGAGAAAAACTGACGCCAGCACCGGTAATAACAATATGCAAATGCACAGTAGCTTCGTACGTTTATTTAACAAGCAGCCGTACGCTCCTGTTCCACATTAGCAAATAGTAAAATGCACATCCTATGGGGAAACGACGTATAGCGCATATATCCGTATTATATTCTTTTTTGTATGGATTACAAGTCTTTCTCTTTATATATTGTACATTCTCTTTATATATTGTACAAATTCTCTTTATATATTGTACAAAGGCCATATACGTAAACGTACTCGCAGCTGCTGTTTACCGGAGGCTATCGCACGGCTGTATCGGGACGACAGAAATCCCGCCATGCAAACACAGCGGGAATTCTGTGTTAGGAAGCGATTATTTATGGCGTACAAGGCTTACGTGTGTTTATAAAAACGAATATCCCTTTAAACACAAAAGAACGATAATTTCGGTAGAGAGGTTGCCGTCCTTTTCACTACATCGCCACAGATGGTATAATTTGAGCAGAGATTCGCGGGCGGAAACAGTCCATTAAATTAAAATTTACGGAGGCGGTTGCGTGAAATTCGTAGAATATAGCGAAGAAAAAGACAGTGTGATTATTCTCCTGCATGGTGGCGGTTTGGCTCCATGGAATTACTATGAAGAAGCGGCGTTGCTGAAAGACCGATATCACATTGTTATTCCTGTGCTGGACGGACATAGCGGAAGCGACGGAAGCTTTACCACTATCGAAAAAAATGCCAGTGAGATAATTGCATATATAGATGAAAAGTTCGCCGGAAGTGTACTGCTAATTGGCGGCCTTTCTCTTGGTGGGCAAATTCTTGTGGAAATGTTGTCTCAACGGGAAAGCATTTGCAGGTATGCCATTATAGAAAGCGCACTTGTCTTGCCGATGCGGGCGACAGCAGCATTTATTAAGCCTACGTTTTCCCTGTGCTACCCACTCGTGAAAAAGCGTTGGTTTGCAAAACTGCAATTTAATTCTTTGCGTATCCAGAAAGACCTTTTTGATGAATATTATCGCGACAGCACAGCAGTCACGCAAGCGAACATGATTGCATTCCTTTTGGCAAATTCCCATTACGAAATAAAACGTAGCCTTAATGAGTGCCGTGCAAAAGTAATTATCCTCGTTGGCAGCAAAGAAGCATATAGAATGAAGCGTTCCGCAAAAGCCCTCCACAATACAATCCCGAACTCCGAATTGGAAATATTACACGGCTTTTATCATGGAGATTTAAGTATCAATCATCCCAAGCTCTATATTGAAAAAATACTTGCGTTGATATCAGTATGACAACCTCCAGTTTGTCGGAGTGCGCGAACGTCCACGCACTCCGATAGCTGCCTTTGCCCCCCCTAGCCGCAAGGAGGCTCATTTTCTGTCAAAATCATCGTCCTTGCCATAAATGCCAACATTAGACGGTATTAAAATGCGCACCGTATCCGGTGGGTATTCCAGCCGGATTGAGCTTTAAAAGCCGTCAGTCAATCCACGAATGAAGAAAAAAGCTGGGCACTTCCCTCAACCAACCGCGTCCTCCCCGACACTTTCGGGCTCGATGTACTCCGGTTCATATTCTGGCTCTGGTTCATATTCCGGCTCCGGTTCATACTCCGGCTCGATATACTCCGGGTCGGGTTCGCCAAGGCTCGGATCGAGGGTGAAGTCGGATTCCGGATAATCGTCCACTGCCGTAAAGACGATGCGCGTGGCGTAATTCATGCCGTCGTCACCCACATAATAGGTCACATCCGCAAATTCGCCGGGCACACGCCTGCCGCTACCGCTGATGGAAGCATAGGCGCAGTCAAATCCGATCCCGGTGGATAGGGACAAATACATGCCGCCAAAGCCTGTGACCGTGCCGCTTGCGGTTCTGATGGGCTGCGGCTTTGGTTGAGGCGCGGTGAAGGCGACATAGGTTGCATACCACACGCCGTCGTCACCCACAT
>CAYPLG010000049.1:0-17227 GCA_964411535.1 uncultured Oscillospiraceae bacterium
TTTGCGGTCGCCGACGGCGTCCGAGGTGCCCATAACGGTAATATTGAGCTGACGATGACGTGCGCGGACATGATCCCAGTCCACAAAGTATACATGCGCAAATTCGCCGCCGTCAAGTACGCCGTCCTTAATCGTAAGCGTTTCGCTGCGCCCGAAGAACACGCTGCGCAGATGGCCGTCGGTATTCATGCTGGTAAAATCGCCGGGCTCGTCGACATAGCGGCCGTACTGCGCATGAATCGGGCCGGGATGGCGGTACTGATGCTCCTCCGCAAAGTCCGGAATCATCTTGCGCATAATGTCGAGCAGATCGTGTTGCAGGTATTCAAGGTCGAACGAGTCGATATCGTGGGAGCATTCCTGCACCATAACGCTGCATGTCGTGTGATGCGACGCAACGCAGCAGGTGCCGTTTTTGACGCCGGACGCCGCTACGATTTCGTTCACTTCCTTCGTTACATCGTGAAATGTGGGGACCCAGCCCTTGGACTGCAACTCCAGTTCCTTCTGAAATACTAAAAACTCCATATTCATTCTCCTCTGCCGTATTATTTATGACGCGCATCCCACGCACTGCGGACTGCGCCTATCATTTCGTCGATCATCGCCGCGCGGTCCTTCGCCTTTACGACCCCGCTCGAAGAGCCGGTCGCCTCCGCCCCGGCATAGATAACGTCAAAAACGTCCTGTCCCTTGCTGATGCCTGCGCCCTGCAAAACGAAAATATCCGGGTTGATGCGCTTGACCGCGTCGATGGACGCCTGCACATAGCCCATATCGCTTGCCTGGCCCGTTCCGATAAGCTCGGTCGGCTCCGCTACGATTATATTCGGCGCAAGGCACGCAACGGCGGACGCCTCCGCAATCGTATCGGTGCAAACGATGGTCGCAAGGCCGACTTCGTCCGCGCGGCGAATCGTCTCCGCCAAAACGGCAAGCGGAACCGGCCGCTCGCAATGGTTGAGCATTACGCCCTTTGCCCCGGCCGCAACGAGCGATTCCGGCAGCGTATCCGCAAGGCCGCGACCCGGACGGAGCGGGTCCATATGCGGCGCGAAGACGAATATACGCTCCGTCGCCTCCGCCACGCGGCGGATATCCACAACCGGCGTCGTAAAAATGATGTCCACATCGTACTTTTTTGCCGCTGCGTCGGCCATGCGCGCAAGCGAAAGCACCTCGTCGCCGACAAGATAGCTCTTCGGCCCGATTTCGAAAAACGGCGGCCGCAATGCAAAATTTTTCTTCATGTTGTCACCCCTGTAATTTCTTCCCAATCAGTCTACACCAACTTGTCGGCACCGTCAACAACGTTGTTCTTTATTTTCGTTATTTCTTTCTTTTTCCTTTCCTATTGCTTTCCTTTTGCCG
Organism: uncultured Oscillospiraceae bacterium; assembly: GCA_964411535.1. Classification (GTDB taxonomy): domain Bacteria; phylum Bacillota; class Clostridia; order Christensenellales; family CAG-138; genus CAYPLG01. The sequence continues at coordinate 1,372 of CAYPLG010000049.1, forward strand.
GTATTGTATACTGATTGGGATTGGAGATGGTCAGAATGATGATCGCGCCGTCGCTGCTTGCAGCGGACGCGGCCTGCTACCGGCAGGAGCTTTTTGAAATTGAGAAAGCGGGCGCGCAGGCGCTGCATATTGACGTGATGGACGGGTGCTTCGTACCGAATCTCTCCTTCGGGCCGAACATCGTTTCCTCCCTGCGGAAGCACACGCGCATGTTCTTCGACGTGCACCTGATGATCGCGCATCCGGAGGCGTACGCGCAGGCCTTTATCGACGCCGGTGCGGACGCAATCACGATGCATATCGAAAGCGGCGACGACCCGGAGAAGGTCTATGCGCGCTGCCGGGCGGCAAACGTCGGCTTCGGCCTTGCACTTTGCCCCGCAACGCCCGTGGAGCAGGTTGCACCCTGGCTGCCGTGCCTTACCCTGCTTTTAATTATGAGCATACAGCCCGGTTTCGGCGGGCAGAAATTTATGCCGGAGGCGCTCGACCGCATCCGTACGGCGCGCGCACTCTGCAACGCGGCGCATGCGCGCTGCCTCATCAGCGTCGACGGCGGCGTAAACGGGGAAAACGCGCCGCTATGCCGCGCGGCGGGCGCAAGCATGCTTGTCGCGGGCAGCGCCGTGTTCGGCGCAAAGGATCGCGCCGCAGCAATTGCGGCATTGCAGCAGGAGGTACACACATGATCGATACGGCAGCCATGCAAATGGCAAAGGACGCGTTCGCAATCGAAGCGGACGCACTGACAAAGGTCTGGGATGCGCTCGACTATCACGCGTTTGCCGCCGCAGTCGAAGCGTTGGCCGCCGCGCCGCGCATTGCTGCAAGCGGGTGCGGGCACAGCGGAATCGCCTGCCGGCATTTTGCGCATCTGATGTGCTGCATCGAACGGCCGGCGCGGTTCCTTTCCCCAGCGGAGGCGGTGCATGGCGCAACCGGCTATCTACAGCCGGGCGACGTGCTGCTGCTCGCGTCCCGCGGCGGAAAAACAAAGGAGCTGCTGCCCATACTGGATATCGCAAAGCGCAAGGGCGCGACCGTCATCGCCGTGACGGAAAACCTTGGCTCCCCGCTGGCGGAGGGCGCGGACATCGTGCTCAAAATGGCGGTTACGCGCGAAACGGACAAGTACAACAGCCAGGGCACGACCAGCACGACGGTGCTTTCCGCCCTGTTCGACGCGCTGCAAACGGCGCTCATCGAGGTCACGGGCTTTCGCAACGAACAGTTTGCAACGATTCACCCCGGCGGCGCGGTCGGCGAACGGCTCAACCGCAAAGCGCTTTCCTAGGGCGCCGCTTTTTACATTACACTACACGCGTACGGGAGGATACACCACATGGCCGGAGAACTGAAGATTGACTCGCGCCGAAACCGTATTCTGGAGATTTTACGCCGGGACGGTCAGGTTCGCGTTTCCTCCTTAAGCGAAGCGCTCGGCGTAACGCTCGTCACCATCCGCAGCGACCTTTCCGCGCTGGAGCAGGACGGATACCTTGCGCGCACCCCCGGCGGCGCAATCCAGACGACGAAGAACTATTATAATATGGAATTCCAGCGCCGAAAGAGCGAACGCAGCGAACGCAAAAAGGCGATCGCCTTTGCCGCGGCAAACCTTGCGCAGGACGGAAACACGCTGTTTATTAACTCCGGCACAACCACATATTTTACCGCCGTGGAGCTGAAGCGGCACAAGAATCTAAACGTCGTCACCAACTCCGTCTCCGTCGCGATGGAGCTTAGCGACGTGCCGACCTTTCGCATCCTGCTGCTCGGCGGCGAATGCAACGCGCAGTATTCCTTTACCTACGGCGACAACGCCAAGGAACAGCTTGCCCGCTACAGCGCGGACTGGGCCATCCTCTCCATCGACGGCGTTTGCCCGGAGGCGGGGCTGACCACCTACCATGCGGAAGAAGCCATGATTGACCGGATGATGATGGAGCGCGCAAAGAAGACGATGGTCGTTGCCGACAGCTCAAAGCTCGGCCGCGAAAGCTTTTCCAAGGTATCCGGCCTTGACGGCGTCGACTGCTGGGTAACGGACCGCGCGGTCGATTTGGCGCTTGCCGAAAGGATGCGCGAACGCGGCGTCGAAATCCAGTTTGCGTAAGTTTCGCACCCTGTTTTCCGCGTTTCCCCCGCCGCGGCAGCTACGCTTTTTGCCGCAGCTTCCCGCATATGCATGATAACCACACCGGAAAGGGGCTTTCTATGTATTGGATTGGCGTTGACCTCGGCAGCACGAACACGAAGGCAGCACTCTATGACGCAAACATGCAATGCGTCCGCATGGAAAGCGTTCCCGTCGTGTATGCGCGGGAAAACGGGCATGTGGAATTTGACGGCGACGCGCTGATTACAAACATCGTCGAATTGCTGCGCACGCTCTCCGCCGGGCATGCTGCCGATATCGGCGCAATCACCCTCACCGGGCAGGCGGAATCGCTCGTCGTGCTCGACGAAAACCGCTCGCCCCTGCTGCCGGTGATCTCCTGGATGGACGAGCGCTCCGGTTCCGAATGCGCGGAAATGGAGCGGCGCTTCCCCGGCGAAGAATGCTATGCGCATACCGGGCAGCCCGCCGCGCTGCCGACATGGCCCGCAACGAAAATTCTCTGGCTGCAACGGCATATGCCGGAGGTGTTCGCAAAAGCCGTCTTCTATATGCTGCTGAAGGATTACGTCGTATACCGGTTGACCGGCGTGTTTGCCGCAGATTGCTCCATCGCAACGTTTTCCTTTTACTTTGATATTTATCAAAAACAGTACTGGCAGGAGATGCTCGATTTTATCGGCGTCAGCCAAGAAAACCTGCCCCCGCTTGTCGAACCATGCACCGAGGCGGGAACGCTTATGCGCAGCATCGCCCGCGAAATCGGCCTTGTGGGCGACGTACCCGTCAACATCGGCACGCTTGACCACTTTGCCGGTATGGTCGGCACGGGCAACACCGCCTGCGGCGGCATGAGCCTTTCCATCGGCACGGTGATGGGCCTCTCCTTACTCGCCGCCGCACCCGTCCGCCGCGATACCGGTATCCCGATGCATTACGGCTTTATCCCGGATACCTACGTGATGCTGCCCGTTTCGGAAAGCGGCGGCGTATGCCTCGACTGGTTCAAGCGCACATGCATGCCGGAGGTTTCCTATGCTGCGCTAAACGTCGTCCTTTCCGCGCGGCCGGTGAGCGAAATTGTTTTCCTTCCGTATATTGTCGGCACAAACGCGCCGCAGTTTGACCGCGACGCATGCGGCATGTTCTTCGGCCTGCGCAGCCGACACGACGCGTTCGACATGGCGCGGGCGGTGATGGAGGGCGTCGGCCACCTGCTTAAGCAAAACTGCGACGCCATACAGGACAGCGGCACGCCGGTTACCCGCATTATCGCAACCGGCGGCGGCGCAAAGTCCGACGTCTGGTGCCAGATTCTTTCGGATATTACCGGCATCCCCGTCGAAATCCCGATGCAGCCGGAAGCCGCATGCCTCGGCGCGGCCATCATCGGCGCAGTCGCGGCGAGCGCGTTTTCGTCCTATGCCGCTGCGGCGGCGGACGCCGTACGCATCCGCAAGCGCTTTTCCCCCGCCCCTTCCCCGGATTACGCGCGCAAGCATGCGCAGTTTTTGCAGCTGTACGACGTGATGCTTTCCGCCCGGCGGATGCTTCCCGGTTCGCAGGACGGCGGTGCATAAACCGGCATGGAGATACAACGACAGTTCCTTTCGATAGACCGTTACCGGATTTCGGTTTTTTCCTGCCCGTGCGCGCGCACCGTCGTCTACCTGCATCCGGGTTCAAACGACGTTTTTGCCGCCTGCGACGGGGTCTTTACGCGCGCTTCTGAAAGCGCGCCGCCCGCAGCGCCCTTTGCGATTGTCAGCATCGACGGGCTGGACTGGAACCGCGACCTTTCCCCGTGGCCCGCGCAAAAGGTGTTTCGCAGCGGGGAAGCGTTTTCCGGCGAAGCGGACACGTACCTTTCGACTCTGACCAACCGTCTGCTCCCCGCCGTGGAAACCGCGCTGGACCGCCCCCCCGAAAAGCGCGTACTGGCCGGATACTCAATGGGCGGCCTGTTTGCGCTCTACGCCATGTATCAAACCTGCCTGTTCGACGGATTTGTCTCCATGTCCGGCTCCCTCTGGTACGACGGCTTCCTCGACTACATGCGCGCGCATGAACCGGCGCGCCCGGTGGAAACCGTGTATCTCTCCCTCGGCGCTGCGGAAAAGGCAACGAATAACCCGCGCCTTTTTACAGTGGAAGCCTGTACGATGGAAGCGGCTGCGATTCTCTCCGGTTCCGGCGTACCCGTATACTATCAGCAGCAGCCCGGCGGGCATTCCGCCAACGTACCGAAGCGCCTGTCGGACGGCGTTTGGTATGCGCTAAGCCATATATAGCCAACGGGCTTGCCAGCGCTTTTGCATCTTTTGATACGCCCGCTGCATTTGTATGAATCACGCACGCCATGTGCGCACGCAAAAAGGCGGAGGGAACACGTTCCACTCCGCCCGTTTCTTCTATTTATATTGTTGTCAGATCTGCGCCGGAACCGCTTCCGCCGTTACTTCCGCTTCCTCCGGCTTTTTGGTCAGCTCCAGGTAGAACGCCGCGTCCGCAGCCTGGCTGTACGGTGTTACAAAGAGGACGCCTACGCCAAGCGCAAGCAAGCCCAGCAGGTACCAGCCGATGAAGCTTAGTTGCAGGCAGAACAGCCGCCATTTGTTGCCCGCCATAATCGTCTTGCTGCCCTCGATGGCCTCGTTGACCGTCATTTCCGGATGCTCCGCAAGCAGGTAGGGCGCCATTGCGTACCGATACGCCGCTATGATGCCGGGAACAACGAGCAGCAGCGACCAAAGGAACACTTTAAGCCCTGTCAGAATGCGCAGCCAAAGCGCCTTGCCAAAGATGTCGAACCGGCCGAACAGCGTTCCCATCGCAGGTTTTTCATCCGACTGATACAGTGCGACATTGAACTCGTTATAGCCAAGCTCCACTGCGCTGCCGACAATCAGCCACACGATGCTGACGATTATGCCGATGGTTACGACTACGCCAACAACAGCAAGCATCGCTTTTGCTTCCTCCGGGCTCATCTGCATCTGCATCTGCGCCGTGTTGGAAGCGTTGTTCGCGGCGCTTCCGCCGGCGGTAGAACCGCCGGAGCCGGCGATGCCGCCCAGCGCCGTTGCGATCAGCGACGCCAGAAACGCCCACCAATAGCGGCCTTGCAGAGCCTTACGCGCTTGTGCACGAAATTCTTTTGCAGTTTTCATATGCGCACCTCCGTACGTATTCATTTTCCTTTTCTATTTTGTATTATAAACCTTCTGTGCAACAGAAGCGCAAGACATGCGCTGCGCAAAAAACCGGGCGGGCCTGCGCCCGTCCGGTTTGCCGTTTGTTTTGTCCTGTTCCTTATTTACCGCCCGCGACCATGCCGCCCGGCGTTGCGGAAGGGCTGTCCGGCTTGTCGCCGTCAACGTCCTTCTCGGTCTTGATGCCCAGCAGCGCCATCAGCATCTGAATCGCGGAGATGATGAGCATGAGAATTGTCCAGCGGTCAATCAGCACCATCGGCAGCTGCATGTTCTCCGTCAGGATGAACGCGATGATCGCACCGGCGGTCGGCACCAGCATCAGCAAGCGCACAAGCCCATGCTTCTTGACCTCGCGGTACACGCTGCCGTCCGGCAGCTTCTCCTCCCGCTTGCCAAGGTATCCAACAAGCATCAGCAGGTTGGCAATCGCCGTCGCAATCGTAAGGATCAGGTTGAGCAACGCCCATGTCGCGTTGGCGGGACCTGCCAGCGCAATGCCCTCGTCGTCAATCAGCGTCGTCAGCACGGTTTCAAGCGGTGTTACCGGCTCAACCGGCGGTTCAACCGGCGGCTCTACCGGCGGCTCTACCGGCGGCGGAGCAACCGGCGGGACGCCGCCTCCGTTTGCCGTATACTGCACAACCTCCGTCCAGTCGTAGCCTGGCATAACGCCGTCCACGTAATCGCGGTCAAACGTGTATCCTGCGATATCCGGAGAGGTGATTGGGCCATAGTACGCGCCCTCCGCAAAGTACCCCATGTCCACCGTCGAGATGACCGCGCCGGTCGCCGCATAGACGTACTGGATCTGCAAATGGTACGTCCGAATCGCCGTCGGCGTCCACTGTGCTACGTACGTTGCGTCGCCCTTCACCGTGCTCTCCACCGTCGGCAGCCAACCCGCAAACGCGTACGAGTAGGTTGCGTCCGTCGCCTTCGTCGGCTCCGCAATGGTCGGCGTCGGGTCGCCGTAGTATGCTTTCGGGTACACAAGCTGCACTGTGGCGCTCGTTCCGCCCGCAAGGTCATACGTTACGGTGTACTGCTTTCTGTAATAGACGCGAATCACATTGTTCGCCGGGGTTTCGGTAACCGTCAGCGTGGCGGGCTCGGTCTTGTAGCGCTCGTATCCCGCGATGTTCTTGTCGGGAATTACGCTTATGATCGAGTTATAGGGCGCGGAAGCGTTGATCGTCTTGCTGTCGTCGCGTTCGCCGTCATAATATACGCCGTTATCCAGCCTGTCATAATAGTACTCGATGCTGTAATCATACGTATTCCGCTTGAAGAACAGCTTGAGCACAAGCTTACCGTCGCCCGCGATCGTGCCGTTGAGCACGTTTGCGGCGGCAGTATCGAACGTAAAGCCGGTGCCCGGCGTCTTATCCGCGTCGGTAACCTCCGCCGGGGTACCGGTCTTGCCGGTTCTCGTTAAGTCCGAACGCGTCGGGGAGGCCGGATATACGCCGTCCAGGCCCTGCTCATAGAACTCGACGGTATAACCGACCGTCTGCGCCGTCCATTCGCCCGTAAGCGTAACGTCCGCCATCGGCATGTCGAACTGCGTGACCTTTTCCGTTCCGCGATACCAGCCGTCGAAGGTATATCCGGTCGGAACCGTTGGCTGCCCCTCGACGGTGACCGGTTCGCCCGCATGCTTCCCGGTTAGCGCCGAAGGCACGGTATAGCCGTCCGGCGTATCGCCGCTGACCTGATACGTTACCGTGTAGTCAATATAGGTCGGCGTCCATTGGGCAACATACCTTGCGTTGCCGCTGACCGTCTTTTCCACCTTCGGGTTCCAGCCCGCAAATTCGTAGGTATACGTACCGTCCGCCGTCCTTGTCGGGTCGGCAATCGTAGGCGTAGTATCGCCAAAATGCTTGCCCGTATAGGAAAGCTGCTCGGCGCTCTCCCCGCCGTTTACGTCATAGACGACGGTATAGCTGATAAATGCCGCATTGTAAGTCGCCTTGTACGTTGCGTTCCCCGTCACCGGGTCGACAAGCGTCTTGTCCCAGCCGGCGAACGTATAGGTATACGTTTCGTCCGCAGCTCTTGCCGGCGCGGACGGGACGGAGAGCGGATCGCCATAGTGGTAATCGGCCTTGCTGCTGATGACGCTGTCATCCCAGTTCGTAAAGATCACCGTGTAGTTCACCTTTGTCGGCGTCCACTGCGCAACGTAGGTAACCGTTTTCGTCACCGTATCCGTCACGGCCGGGCTCCAGCCCGCAAATACATAGGTATTCACGTTGTCGGCCGGTTTCGTCGGATCGGCGATCTTCGGGGTAGCATCGCCGTAATGCAGGCCCGGATAGGCCAGCTCCTCCTGATCGTTGCCCTTCGTGCCGCCGTTTAGGTCGTAGGCAACCGTATAGTTGATATACGTCGGCGCGAACTGGGCCTTATACGTTGCGTTCCCCGTCACCGGGTCGACAAGCGGCTTATCCCAGCCGGTAAACGCGTACGTATACGTATCGTCCGCCGCTTTCGTCGGCGCATCCGGCGTTACCAGACGGTCGCCATTATGGTAGTCCGTCTTTTTGCTGATTTCGGAATCGTCCCAGTTTACGAACGTAACCGTATAATTGACGTAGCTTGGCGTCCACTGCGCGTGATAGGTCACGGTGCCCGTCACCTTGTCGGATACGCTGGGCGACCAACCCGCAAAGTCATACGTATACGTTGCGTCCGCCGCCTTTGTCGGTTCCGCAATCCTCGGCGTGTCCTCGTCAAGATGCAGCCCGTCAAACACCGTCTTGGGCGCGGTGGTCGTGCCGCCGTTTAGGTCGTAGGTTACCGTGTAGTTCACGTCGGTTTTCGTCCACTGCGCAACGTACTTGGCGTTGCCCGTTACCTTCAGCGCCACCGCCGGTTCCCAGCCCGCAAAGGTATAGGTATACCTTGCGTCGGCTTCCTTCTCCGGATTCGGAATCGTCGCCGTATCATCGTTATAGTGCTGCGTAAAGACGTACTGCTGGTTTGGAACCGCCGTGCCGCCGTTAATGTCGTACGTGATCGTATATTCGATATACGTCGGCGTGTAGGTCGCCTTATACGACGCGTTGCCCGTCACCGGGTCGGCAAGCGCCTTGTCCCAGCCGGCAAACGCATAGGTATACGTCGCGTCCGCCTTGCGGCTGGGCGCGTCCGGCGTCACCAGCGCGTCGCCGCTGTGGTAATCCGTCTTCTGGCTGATGACGCGGTCGTCCCAGTCATAGAACGTTACGGTGTAGTCGATATATGTGGCGGAATATTCCGCCTTGTATGTCGCGTTGCCCGTCACCGGGTCGACAAGCGTCTTGTCCCAGCCCGAAAACGCGTAATCATACACGCCGTCGGACGCCCGCACGGGCGCTGCCGGTACGGTCAGCGCATCGCCGTAGTGGTAATCGGCCTTGCTGCTGATGACGCTGTCGTCCCAGTCCGTAAAGGTCACCGTGTAATTTACCTTCGTCGGCGTCCACGCTGCAACATAGGTTACCGTCTTCGTCACCGTGTCCGTCACAACCGGGCTCCAGCCGCCAAACGCGTAGGTATTCGTCTCGTCCGCCTCTTTGGTCGGGTCCGCAATCCGCGGCGTGTTATCGCCATAGTGCAGGCCGGGATACAGAAGCTCCTCGGTCGCGTCGCCCTTTACGCCGCCGTTTAAGTCATACCGCACGCTGTATTCGACAGCTGTCGGCGTCCACGCTGCAACATAGGTTACCGTCGCCGTCACCGTATCGCTGACCGCCGGCGACCAGCCGGCAAAGGCGTAGGTGTTCGTCTCGTCCGCCAGCCTGGTCGGGTCCGCAATCCTCGGCGTGTTATCGCCATAGTAAAGGCCGGGATAGCGAAGCTCCTCACTCTCGTCACCCTTCGTTCCGCCGTTTAAGTCATACGTAACGGTGTATTCGACGTTGCTCGGCGTCCACTGCGCCGTGTACGTTACGCTCGCCGTCACCGTGTCGGCCACTGCCGGGGACCAGCCGGCGAACGTGTAATGGAACGTATTGTCCGAGTCGCGCGTCGGGTTCGCAATCCGCGGCGTAGCGTCGCCGTAATGCTTCGTGTACTGGAGCGTTTCGCTGCTCTTTCCGCCCGCAAGGTCATACGTAACGGTATAGTCAACGTAGTTTTCCGTCCACTGCGCAACATATGTCATGTCGCCCGTCACCGCGTCGAGCACCGACGGCGACCAGCCTGCAAACGTATACGAATACGTATCCGTTGCGGTTCTGGTCGGGTTCGTAATCTTCGGCGTCGGGTCGCCGTAATGCAGGCCGGGATAGGCAAGTTCCTCGGTCGCGTCGCCCTTTGTGCCGCCGTTAAGGTCATACGTAACCGTATACTCTATGTATGCCTGCTTATAGGTCGCGGTATACGTTGCATCCGCTACAACCGGGTCCGCCAGCGTCTTGTCCCACCCGTCAAACGTATAGGTATACGTTGTATCGGCCGCCTTTGACGGCGTTGACGGTACGGAAAGCGCGTCGCCATAGTGATAGTCCGTCTTCCTGCCCAATACGGTTGTGCCGTCCTCGTCAAAGAACGTAACCGCATAATTGATGTAGTTGCGCGTATACGTCGCAATATACGTTGCATCGCCCGTTACCGTATCCTTCCAGGCCGGCGTCCATCTGTCGAACTCGTACGTATACGTTTCGTCCGCCGCCTTCGTCGGCTCCGCAATGACCGGCGTAGCGTCGTTAAAATGCAGGCCGGGGAACGTGGTCTCGTCCGAGGTTGTCGTGCCGCCGTTTAGATTGTACGTTACCGTGTACTCGATCAGCTCGGAATCCCACTGTGCAACATACTTCGCGTTGCCCGTAACCTTGTCCGCCACCTCCGGCGACCAGCCAAGGAAGGTATACCGCACGCCATCCTTCTGCGCGCGCGTAGGCGCGGCAATCCGCGGCGTTGCGTCGTTATAGTGCAGCTTTGTATATACAAGCTGCTCGGCGCTCGTGCCGCCCGCAAGGTCGTACGTTACCGTATACTCGTTTTGCGTAAACGAGCCGGTGACTTCCGCGTCATGCGCGGGCATCGTCGCGGGAATCGCGCTCCAACCGCTAAACGTATAGCCGGGCCGCGCTTCGGGCTCCGCCTTCGGCGTTACGCGCGCGTTGTATTTGTAGGTTTCCGGCGTGTCATACGCTTTGCCGTCGACCTTGTACGTAATCTTGTAGGAATTCAGCTGGTAATACAGCTGCAACGTACCGGTCTTGCCCGCCGCGACCATTACCTGTCCGGACGACGGGAACGTTTTGCTCAGCGTATACCCTTCGCTGTTGTCGGCGCTTAACAGATGGTCGCTTGCCAGAACGACCGGCGCGCTCATGTCGACGCGTATCGTCTTCGACAAGCCCTTTTGGAGGATATAGCTCCCGCTCAGCTGCTCGAACAGGTATTCGACGTTGCAGAAGCCCTCGCCCTTGTTCCCAATATAATAGAAGGTAACCACGTTTAGCGCCGCGTCGGAGGTAAGGCCCAGCGTCTGCTGATAGCGCGTCGGCGTGTAGCCGTCGATTTCGATCGGCTTTACCGTGATGCGCGATCCGTCCGTGGACTTCCAAATACCGCTGTAGTCCGGCGCAAGCGATTCGTTGTCACTTTCGCGCAGGTAGCGCACCGTGTACGGCATCTGCGTAAACGGCTCGTAGGTAAAGGTAATGACGTTCTCGCTCGCCACCTGGGATACGACGAGGCTCTTGCTGTCCGCATCCGGCAGGTACCCTTCGATTTCGATGGCATTTTCCGTCACGGACCGGCCAAACGGCTGCCGCGCACGCACAACCTCGCTGCTCTTTTCCGGCGCGTCGGTTACGACATAGGAAACGGTGTACGCAATCGTCGTCGTCTCCACCCATTTCGCCTCTACGCGCGTGTTGTTGCCGGTAATCGGCGTCGTGGTGTAGAACGGGGTATCGGTTCCGGCGTAATACCAGCCCTGGAAGTCAAATCCCGGCCGGGTCGGCGTATCGACAGCGCCGGTCGCGCTGCCCTTTGCTACGCCCTTTTCCAGCGTCGTTTTGCCGTCGTCAAACGTGCCGTCGTTGGCGCTGAAGGTGACCTTGTATGTCGGTGCGACCCACCTTGCATAATACGCAAGGTTGTTGGCGGGCATCGTTACCGTGCCGCCTTCCCATTTGGTTCCGTCCGCAAAGTTTGCGGTGGTGTACCAGCCGTCAAACACGTAATCGCTTGGGATGCTGCTCGGATGCGACGGCGTCCCGCTCAAATAGCTCTGTACCTCCGCCTCGTATTCCACGCTGCAGCTGTCCGACGAACCGACGTTTGTCCGTGTAAACGTGTACGAACGGCGCGAATAGTACAGCCACAGATCGTAACTGTCACCCGTCTTTATCGCGTTCGTTGCCCCGGAAGCCTTGGCCTTAAATCCGGTGATTTCCTTGGAGTTCCAGCTTAGGCTGTCCGTGTTCAGCGTCTGCTGGTACAGCGGGCTGTCCGTATATTCCGACGAGCCGATATTCTGTAGCATGTAGTGCAGCGTAACTTTGTACTTTTTGCCCCACTGCCCTGTATACGTTGTGGTTTGTCCATTGATTAAGTCTGCGGTCAGCTGCAAGCGCTTCGAGGTGTTCGGCGAGGTGTTCCATCCTCTTGACCAACCGAGGAAGCTCTTCACAGTTTCGCCGGTGTCTTTATCCACCATATCGTCGGCCGTCGGCCACAGCGAGGAGATGTCTTGCTCGTATCTTGCCGTAAACGAATAGGTGCTTTCATTGGTGCCGATGGTAAACTTGGCGTCGCTGCTGCCAATTTTGAACTCTATTGTATATTCCGTCCGGTCATACAGCACCTTGATAATCGTGGACTCGTCGCCCGCGATAACGCCGCCGGAGTTATCCTCATAACTCGGCGAACGCGTAGCTGCGTACGCCAGAATCGGATACATATTCACTCCGGCGCCGGGAACGGGCACGCTCGATATCGCGCTGCCGGCAATCGCGTTGCCACCGCCCTCGCCAAGGTAATTGTATGTATCCTCTGTATCTGCGTCCTCTAAATAGTAATGAATTTTATAGTTTACGGTGTTGCCCTTCCAGTTTGCAACCAGCGTAATGTCCGCGGCAGGCATCGTACCCGTAAACGGATACTTCGACGTCCCGTTAAACCAATCGTCAAACGTATAGCCCGTGCGGTTCGGCTTTGCGGCAGGCTTCGCCTGCGAAACGTCCGCGCCGAACTTGAGCCGCACCGGTATGAAGTTTTTGCCGTCCACTACGTCCGTGCCGCCGTTTAAGTCAAAGAAGATGGTATAGCTTTCGCGCTTGTAGCGCAGCTCTACAACGGAGCTGCCGTCTGCGGCAACCGTAAAGGTATCCGGCACGTCGGGGGTAAGGAAGCCTTCCGCCTCATACAAATTCGGGTTCACCGAAATAACGTCGTTCGTCGTTGCCGCAATTTCCGTAACCACGGCGTCGCCGTACTCGCCATCCGTCAGCGTCTCGTAGTAGCGCTTAACGGTGTAGTGGTTGTCTTCATCCGGCGCATAGAGCACCGTTTCGGTAACGTTGTCCGTCATGGTGCCGGAGACGACCGTTTTATCCGGTTTGAACCCCTGTACGTCCGGAGAGGTCACAAGGTATGTTTCGCCGTACTCCAGCGTCTCCTGATGCTCCTGCGCGGCCATGCGCTCGTCCGTGTCGCCGGGGTCGTCATAGACGTACTGGATCCGCAGCGTGTAGACCTGCATGCTGTAGCATGCGATAAGCTCCATATCGTGCTCCACGATAATCGGCGCGCTCTTTTCAAATACGTCGCCGCTGCCGGACTGCCAGCGGACGAACTCGCCGCCGTCCACATCCGGCGCATCGGGCGCCGCCGCAGTGCTGCCGTACTCGACGGTCTGCGCATCGCCAAGCTGCTCGTTCGCCTTGTTGAAGAACGTAACCGTATACTCGTTGGCGGTGAACGCCGCGCTGCTTTCGATCTTGGCCGCATCCTCCTCTGCGGAAACGTTCACCGTGCACGATGCGGACGTAGCGCCCTCGGCCGCGGCGGTGATGCTGGCGGCGCCCGCCTGGATCGCGGTCACTTCGCCGCTGTCGCTCACCGTTGCCACATCCTTGTCGCTGGAGGACCAGGTAACGGACACGTCGCTACCCTCCGGGGTAACCGTATAGGATAGCGTTTCGGAATCGCCCTCCGTCAGATCGAGCTTCGCCTTATTCATGGCGAGCGTGATCGTCTGTGGCGTTTGCGCGCTTTTGGATGTATTCGTGCCGTCATCCGTCGTTGTGGTTGTTGTCGTGCCCGCCGGTTCCGTCGGTTCTTTCGGCTCCGTTGGCTCCGTCGGCTCCGTCGGCTCGGTTGGCTCCGTCGGCGTTGTCGGCGTTGTCGGCTCCGTCGGCGTTGTCGGCGTTGTCGGCTCCGTTGGCGTTGTCGCCGTTGTCGGCGCAGCCTGCTCGATCGGCGTTACCGGCGCCGCAGGTTCCGTTGGCGGTATCGGCTCCGTTTGCGTCATCGGCTCCATCGGCTCTGTCGTTTGCACAACAGTTTGGTCGACAGCCTCCTCCGCCAGCGTGCCGATAGGCAACAGCGCAAGGAACATAATCAAGCAAAGCTCGATTGCCAATACGCGTTTTAACCATTTCATCATGACTATTTTCCCCCGTTCGTTGTCCGTTCGTGAGCGTTTTTATTCGTTATTGCTTTCTTCCTGCAAGGTGCTGTCCATTATCTGAAACAGTTCCTGCATGGTGGAAAACGTTTGTTCGCAGCGTTCGCTGACCCATACGACGTTTCCTTTCCATGCCTCGTGCGGTTTTTTGCTGACCCGCACCAGAAAGGTCGCGGAACGTTCCCCAACTTCCATTGCATCTACTGCGTTCGTTTCCATGATAGAATCCTTCTTTCGCACGGAGCGCGCGCCCCGTATTTGCGTTGTGTTTTTCCATATGGGCATACGTATACACCCTATTTTTCATAATAATAATGATCATCCGGTTACGCAAGCGGTTATTTCCTATTTTTGTTTGCAAAAAACCGCGACTTTTTTAGTCGCGGCTCCGGTTATTCTTGCTGGATTTCGTTTTTTACTGCATTCGTTTCCATTTTCTTGCCGGCTTCTTCATCTCGACGGAAAGCGGCGGCTGGCTGCCGGAAAGTACCGCATATGTCACATGCACCGCGCGCTTGTTTTCCCCGGCGCTTTCGTAAAAGGCCCTGTTAATTCTCTCGATGCTGATCGAGGCGTTCTCCTGCGGGCAGTCCCACAGCATCACCAGCATCTGCGACGTGCTGTATCTGGTAAACATATCGCTTTTGCGCAGCGTCCTGCCCAGCGCAACGGTCAGCCTCTGGATCGCCGGCACAAGAAGATCCCGGTCCGTCAGCGCACGCTCCTCCCCGTCGGCAACGGTGCAAAGCACGAGCGTGGCCTCCATGCCGGTCCGTTCCATAATGCGGCGAAGCACGCGGTAGCTATCCACAAAGCTCGGATAGCTGCAATAATACGCGCCGCTGCTGTGCGGTTCGGAAAGGGAGTCGTTGACGTCGCTCGCCGCCGCAACCGGCAGCATAATGTTGCTGCTAATCGTCCGCGCGCAATCCATCAGCCGCTCGGAAGGGAACACCCCCAGCTCGTCAAACAGCATGCCCGTGACGGACTCATACTCGTCCATCGCCTGCTGATACCGGCCAAGGGAGATGAGGCTGTTGATGCGCCCGACATGCCACTGCTCGTCAAACGGCATAAACTCCGACATGCGCTTGTGCATCGCATACGCGCGCTCATAGTCGCGCCGCTGCTGGTAGTATGCGGAAAGCGTCTTCGCCGCGTCGATAATCTCGTCCGTCAAAGCTGCGTTTTCGATCACAACCCAAAGCTCCGTCGAAAGCAGCGGCAGCATTTCCCCGCGATACAGATCAACCATCTCTTCGCACAATGCGGCGCGCGCGTCCGCGTCCTCCGCATGCCGCGCCCGTTCGTGCAGAGCATGGATCGTGCCAACGTCGCTTGCTACGGGAATTTCCTTCGTAAAGCAGTATACGCCGTCCCGCACGGTTACGTATTCGCATTCCGGAAGGCCGGACGCCCGCAGGTGCTTCCGCAGGCGGAACAGCAGCGCCTTGAGGCTGTTCGACGCGTCGGCGTCCCCGTCCGGATACAGCCACGCGATCAGCTTGTCGCGCGATACCCCTTCGTCAACGTGCAGCAGCAGGATTGCAAGCAGACTGGCGGATTTCGACGCGCTATCCTGCATGACAGACAGCGCATGCCCGCCATACGACAGCTCGAAGGTCGTCATAAACTGTACTTGCAACGTATTGTTTCGTTCCATTCTGCTCCTGTTCTATGGCAAAAGCTGCGTTTCCATCTCCATGTGCTCCGGTACGCAGCAAACGATTGTTGCCAGTATATCACAAGGTAACATGCATTATGCGATATTTCCACTGCCTTTCATGCAAAAAAACGCACCGTTCAGGCGCGTTTGCAAGCTATGGCTATGCCCCGACCGCCGCGTCCAGCACGGCGCGCACGTCGCTTTTCTCCATGTGCCCCTCAAAC
>CAYPLG010000050.1:0-17195 GCA_964411535.1 uncultured Oscillospiraceae bacterium
CGTCCATGCCGCACTGATTCCAGAATGCGGAGATATCCTCCGTTGCGGTTTCGCCCTGCGGCTTGCTAATTTGCTTTTTCTTGCAAATGAGTTGAAAAGCGTCTCTGTTCTCAATCCGGTAATCCATAGTGGTTCCTCCCGATAAAGTAAGTTTTACGGAGAGACGGGAGAAGGATTTGACGGTTCCGCCGCGCCGCGCCTCGGTGGGGGTGATACCGTGAAAGCGCGTGAACGCGCGGGTAAAGCTCTCCGGCGAGTCGTATCCGTACCGCATGGCGATATCGATCACCTTTGCGTTTGTCCGGTGCAGATCGCCGGCGGCAAGGGACAGGCGGCGCATCCGGATGTAGTCGCTAAGGGAGTATCCGCAAAGCATGCTGAACATCCGCTGAAAATGGAACGCCGATGAACAGGCCTGTTTTGCAACGGCGTTGTAATCGATGACCTCCGTCAGATGCGCTTCCGAATAGTCCAGCGCCCGCTGAATGCACGTTATCCAATCCATGAACTGCCCTCTTTCCGTATGACGGCATTGTATCGCGTTCTACCAGGGCGCGCCTGACTTTTCGTGCGATGTGGTGACAGGCTTCGTAGCGGGGGATGCCGCCGCTAATTTCTGGATTGCAGCTAGCAGCGCGCCTCGTCGCTTTCCTCGTAGTCAAGGTCGTTTAGCGTAATGGTCAGCCGGTTTGTCCACTGGAATTCGTTCCATACTTTGCGTACGCTCATACGAAAGGTATGGATTGTTTTTTGGGGCGTTTTCAGCTTAACAAGGATCGCCCCGTTGTTCCGCAAGCGGTTTTCGGCAATGGTATGTACAAACTGCTGCATTTTTTTGACGGTATCCGTGTCTGCAACCATGTCGGAAAGAAGAATTTGCCAGAAGGGCCTTGCGTCATAGGTTCCATAAAGATACCTGACAATGGACGGATAGTACGAAAACTCGCCTTTCAACCAATTCAACTCGATGTATGCAATTCCGATGCTTTCCATTGCCGACGTGAACCTTGCGCGCTCCTCATTTTGCATTTCCAGCAGGTTGCTGTTTGCGCGAAGCCGCTCGTTCTCCGCCTTGCTGATGGCCGATTGAACGCGTATGCGCAGGATGTCCGCGTCAACCGGCTTGGTAACAAAATCCGTCGCCCCTTTTCGGATTGCCGCAAGGCAGGTTTCGCGGCTTTCGTCGCCGCTTACGATGAGGACGGGTATGCTTCGCAATTCAATGCTGGCCTGCATCTTTTCCAGTACGGCAAAACCGTCCATGCCGGGCATCATCAGGTCGAGAAGAACGACGGATATTGCGGAGCCATAATGCTTTAGGCGGACAAGCGCAGAGTTGCCGTCCCGTGCTGTCTCAATGATGAACGTATCCTTGAATATACTATGTAAAAGGGTATAATCAACGGCGTTGTCATCGACGATGAGCATGCGACGCTTCTTTATAGCCGTCATCTCTTCGGGGGCGTTGCAAACGTCCGACTCCGGTTCCAGATGCTGGTCGGCCATGTCGTTGCGGTAAAAAATAAAATTGTTTTTGCCGGAGCCCTTTTCATAATAGAGCGCAGCATCTGCGTGCTTGTAAAGCGTATCGAAGTCGGCGCCGTCGGAAGGGGCGATTGCGATGCCTACGCTTCCGGTGATTGCAACCTCCAAACTGAACGATCGATAGATCAGCATGCAAATTCGCTTTGCAATAGCGGCGGCTGCTTGATTATTCGGAATATTGCGCAGAAATAGCAGGAACTCATCACCGCCGAACCTAGCAATCAAGTCGTCCGGCCGGACTGCCAAACGCAGGCTATTGGCAATCTCCACAAGTGCCTGATCACCCGTGCTATGCCCGAAAACGTCGTTGACACGCTTAAAGCCGTCGATATCAAGCATGAGCAGGGCATGCCGCTCCTCCGATCCGGACGTTTGGATTATCTTTTTTACCTGTAAGAAGAAAGCGGTTCGGTTGAGAACGCCGGTCAAGGGATCGGTCTCGGCCTGCTCCTTCGTTTGCAGTTCCGCCTTCTTTGCCGCGTCGATGTTTTCATATAGCAGGTACGCTTCGACTTCTCCGGAGGCGGGGTTTTCAACCGTGTCGATTGCAAGCCGCAGCCAGCGGACGGTTCCGTTTGCAAGGTTTTCACGATAGTCCAGCACGTGCGACTTTTTCCCGCGATAGTAATTGGCAAGCAGTATGTCGGTGTTTACGACGGCGGCATAGCGCGTCCGGTCATCCTCATAAACAATATGCTGTGCATAGGCCTGCGCGTGCTGATTGAAACTGCGCTCGCCGTCGCCAGAATCGAACTCAAGCAGGGCGCCCCCTTTTATGGAGTACTCGGCGTCATTGTTTAAATTGCATCGTAATAGCGTATAGGAGCCCTGCTCCCGGTCGTCCAGGGATTGCTGCCATTTTTTGTAAACCGCTTCTTTTGCAAGGCGTTCCGTAACGTCGGCAAAGGAGATGACGGCCGACACGGCTTTTCCGCCGGTGGAATAGATTGTGGAATAGTTCGCTTGCTGCCAGCGCCAGCCGTTATTCAGCTTTACATAGAACTGGGCTGAGCCGGCAGGGTTACCTTTTAGAATGTCTTCAAAAAAGGCAATATAAGTTTTTTGACTTTTGGGCGCCACGAATCCGAGCCGGACAGGCCCATACGGGACGTCCTGCATGACGATAGGGTGTCCGTTTCGTGCGGCGGTTTCCGTGCTGATGCAAAGCGTGCGGGTTGCAAGCGTGAAACGCCCGACGATTGTGCTGCCAAACTGCAGGGCAAGGCGATACTCCTCTTCGCTGATTCGAATGCGCTCGGCAGCCTCCTGCCGCTGCGTAATATCGAAAAGCACGGCGTTAAACAACACTTTTCCTTCACTAAGTTCCGTTTGCGCAGCGCGCTTGTTAATCCACTTATACCCGCCACCGATGACGTGAACGCGGTAAACGCAGTCGATGGGGATGCCGTCATGTACAAGGGCTTCAACTTGCTTAAATAATTCGGGGCGATCTTCCGCAAATACCCAGTCCATGGGGTCGAAGTCATCCCTGTTTTGGAATCCTTCGCGCGTGCCCCCAAACAGGGTGCAAAAGCCGTCGTTGCAGTAGGTCAGCCTGATTTTGCCGTCTGCATAGGAATACGTCGCAATGCCGCCGGGAATGCTGTTGGTCAAAAGCTCAAACCGGGATTGCATCTTGCGTGTTTCCGTAACGTCGCGTCCGACGCCGTATACGCCGACGATGTTTCCTTGCGAATCCCGAAGCGGAAATTTGGATATGCAGGCGTATCGATCTGCACCGTCGGCGGAAGGGATGTGACTGACGCTGTCGATCAATGGTTCGCCAGTTTCCAAAATGTTTGCATCATTGCTGGAAAATACATCCGCAATGGATTTTTCGAAAAGGGCGTAATCCGTTCTTCCGCAGACCTCCGTATCGGAGTCATAGCCCATAAGCGCCAGTAGCGGCCGGCTGCAGCAGATATATTGCAAGCTTTTGTTCTTTACAAACGCATATTCCGTTTGGCTGCGCATAACTGCGCCAAGCGCTATGGGAAGCATCTCCTGATAGGATAACGTATCGGAGGAGATGGGCGTGAAGGTTGCATATATCATGAAGCCACCGCTTCTTTGGGGGATGACCCGGCTTGCAAGGTGAACGTGCAGATACCCGGACGTTTGATGGCGTAGCCGGATATCGCAAGAGACGTCGCGGCCCTGTTTGATGGCTGATAACAGTTCCTGTATTACCAAGGGCACGTCATCAGGATGGATGGCAGACATGGGGGCGGTATCCGGGAATGCGGCTTCATGCAGACCCACAAGCTCCCAGAAACTCTTGTTTTGATAGATAAGGCGCATCTGCCCGTTCTGAAACTCGTACATGCCCGCGCCGCAGGGCAGATTGTCCAGCAGGTCTTTTTGCCGCTGTTCTTCCCGAACCTGTTCGGAAGAATCGGTATAATACATGTTGAGGAATAAATCCCCCGATATATCGTTTGTCACGCGCCCGAATACGGAGAGCCAGATATACTCGCTTTCCTTTTGCAGGAATCGGTAACGCATACCCCGCGCCTTGCCGTTTGTACGCATCTGCTCCATGAAGTCTCTGACAATTTGCGCATCATCCGGATGCACCTGCGCAAGCGTACGGTCGGCGTATACCTGCATGAGCATGTCGTGGTCCATGCCGGTAAGCTTGCATAAGCCTTCGTTAATATATACGGGTTGCATGGCGCCATCAGGCAGCAGATGGATGCGGCAAAACCCGCCTGGCATATCATCCATCATGTTTTTAAGTTGGGCGGAGGCCTGCCGGATTTGCTGTTCCGCCAGCTTTTCTTCCGTAATATCGGTATAGATGCCAAGCGTTACGGCTTCATCTACGCCGGTAAAGCGTGTGCAGGATAAAGCGATCCTAAGCCAGCGTTCGGTTCCGTCCCGACGGATATACCGGTATTCTATCTGTACCGGCTTTTGATTGGTTGCCGTGTAGGCAAGATGGACACGCTCCCTGTCATCGGGGTGAATAGGCTTAAAGCGGTCTTTGACTTCGGTTTGATATTGCTTGCGCGTGTAGCCGCGCATGGAATAAAACTTGTCGTTGGAAAAAAGCAGCTCGATCCGCCCGCCTCGTTCCACGGTGGCTGTGATGCCGCTGTCAATGTCGCTCATGATGAGCTGCATTTGCTCGGCGGCGCGCCTTTCGCGCTGTTCAGCCTGCTTTTCCTCTGTAATATCGCGGAATATGGAAAGCTGTACCGGTTCGCGAATGCCCTCGAATTTTGCAATCGAGATGGCGTTGCGCATCATTCGCTGGGCCCCGTCGCGTCGGCAAATCGGGTATTCCATAACGGTGGACTCGCCGGTTTGCGAAATAGCGACGGTTTTTTCCAGTACGCTCTTGCGAATCCCCTGTTCAAGCAAGGTATGCGGGTCCGTAACTTCACGGACATACTGCTCCTTGGTGTAGCCGCGCATTTCATAAAATCTGTCGTTGGCAAACAGGAAACGGAGAATACCGTCTTGCAGCGTGGAGGCGACGATGCCCAAATCCACGTTGTCCAGGATGGCTTGCAACTGCATGGCAATCTGCTTTGCCCGGCGCTCTGCAAGGATTGTGTCGGTAATTTCCGTAAGGACCGAAATAATGACGTTTTCGCCATAGCCTTCAATGCGAGTGATGGATTTGTTGGTGCGCACATAGATGATGCTACCGTCGCGCTTGATGCAGCGGTATTGGTTCTCACATGGAATATGACTGCGGAGCAGTTTGTCAACGGAGGCTTGGGCGATGGCCTTATCCTCCGGATGGACGACCATGCGGATATCCGGCAATTCTGTCTGCATCTGCTCTTTTGTGTAGCCCATCATGGAGTAGTATTTATCGTTTGCAAAAATGGTGTGCGGAACGCCGTGCTCGTCGACAGACATGGCGGAAATTCCGCCGTTTATGCTCTTCATGATAATCTGCATCTGCGCGGCGATGCGGCGTTCTTTTTCCTCCGCCTGCCTCTGTGCGGTGATGTTTTCACAGGTGCAGTATACGAGCAGCCGTTCCCCGGCTTTTGCAATTACGCGCATGGTTGCGCGGAGGTAGACAAATGCGGGGCATCCGGGGATATCGGTAAAGATGTATTCGCCGGGATACTCCTCATTCGTCTCCCTCGATTGTTGTAGGATGCTTCTGACCAATTGCCGGCTGTCCGCAGTAAGATGATTCAGCCAATCGAGCCGCAAAGTCTCCTCCACGGACATGGCGTTGTCGCCAAAGACGTTGGAAAACTTTCGATTGGCCCGCAAAAGCTCAATACTGCTGTTGCAATACTCAAAGATGCACGCTGCGCCGACATAGCTGTTGAAGATAAGCGTATCCATGCTTGCCGGGTCCCAGAACGTGTTGTTGTTCAGATTCTCCACGGTTTCCAGCGTAAGCAGGTGCTCCTCTTTTTCCGCTCCGCTGCAATAGCTTTCGTATTGCATAACGGACATCGGCTTGGCATACAGGTATCCCTGCATGTAACTGCATCCGATGGAAAGCAGGTAATTTGCCTGTTGGAGCGTTTCAACACCCTCGGCGATGACGGACATACCAAGCCATTTCGCCATGCGGACGATGGATTCGACAATATTGCCGCCACGCTCCGAATTTGTGCTTTCCAGAAAGCGCATGTCCAGCTTGATAATCTGTGCCGGCACATCCTTCAATGTATTGAGGGAGGAGTATCCGCTGCCGAAGTCATCGATTTCAACCGTGAAGCCGCGATTGATTAGCTCCTTTACAACGTCGACGATCCGTCGCGAGGATTCGGAGAAAGCGGTTTCGGTAATTTCCAGGCGAAGAAGATCCACCGGCAGCGCATATTGCTTGACGAGGCCGGATAATACGTCGATAATGTCGGGGTGAAGCATATCATAACGGGAAATGTTCACAGAAACAGGGAGCGGCGCGCGCCCGGCGTCAATCCATTTGCGCAGATAGCGGCAGACTTCCTCCCATATAAACTTGTCGACTGAATAGATGAAGCCGTTTTGTTCAAACAAAGGGATAAATGTTCCCGGCTGAATGAGCCCCTTGGTCGGATGCTCCCAGCGCACAAGCGCCTCCGCGCCGATCATTGCGTCGGTTGCGTGGTTGTATTGCGGCTGAAACCAGACCTTGAACTGTCCGCTGGAGAGCGCGTCCTGCATTTCTGTAACGATGCTCTGCTCCCGGATAAGGCGTTCCCGATAGGTTTCGTCGTAATACACGATTTTGTTGTCATATCGCTCTTTGGCGGAATCGGCGGCAAGGCTTGCCCGGTCATACATGGCGTTGGGCTGCAACGAAACGTCGGAGACAATATATCTTCCGATGCTGAAAACAATCGGCATAATGAGCCCGTCCAAATGCGCGGACTCCAGCTGTATTCTGGCTATCCTGTCGGATGCAAGAAACGACGCGGGATAAAGGATAGCGAAGTTATCTCCGGAAATGCGGCTGCAAATCCCGCCGATGGGATCGAATTCCTTTTTGAATACGCCTGCAATATGCCGGAGTACAGCGTCGCCCTTTTCGGTTCCATACTGGTCATTGATGACCTTGAACTTGTCAACGTCGAAGCAGACCATAACGTAGTATCCGGGTGCGTGCGCGCGTACCATGGCGGAGACCTTTTCAAAAAAGAACTCCCGGCTGTACAGGCCGGTTAGCCGATCGCGTTCAAGCGTGTTTACGGTTGCTGCGGTTTCCCGAAGCTTGATGATGTTTGCAACACGATGTATGATAACGGATGCGGAGTATGGTTTTATGATAAAATCATGCGCGCCCATGGAAAGCGCCTTGACTTCGGCGGCTGCGTCGGTCATCCCCGTAGCGACGATTACGGGAATGGCGGATAGGCCGGGATCGGCTTGCATGCGTGTTAACACCTGGTATCCATCCAATTTGGGCATATCCAGATCCAGCAGCAGCAGCGAGATGTCGGCCCCTTCACGGTGCATAATTTCGATGGCCTGTACGCCGTCCTCGGCCTCCAGAACCTCGTATTCGCGAAGTATTTTTCGCAATATGACTCGATTTGCGTGGACATCCTCCGCAATCAATATCTTTCGCATAGATGCAGTCCTCTTACTTCCCGGCGGAAGTATGTTGCTATGGCCGAAGGACACGCCCTACGGCGAATGCCTCACTTGCCAAATACGGTCCGCATGGCGGGGTAGACGCGGCGGTACTGGTCCATGCGCGCTTTATAGAACGCAGCTTTAGCCGGGTCCGGCGTAAAGCGCGTGGCGCGCACGGCGGCGTTCTTCGCAGCCTGCGCAAGGTCGCGAATGTCGCCCATCGCATATGCGCAAAGCAGCGCAAGGCCGATGGTGCCCGCCTCGACGGTGGTCAGCGTTTCGATAGGCAGGTTCATGACGTCGGCTTTGATCTGCATAAGCGTTTTGGATTGCGTACTGCCGCCAACGGCGGTGATGCTGTCGAAGGAAAGCCCGCATTCGAGCAGCAGCTCAACGTTGAACTGCATCTCAAAGCACATGCCTTCCATAACGGCCTTGTATAGCTCCGCGCGCGTCGTTGCGGTCGTTAGACCCAGGAATGCGCCGCCCATCGTGGAATCGAGATAAGGCGTGCCGCTTCCCGCCACATGCGGCAGGAAGAGGACGCTTGCAGGCGCCTCCGGGCATTCTGCATCCATCAGCTGATAGATGCTTTGCCCATCCGGCAGCGATTTTTTGCGCTCGCCCTCGAAGCATTCGCAGTACCAGCGCGTGCTTGTGCCGCTGCTGGCGTTGAACGCCAGCGTAACGAATGTGTTCTCGAAGACGAACGGCTCGCAGCAAAAGTTATACTGCGCCATTTTCGGCGTCCAGTCTTCGCCGCGGAGCACAAGCGTAATGCATTCGCTGGAGCCCATGCCGTCGACCAGATCGCCGGAGTAGACGGCGCCGCTGCCGAGCGCGGCCAGTATCTGATCGTGCCCGCCGGCGACAAGCTGCACGTTTTGCGGCAATCCGAGGCTTTCCGCCACGCCTGGCAGCAGGGAACCGACGATTGTGCCGGTGCGCACGGGTTCGGAAAACAGAGCCGGGTCGATGGAAAGCGCTTCCATCAGCTCCGTGCACCAGCAACCTTTTTTGATGTCCAGCAGCATTGTGCGCGAGGCCAGGGAGTAGTCAATCTTCCGCTCCCCGGTAAGCCGGTAGCCGATGAAATCACCAAACAGCATGATGTGTTTTGCGCGGTCATAGGCAGCGCGGTCATGCTTTTGCATCCAAAGCAGCTTGTTGGCGGTGAACATTGGGTTGAGCGAAACGCCGGTGATCTGCTGTATGCGCGCTTCGTCCATGGCGGCGCGGATATCCGCAACCTCCTCGCTTCCGCGTACGTCGCAGTAATAGATGCTGTTCGTTACGACTGCGTCGGATGCGTCGAGCAGCACGGGCGCTTCCCCGAAGGAGGCGATGGCAACCGCGGTAATGTCGTCGCGCCTGACGGCCTTGAGCACCCGCTGCACAGCCTGCCAGACGGTCTCTCCGTTAATCTCCACATAGCCCGGCTTGGGGGAGACCGTACTGTAGCCTTCGTGTGCGCTGCCAAGGACATGCCCTTCGTGGTCGAGGACCGTGGCTTTACAGCCGGACGTGCCGACGTCCAAACCAATGTACGGCATAGCGGCTCCTTATCTGTCGATATCGGTCAGATCGTAATGCAGGTAGACGTTGATCGCCTCTTCGAGTACGCTCTTTAAGTGCCCCACGCCGATGGCGGTATGGTGCTTGAAGCCGCCGCGCGCGAGGTATATGAGCTTGTCCTGCAAGTTGTCGATCTTTGCCACGCCTGCGCAGCCGAAGTATTCCTTCTCGATGGGATCATCCGTCATTTCCGCTTCGCTGGCATAGACGATGAGCTTGCCGTCCTTGGTCTGGCAGTTGGCAAATGTGATGGGCATGGCCTGAATGCGGCCTTCGTTGCTGCCCCAGCCGGAGCCCGGATCGCCCTTGGCGAACATCTTGTGCTCCGTGACGGTGCCCTTGCCGGTCATGAGCGACTGCGCGACGGGACCGCAATGGAAGAGGATGACCTTGTCCGGGTCGTCGCCGTAGTTGTTGTTCCAGTCCAGCACTGCGGTGGGACGCTCGCTGGCGAGCTGCATCATGCGCATCGTAATCGCGCTGCAAAGGTCGATTTCGCAGGAGGCTGCGATGCCGCGCTCGTTGAGCTCGCCCAACAGCACGCAGGGGCATACGCGCAGAATGGTTTCCATCTCGTTCCAGCAGCGCAGGCTGATGGCGTCGAGGTGGTACTCCTCAATATAGCGGTCGATTACCACGCCGATCTTGGCAAGGTTCACCATATTGGCGGCGGGTACGCCGGAGCAGTCCGTAAAGGCGTTCAGGTCGGCGGCCTTGCTTACGACGGCCGGATCGCTGTCGCTTAGCGCCTGTACTTTGAATACCAGCTCGGAAAGGTCGAAGCTTTCGACGGTGATTCCGGCCTTTTCCAGTGCAATTTCATCAAAACGTGTGGTTTTGAACGCCGTGGTACGCGCGCCGATGCAACCGATGGTAAAGCGTTTCATACCGTTTACGACGCGGCAAACCGCTGCAAAGTCGCGCAGGTTCTCGGCAAAGGCCGGGGTCAGCGGATGTACGACATGCGGCTTAAGCACGGTGAAGGGAATGCCGCATTGCGTAAAGCAGTCTGTGACGGAGAATTTTCCGCAGTATGCGTCGCGGCGGTTCTTAAAGTCCAGCTTGCCGATTTCATCCGGATAGGCTTGCAGCAGAATCGGCTTGCCCGCGTCGCGCAGGGCTTCGATCGCGCCGTTCTCGTCGGCAAAGATCGGCATGGAGAAAATCACGCCGTCGTATTGCCCTTCGTGTTCCTTGAGCCATTTGGCGTAGAGGCGGCCTTCATCGCGCGTTTCCACGCCGCCGAAGCGGGTAGCGGCCTCGTCCATTATGATGTAATCGTAGCCCGCGTCGGTGACGGCCTTGACCATATCCTTGCGCGCGCCGAGGATGAGCTCGCCCGGCATGAAGCCGCGGTTGCAGAAGCAGAGTGCAAATGTCATTTTTTTCATAGCTAATACGCTCCTTTACAATTTATACGATGTCTTTCCGGTTATCCGCCTGCAATTGCATGGCTTTGCGGCGGATTGCGGCGAGGCTTTCGCCGGTTTGCAGCATGTCGTAGAATGTCAGAATGCGCTTTGCAAGCGGCGTATCCGCGGCAAGTCCGGAAATGTCCGAAAGCACGGCGATTGCGTTCTCGCGGCCCTGCGGCAGATTGTTTTCCTCCAGATAGCGCAGCACCGCGCCCGCGGCGCCGGCACAGATGTAAACCGGTTCGCTGCCGGTCTTTTCGCAGAGGGTGGCGGAGCCGATCATGCGGTCGGCGGGGGAAAGCTTGCGCTTTGCATCGCCGCCTACGCGCGCGCAGGTGTCCATCAGCGCGCTGTTTGTGAACCGGGAAAGCAGGTCCTGCATATGCGGCACAACCTTTTCGAGCGGTACGCCGTATGCGCTTGCAAGCGCCTGCGCGCTTTCGAGCATGGCGTTTTCGACAATCAGCTGTGTATCCGGGTCGTCGATGGATTCGTAAATATAGGTTTTTTGGGTGTACATGCCAAGATATGCACAGGTTGCATGGCCCATATTGTGCAGGTACAGCTTGCGCTTGATGTAAAAATCAAACGGCGAAAACGGCACCATGCTGGCAATCTCCGGGATTTCGCCCTTGAATGCGTCGCGGTCGACCGGCAGGCTGCCGTAACGTTCGACGCATACGCGCATGGGGTCGCCATCCTTCATCGCATCCGTCTGGACGGGCACCATACGGCCGATGGAAGCTTCCACAAGGCCGATGCGCTCGTCAAAGAGCTTGCATTCTTCCGGCGTCAGCTGCGCTTTGAGCATGCCTTCGAGGACCTTGTTCGCGTCCATAAGGTTTTCGCAGATAATGATATTGAGGGGTCGGTCGCCCTGCGCAAACCGCTTGCGGATGCCGGCGACGATGTTCGGCACGATGAACTTGAGGATATTGACGCCCACGGCCGTAGCCATGATGTCCGCGTTGGCAATGACATTGGCGACGTCGTCGACGTCGTTGCCGTCGACTGCGGTGACGTTGTCAATGATGGTATCTTCATGCCCATGCGTAGAGACGATGCGCACGGGGTATGCGCCCCGCGTTTGCAGCGCCTCGACAACGGGCTTTGCAACGTCGACAAACGTGACGCGGTAGCCCGATTTGGACAGGAGCGCTCCGATGAATCCGCGGCCAATATTGCCCGCGCCGTACATAACTGCTTGCATAGTAAATTCCACCTTTCCTTACCCGATCAACTTGCTGTGATTGCCGGACGTACGCAGAAAATCGTGTATCACGCTGCGTGTTTTTTCGTACACAGCTGCGCGTCCGTATTCGATATCCGTTTTGCCTTCCATGGCGCGTTCATAGGCTTGCCGAAGCTCGGTTCCAACGTTAATTTTGGCGATACCTGCCGCGATGGCGCTTAGTATGCAATCCTGATTGATGCCGGAACCGCCATGCAGCACGAGCGGAATGCCGGTCGCCTCGCGAAGCTTCGTAATGTGCTCGATATCCAGTCGCGCTTCCGGCTTTTTCTGGTTGCGGACGTTCTCCGCAATCGCCCCGTGGATGCTGCCGACCGCGACGGACAGCCAGTCGCAGCCGGTTTCCCGCACGAAACGCGTTGCTTCGGCGACGTCCGTAAAGCCCTTCTTGGTCTTAAACAGCTCCTCGTACGGGATGCCGGGGCCGTTGCTTTCGTGGCCCATGACGGAGCCAAGCTCTGCCTCGCAGGCAACGCTGTGCGCATGCGCAAAGTCTGCAACCTCGCGTGTGACGGCAATATTCTCTTCGAGGGAAAGGCGCGACCCGTCGACCATCAGCGATTGATACCCGGCCTGTACCGCACGGGAGAGGATCGGCATGTAATCAACGCGCTTCTGGTCCTCGTCGATGACCGGCACATGGTCAAGATGCAGCAGCGTGTAGCCGGGCGCGCAGTAGCGGAAGTATTCCTCCGCGACGGCCTCCAGGCTCTTTGCACAGAATTTTTCCCATTCCAGACGGGCAACCTGAATCATTGCGACGGAGTCCTCGTCCTTGATGGCGGCAATAACCGCCTTGGCCATCGGCAGATGGGGGATGTTGAATGCGGGAATGATGGTGTGATTGTCCAGCGCGAGCCGGACGGTTTCCGATGCGTTCATTTTGCAGCTGTCCTCGTTCATTAAATCTCGTCCCACTGCGCCTTGTTCTCCACAATTTGCAGCCGAACGGAGTACGTTTTCTCTTCGCCGGGGGCGATATATTTGAGCATGTTGCGCTTGTGCAGCTCGTCGCGCCCGATAAGCTTGCAGTTGCACGGTTCGAGGCCGAGCACGTAATCCTTGATACCCATCATTTTCCACTCGGTAAAGTGGTCAAGATTGGTTGCGTCAAAGCGGATGGCCAGGCCCTTGTCAATTTTCGGGTTGAATATGGCGGCAAGCCCTTCCTTTTCGAAGGTGTGGAAGTAGCACTGCTCCTCAAAGCGCGGCTGCGGCGGCAGCATGACGTTCCAGGTATCGATATCCTCCGCGGCATGCTCATTGCGCGGCTCAACGGCGACGGACGGAATCTTCAGTTCCGTCGTTTCGGAAAGGAGCGGGTAACCCATGTTCATGTGATAGAGCAGCATGAGCGGACTTTCCGTATCGCCGATGTTTCGGACGCGGTCGGTGAGGGTGATTTCGTTTTTGACGAGGGAGCATGTAATTGTGCGGTACAGCATCAGCTTTTCAGCGAAGATTCCGGCATGGCGCACGGTTGCATGAATCCGGATGGACTGCTCGTCCGATTCCCAATAAATGTGCTCGGAGGGGAGGTTGGCAAGGCGGCCGTGCAGCGGCAGCTCGACGCCGTCGTCCACGCAGGGACCGCCAACGTTTAAAAAGCCGCAGGTGGTGAAGAAACCCGCCGTAAAGTTCTTGAGCCATCCGTCGCCCTTGTCGTCGTAATATTGCGGCGCGACATAGCCGTTGGCGGAAAAGAAGCCGTAGTTCACGCCGCCAAACGACAGGCGGGAAATATCCGCGCAGCGATCCGCCGACACGGTGAATTGCAGCCCAAGCCCGTTCCGTACTTCAAATAGCCGCATGCCGTCGCCTTTGCCGCCGACGAGGCGATGCTCCTCGACGCCGAAAAGCTGTGTTTCATGCCCGTAATATGCAGGGTTGACCATACTGATGTATCCTCCTATTTTTGCCCGTAATAGGCGTTTTTGCCATGCTTTCGCAGGTAGTGCTTGTCCAGCAGATATGAATCGGCTTCCGGTGCGGCGGGGTGAATCATGCGCGTATAGTACGCCATGGCGCATACCTCCTCCAACACGGCGGCGTGGTATACGCTCTGCGCCGCATCCTTGCCCCAGGCGAACGGCCCATGGCTATGCACCAGTACGCCGGGCACCGCCACGGGATCAATGCCGTGCTTCTGAAACGTTTCTATGATTACCTTGCCGGTGTTTTCCTCGTATCCCGATTCAATTTCCGCCTCGGTCAACTTCCTTGCGCAGGGAATGGGGCCGTGAAAGTAATCCGCGTGCGTCGTGCCGAGCGCCGGTACGGAAAGCCCGGCTTGCGCCCAGGCCGTCGCCATGCGCGAATGCGTGTGCACGACGCTGTTGCAATCCGGAAACGCCCTGTATAGCGCAAGGTGGGTCATCAGGTCGGAACTCGGACGCAAGCTGCCGCTTAATACGTTGCCGTCGAGGTCGGTAACGACGATCTGTTCGCGCCGCAGGTGTTCGTACGGCACGCCGGAGGGTTTGATGGCGACCTCTCCCGCCGCACGGTCGATGGCGCTGACGTTGCCCCAGGTAAACAGGACAAGGCCCATTTTGGGCAACTCCAGGTTTGCCGAAAGTACCGCGTCAATCAATGTTGCTTCCATAGTATCCTCCTGCGTATATTCTACAGTGAATTCGTCTCGAAATCCAGCCATACGTGTTCTTTTTCAATGCACAAATCGAACAGAAGCATTTTTCCGGCATCGTACGCGGATTTTGACGTGCCGGTAACCGACCGGCAGATTGCATAGCGGGCAGCGCGGTGCATAGTGCAGCGCCTTAGGTACGCCCGAAATGTGAAAATGGGAATCCGGTGCGGACAAGGAAAAGCCGGAGGCTGAAAAAATGCCATTTTCTCCTTTTTGCAGGAGAA
This sequence comes from uncultured Oscillospiraceae bacterium, assembly GCA_964411535.1. Classification (GTDB taxonomy): domain Bacteria; phylum Bacillota; class Clostridia; order Christensenellales; family CAG-138; genus CAYPLG01. The sequence goes on from CAYPLG010000050.1 coordinate 14,704, forward strand.
AGGCGGACATTGCTGCCCGCCTTTGTACCGCCAATTGCCTGGTTATTTACAGAAAATCCCGATGATGAGCGCTGCCGCAATTGCAATGACAATCAACGTTATGATGATGTCCATCGTTCGCAACGATACGTTGAGGCGTGCGTACAGGTTGTATCGCGCGGGCACTCTCCGCGCCGGCTGTTCGGCAGCGGTGCATTCCGTCGCTTCCGTCGAAACGTGCGGGGCGGAGGGTTTGGGGACTTCTGTTGGGCGTTCCTGTTCCATGGGTTACTTCTTTGCTACGTATTTGCGTACGTCGATTGCGACGGCGAGAATAATGATCAGGCCGCGGATGATGTACTGCAAATATGCGTTGACGCCGAGGAAGAACAAGCTGTAGTTAATTGCTTGCAAAATGATGGAGCCGATGACAACGCCGGCAATTGTACCAACACCGCCGGAGAAGGATACGCCGCCGATCACGCAGGCGGATATCGCGTCAAGCTCGTAGTTGATACCGGTGTTTGCGCCGACGGACTGAATGCGCGCGGCTTCGAGGAAGGACGCGATGCCGTAGCAAACGCCGGCGAGCAGGTAGACCAGCATGATCGTCTTTTTAACGTTGACGCCGGAAACCGCGGCGGCTTCCATGTTGCCGCCGACGGCAAACATGTTCTTTCCGAGCCTTGTGCGCGTCCAGATCAGGTTTACGAGGATTGCGCAAAGGAGAAAGTACAGCATAACGAATGGAATTTTCACGGTACCGATTGTGAAGGAGCCTGCGGCGACATTGAGGAAGTTTTTCTCAAATGTGGAGAGCGCCTGCGCTGCGCCGAGAGGCTGCGCTTCGATATAGATACAGTTCGCGCCGTAAGCGATAAGCTGCGTACCGAGCGAAACGATGAATGCGTGCAGGTTTAGGTACGCAACGCCGAAGCCGTTGATCAGGCTGAACACAACCGCAACGAGGATGGAGGCCAGCAGCGGGACGATCAGCGGCAGCTGCTCCGTCATATTCGGATAGTAGCGAGATGCGTACGTGACGGACTGCACAAGCGAGGCGGTGATTGCGCCGGCAAAGCCGACCACGCGGCCCGCGGAAAGGTCGGTACCGGCCAGCACGATCAGCCCTGCAACGCCGAGCGCAAGGATGCCTTTCGTCGAAGACTGCTTGATGATGTTGATGATGTTATTCAGCGAGGCGAAGTTCGGCTTAATAATGATGACGATGATCAGTATCAGACCCAGAATGAAGTACAGTGCGTTATTGAGCATGAACTCGCCAATTTTCTTGGTGTTGAACTTCTTTTGTTCCATAGCTTTCTGTTCCATGTTGCTTCCCTCAATATTCCTAATTAGTAATCAGACGTACTTTGCAGCGAGGCGGAGGACCGTCTCCTGTTCGTTTTCCATGTCGCCAAAATCGACGCCGCGCGTAAGCGTGCCGGCAAGCCTGCCGTTGGACATAACAAGGATGCGGTCGCAGATTCCGAGCAGCTCCGGCATCTCGGACGAAACCATCATGATGCCTTTGCCCTCCTTGGCAAGATCCAGAATCAGCTGATAGATTTCATACTTTGCACCGACGTCGATACCGCGTGTCGGTTCGTCCATGAGCAGGATTTCCGGCTTTGTCAACAGCCACCGGCCGATAATGACCTTTTGCTGGTTGCCGCCGGAAAGGCTCTTGATGAGCGTTTTCTGACTCGGCGTTTTGACTTTAATGTTCTGGATGACCCAGTCCGTGTCGCTGCCCATGAATTTACTGCTTAGGATACCGAATTTAACGTAGTTTTTGATGTTGGCGATAATCGTATTGAAAGTGATGTTTGCAAACGGGAACAAGCCCGTTGCGCGGCGTTCTTCCGTAATGAGCGCAAAGCCGTTCTTGACTGCATCCTCTGCATTGCGGTTTTTGATCGGCTTGCCGTGCATGATCATTTCGCCGCTTTCGATCGTCATCGCGCCAAATATCGTGTTGAGCAGTTCCGTACGGCGGGAACCGACAAGCCCTGCAACGCCGAGCACTTCGCCCTTATGCAGTTCAAAGCTCACGTCCTGACAGGTTGGCATATATTTGCCCGTAATGTTTTTGCATTCAAGCAACACTTCGCCGGGCGTATTGATCTTCGGCGGGAAACGGTTCTCCATGGAGCGGTTGACCATGAGGCGAATAATCTCGTCCGTGTTAAGCTCCTTTGCGGGCTTTGTCGCGACCCATTGCCCATCGCGCATAATGGTGACTTCGTCGGAGATCGAGAGGATTTCGTCCATTCGGTGCGAAATGTAGATGATGCCGACGCCTTGCGCGGTAAGATTTTTTATAATGCGGAACAGATGCCCGACTTCTTCATCCGTCAGGGAGGAAGTGGGTTCGTCGAGCACGAGGATTCTTGCGTTGTAAGAGACCGCTTTGGCAATCTCCACCATTTGACGGCGAGATACCGAAAGCTGTCCGATGATTTGCTTCGGGTTTACGTCGATTCCGAGCTGTTCAAAAATAGCTTGCGTAT
>CAYPLG010000051.1:0-17117 GCA_964411535.1 uncultured Oscillospiraceae bacterium
TGGAAGCCTTCCCCTTCGGACTGAGCTGCCCAAAGTAAAAGTTTACGCCAACCGTTCCGCCCCGTTCCGCGATTGCGCGGATATGCTCGTCGGACAGCGCGCGCGGGTTGTCGTAAACCCGCCTCGCATTGGAGTGGGACGCGAACACCGGCCGCGTTGCGCGCGAAAGGACGCCGTCAATGCCCGCGTCGCTTAGGTGCGACACGTCGATTGCCATTCCGATACGGCACATCTCGTCGATAACGTCGCGTCCAATGGCCGTCAGCCCCTTCCGCTGGCTTGCCATAGCCGCGCCCGAAAGCTCGTTGCTTTCGTTCCATGTCAGCGTCATCGCGCGCACGCCCAGCTTATACAGCATGCGCAGCACAGCCATGCTGCCATCGATTGCCTCGCCGCCCTCGATGGCCAGCACGGTGGCAATCTTTCCGCTATCCGGAGAGTAATCGCGGGTAAGCGGCGTAAATTCCGGATGCGCATGCAGCATGCGATCGTAAGCGTCGATCATCGCAAGGCACTGATGCAGCGGCGGCGTGCGAAGCTGCGTGTCCGTCCAGCAGGCGAAGAATTGCAGCGCCACACCCCCGGCAACCATGTCGCGAAGCTTGATGGACTGGTCGCGCGCGGGCTTATCCATATCGTACCCGTACTGCACCGCGCCATACAGATAATCGCAATGCCCATCCGCAACAGGAAACATCTTTCTACCTCCGCACATACAAAAGGATATGCGCATGCAGCAGCATATCCTTCCGGCTATTTTTCTTATTTTGCGTAATCGACCGTACGCGTTTCGCGAATCACGCTGACCTTGATCTGGCCGGGATACTCCAGCTCGGACTCGATGCGCTTCGCAATGTCCTTCGCCATCATAACCGTATCGCTGTCGTTGACGCGGTCGGGCTTGACGATGATGCGCACTTCGCGGCCCGCCTGAATGGCGTACGACGTATCCACGCCGTCAAAGGAGTTCGCAATCTCCTCCAGCTTTTCGAGGCGCTTAATGTAGGTTTCCAGCGTCTCCCTGCGTGCGCCAGGCCGCGCTGCGGATATCGCATCCGCCGCCTGCACAAGCACCGCCTCCACCGTTTGCGGCTCCACATCGCCGTGATGCGCCAGTATTGCATGTACGATCGCGTTGTTCTCGCGATACTTCTTCGCAAGATCGGCGCCAATCTGCGTATGCGGACCTTCCACCTCGTGATCGATGGATTTGCCGATATCGTGCAGCAGGCCCGCGCGCTTCGCCAGCGCGATATTTGCGCCAAGCTCCGCCGCCATGATACCTGCCAGATGCGCAACCTCGATGGAATGCCGCAGCACGTTCTGTCCGTAACTCGTACGGTAACGCATGCGGCCAAGGTACCGGACGAGCTCGTGATGCAGGCCGTTTACGCCAACCTCCAGCACAGCCTGCTCGCCGGCCTCGCGGATGGAGGTGTCGACCTCCTTTTTGGCCTTCTCCACCATTTCCTCAATGCGCGCAGGATGAATGCGCCCGTCGAGTATGAGCTTTTCGAGCGCGATGCGCGCAACCTCGCGGCGCACCGGGTCAAAGCCGGAAAGAATCACCGCCTCCGGTGTGTCGTCAATAATCAGGTCTACGCCCGTCGCCGTCTCCAGCGCACGGATGTTCCTGCCTTCACGGCCGATAATACGGCCTTTCATTTCGTCATTGGGCAGCGGCACGACGGATACCGTCGTTTCCGCAACATGGTCGGCGGCGCAGCGCTGAATCGCCAGCGAAATAATGTTGCGCGCGCGCTTGTCCGCTTCCTCTTTTGTTTTGGATTCGATATCGCGTATCAGAATCGCCGCGTCATGGCGCGTGTTGCGTTCCACCTCCGCAAGCAGCATTTCGCGCGCCGCGTCAATGGACATGCCGGAAATGCGTTCAAGCTCCTGCAACTGCTTTGCATGCATGCTGCTTACGTCCGCTTCCGCACGATCCAGCTCCGCCTCTCGCGATGCAATCGTGGCCTCTCGCTGCTCCACGTTGTCCATCTTTTTATCGAGCATTTCCTCGCGCTGAAACAATCTGCGCTCATTGCGCTGGATTTCGCCCCTGCGCTCCTTATTCTCGCGCTCGGCTTCCGACCGGAGGCGAATAACCTCTTCCTTTGCCTCCAGTATTTTTTCTTTTTTAATGTCCTCCGCCTTTTTCTGCGCTTCATCATACAGCTTCTTCACGGCGTCTTCCGCCTTCGCAATCTTCGCTTCCGCTACATTGCGGCGGTAGATATATCCGAACAGCACGCCCAGTACAAGCGCGGCGGTGGCTATGATAACAGCAATCCACCAGTCCATTCCATTGGCTCCTATCTATAAAAAATGTAATCGCACAAGCATTGCACGATTACTCTTCATACAGTAAATATGATGCAGGCATACCATACCACGTCAATCTATCTATGAACGCACCTTACTCGTGCACAATTACTCCAAATGATTGTATATCAAACCGCCGCCCTGCGTCAAGGGCAAAGCGTGAAAATTGAAGCCCCTTGCAACCGAGCCTCACCGCCCCCTTCCATCGGTTTTGCCCGCGCCGGCCTTGACAGGCGGCAGGCAAATGGCGTACGCTGTGCATATTATGAGTAAAATGCGTCGAATTCTCTGCGCCCTGTGCGCATGTAGCCCGCTGTTTCTTCCGTTGTCCGTGCATTCCCTTGCGGAAGATACGGCTGCGGCTTCCACGCAGCAGACGCTTTCGTTTGGTGCCGACGGTACCTTTACGGTTTTGATCCTTTCCGATCTGCAAAGCACGCAGTTCATTTCTCCGCACCTGATCCGTTCGCTCAACGGACTGTTTAACAACGTGGACGCCGATCTCATCGTACTGCTTGGCGACCAGCTGGAAGGGCAAAGTCCCGTCATGCGCCTTGGCAGCGCTGCGCGCAATATGGAAAAAACGCTGACTGCGCTGTTGGCGCCTGTCGCGGAAAGCGGCATTCCGTTTGTCGCCGTGTTCGGCAATCATGATTACGACGCGCCGGTAAACGTTTCCTGGCAGCTTCAGGTTTTTCAACGCTACCCAACCTATCTCGGCACGCTGCACGCTGCGAACGGGGCGAATACCGCTTACGGCAACTATGTGCAGTCCATTCCGGTTTACACAAGCAACGGCAGCGGCGACGTCGCATTAAATCTGTACCTGTTTGACTGCGGGCCCACCTCCGAAAGCGGCGATTACGGCGCGGTTTCCGAAGCGCAGGTTGCATGGTACAATGCGGAAAGCGCGCGCCTTGCCGAACAAAACGGCGGCACGGCCGTGCCCGGCGTTGCGTTTTCGCATGTGCCGCTGCCGGAGGTGTATTCGCTCTTTCCCGAAGTACCGTCCGACACGGACGGCGCGCAGGAGGGCGTCGGTTCCGGCGCGGGTCAATACTATCTGTTGGAAAGCGACAAGCTTTTTATAGGCGCAGCCAAGGAGCCGCCCTGCCCCTCCTCTGTCAACAACGGCTTGTTTCACGCGTTTTTGATCAATGACGACGTGTTTTTGTACGTCTCCGGGCATGACCATGTCAACACCTTTATCGGGTCCGTCAGCGGGCTGGACATGGCAAGCGTTCCCGGGGCGACATTTACAAGCTACAACTCCCGCGAGACGCGCGGCGTGCGCTTGTTCCGGTTCCGCGAGGAGGCTATCTCGGACTATGATACTATGCTCGTACCCTTCTCCGCATACGATGGTGCGGAAGGCCTCGGCGCGTTTTCCTATTGGTTGACCACGACCACCGGTATCTATAAGACGTACAAGATTCTGTTTTTCGCGTTGCTCATTCTTGCGGCGCTGGTACTGCTTGTGATCCGCCTGTTTCAATCGGATTCCGGCAGCGGCGTCATGGAGGACATGCCGCTGGAGGACGAATCCAACGAACAGCCGGAAGACGACTGGTTATAAGCGTATAGCCGCACCCTGTCAAAATTTTCGTCCACCATGAACTGGTACGGACGCTTTTCGTATAGCTCTGTATCCGAAAGAAACCGGCCCAACGCGCCGTATAAGCCTGCTCCGGACTCCGTGAGCTTCTGTTTCCATGCGCCGCATCCCTGTTGCAATTCGCTGCCTTTTTCGATATCGAAACCGTACGTTCCCTGCCGCCTATGGCAACCGGGTTTCAAACTCCTCGCGCGGCATGGGTCTTCCGAAATAGAAGCCCTGCGCGTATCCGCAGCCGAATGCGCCCAGTCTTTGCGCCTGTTCCTCCGTTTCCACACACTCCGCTATTACCGGCAGATGCAGACGGCGCGTCAACTCGATTACGCAATCCAGGACGCCGTTCTTATTCGCGTTATCCGCGCCGGCCTGTGTAAAGCACGAATCCAGCTTCAGCACGTTAATAGGCAGGCCGGAAAGCGCATGAAGCGACGAGTAGGCCGCCCCAAAGTCGTCCATCTCTATGAAGAACCCCAACGCCTTAAGCTGCAAAAGAGCCTGCACCAGCTGTTCGCCATCCTCGGTGTATGCGGCTTCCGTAATCTCCAGATGCAGCATATCCGGCGAAAGGCCATACTTGTGAACCAGTCCCACAAGCAGCTCCGGCAAGTCCGGATGATAGATATCCGCACGAGAAACATTGACCGATATTGGCATCGGCTTGTGCCCCGCCTCGTGCCATTCCCGGATATCGCGGCAGACTGTTTCCCACACGTACAAGTCCAAATCCGTAATTAACCCGTTCTTTTCGAAGAGCGGAATGAACGCCGAGGGCGCCAGCAGCCCCTGCGTTGGATGGTTCCACCGCACAAGCGCTTCCGCGCCGGTCATTTCGCCCGATGCTATCCGATACTTAGGCTGGTAATATACAATAAACTGTCCTTCGGCAAGCCCCGCCTCCATGCCGTCTAGTATATACTGTTCCGAAAGCGCCTTCTGCCTAAAGTCGTCGCTATAAAATGCAAAGTACGTTCCACTTTGTCCCTTGATAGAATTGCAAGCCGCCATGGCGCGGTCACACATCACGCTGACTGGAATGCAAAGATCCTCCGCTGCACAAATGCCGCATTTGATGCTGATGTCCATCGAGATTGGAAACGCGTTAACCGCCTCCACCGCCGCTGCAAAATCCGTTGCGTCATACCGTTCGTGATGCAAAACCATGCAACCAAACTGGTTCGGGCCAATTCTGCCGCAAAGGCCGCCTTCGCCCATATACTCCACGATCAGCTCGGCAACACGCTTTAACAGCGCATCGCCCGTCCGTGTCCCGAACAACTCGTTAACCAGGTGAAATCGCTCGATATCGCAGCACAGGATATCGTAACGCGTACCGGCAGTCGCGTGGAGAAGCGCCTCCGCCTTTGAATAAAAGAAAGCTTTACTGTATACTCCGGTCAGTCCGTCCTTCTCCACAGCGGTAACAACCGCCGCCGCCTCGCGCAGGTTGATCGTGTTTTCCAACCGTTGCTTGATGACCGTAGGTTTGTAGGGTTTTAACAAAAAATCATTTGCGCCAAGGGACAACGCCTTAACCTCTGTCGCCTCGTCGCTGCTGCCCGTCGTCACGATCACCGGCACCTTGGACAGCGCCGCGTCCGCACGCATGGTGCGCAGCACCGCGTACCCATCCATGACGGGCATAATAATATCCAGCAGCACGGCGTCTATGTTGTCCGCGCCCCTTTGCAGGATATCGAGCGCTTCCCGACCGTTTTCTGCATCCAGCACATGATAGTCCGCTCCCAGGATCTTATGCAAAATCTGCCGGTTGACAGCGCTGTCGTCTACAATAAGAATCTTGCGCCGCATGGCCTCCCTGCCACGGTTGGTCAAGCGCGCATAGTTCTGCTGCGAAATACACGCTGTGCGATCCTGCGCAAACACATCCACGAAATTTGTCAGTCGGTTCCCGCCGTCCGCTTTGCTTTGATACATGGCCCGATCCGCACGATCCACAAATCGCATCGGCAGATCGACGGGGCCGGGCACCCCAACGTATACGCCAGCGCTGATAGTAACCACGTCTGTTACGCGGGAAAAAGCATGCGGTATGGACATGCCCTGCACGCTGGTTCGGATATGCTCCGCAATCTCCACAGCCCTCGCACAAGCGGCGTTTCGCAACAGCGCCAGAAATTCCTCCCCGCCGAAACGGCAAATGTATACATCTTCGCAAACAAAGGCCCGTAACACGCCTCCAATTTCGGAAAGGCACCTGTCGCCCTCAATGTGGCCGTAATTGTCGTTGTATGCCTTGAACTGATCAATATCCATCATGATCACGCCAATGCAATCCGCCGCCTGCCGCGAGGCTTCGAACGCCGCATAATAGGTCTCCTGAAAATTCCGATGGTTTGGAAGATTGGTAAGCTGATCCGTTTCGCTCAAATGTTGGAGTTCGCTATTCAGTTGCTGGACGCGCGTAAGGGCAGTCGCCTCCTCTACGCGCATCTTGTTGACCAGCCAGCCTACCAAAATCGATATTAAGAACACACCCGTGCAATTGAGCAAATCAATTCTGAAGAAGAAGTCAGTCTTAATCTGATGGCTCGTAAGCAACGCGGCAACGGTCACCACAGCGGAAAACGCAGTCGTTATCACCGGCGGCATTGTAAAAAGAATCTGCGAAAGCAGCAGCGCAACAAGAAAAATAGACGCCGACTCATCCGGGCTCTGCACCGTGCCAATATACGCGCCAAATACCAGCAAATGCAGCGGGCAAATGGAGGTTACAACGGTATAAACTTGATTGCTCCGAGGTTTTTTCAACAAGCTGGAGGCAACCATAAACTGGAGGATCTCCCCCAACAGCAGTATGCCGTACGCAATGCAAAGCCCAGCCGGTGCGCCAAGAAAGGTCGCCACCGCAACAACGAACGCGCATATAAAGCCGGAGAATGCAGAAACATAGCGCACCGTTGTCAGGTTTTTGCGGCCGATATCCTCCGCATGCGTCCAAAAATACGTGTTTTTCCTGTCGCAGGTATGCTGCAAATCCAGATATGCCCAGTAATATAACAGTTGCCTGCATCTGTTGCGCATATTTGGCTCCTTTGCTCCGTCCTACGCGGCAATCTCTGCTTCCAGCCGCAATAATTTATTCTTCAACGCGTTCCAGCGTCAATAAAGTGACATTTGCAATGGTTATTTTTCTTATCTAGTGTAACTCTAATTTATGCTCCGGTCAATCACAATTCGCTTGGCGCTTCCATCTTTCAGCGCATGCAAGGCTTACCCATATAACCGCATGCTGGAATCTTGTTACGTGCCATTCTCCCATTCCCTTCCCGCATGGTCAGGCGCCCGCCCCGGCAGGCGTCGGCGTCGCCGTTGGAACCGGCGTTGCGGTCGGCGTTGGCGATGCGGTCGGAACCGGCGTTGCAGTGGGCGCCGAGGTCGCAGTCTGCGCCGGCGTTGCCGAAGAAAGCGTTACATAGCGCTTTGCCACATAGCCCGTTTTCTTCGTTTCCACCACGCGTATCTCACACCAATCGCCCTTTGTGGAGAGTACCTCCAGCACAGTGTTCTTTTTCAGTTTGCCGAGGCTCTTGCTCTTGGTGGAGTTGCTCGTACGCAGGTTTACCTCCGAAGCATTGATATAGCCGGGTGCGCCCTTCGCGCTCGAAGCAGATGAGGATGCTTTCGGCGTCGGCGTCGCCTTCGCCGCGCTTTGCTTCACAAAGCTTTTGTAGACGTAGCCTGTTTTCCCGGAGGACGTCACCTTAACCTTGCACCAGGAACCAGAGGTGCTGATTACCGTTATCGAGGTTCCCTTCTTCAGCAGGCCTAAGCTCTTGTCCTTGGTGGATGGCCCGCTGCGCAGGTTTACGCCCTCCGCGTTGATGCTCGCCGCGCTGCCCTTCGAGTCGGCGGCGGAAGCGCTTTTTGCCGCCTTGCAAATCACCTTCACCAGCTTCTTTGCAATATATCCTTCGAGGCCGTCGCCATGCGTCTTGACCTTCCACCAGCCGTTGCCTTCCATTTGCAGCAGGGTAAGCCCCGTATTGCCGGATACGACGCCCTTGCTTTCGCTCTCCGCCGTATTCTTTGCGCGCACATGCACGGTGCCCGTCGTAAGCCCCAGCCCGTAAAAGCCCGTGGTTGTATCCAGTGTAATATACTTTCCGCTGACATACCCGCTCTTGTTCAGCGCCGGTACGTCGATGCGCAGCCATGTACCGCAGATTTCGTATACGTTTACCACATCCCCGCGCTTCAACACCGCCACAACCGCCTGGTGCGTGCTTGCGTCGGGACGCATATTCAGCGTCGTGGAGCTGACATAGCCCGTTGCAAGCTTTGTCTCCGCGCGCGCCTGCCCTTCCGGCAGCAGCGCAAGCAGTACGAACATCGCCAGCACGGCGGTCCATAGCCGCTTTCCAAGCGCTTTCCTCATTTTCGTTTCCCCCTCGTCGTCTCAACGGTATGTGTACTATTGCTGTTAATACACTTATACGAGTACACTACAGCCGGTGTCGTATATTGTCAAGGAATATGCTGGAAACTTTACAAATTGACAACAGTATATTCAACATTGCGCCGTCCGGTCGCCTGCGCCGCTTCGGCAAATTTCGCGGACACGCTTGCTTCTGCTCCCGCACGGATTTATAATCGGACGGATGGATATGACACGGGAAGAAAAACAATATGCCCGCATGACGCAGTTGCCCACCATGCGGCTGGTATGCTCGCTTGCCGCTCCAACTGTCGTAAGCATGTTGGTTACCTCGATCTATAATCTTGCGGACACGTTCTTTGTATCGCAATTGGGCACGCATGCCTCCGGCGCGGTCAGCATCGTGTTCTCCCTGCAATCGCTGATCCAGGCGATTGGCTTCGGGCTCGGCATGGGTGCAGGCTCCCTGGTGTCCCTGCGTCTGGGGGAAAAGAAAAACGACGAAGCCGCCACATACGCTTCCAGTGCGTTCGTAGCGGCGTTGCTCTTTGGCGCATTGCTTGCGCTTGCCTGCCTTTTTAAGCTTCCCCTCGTTATGCGGCTATTCGGCGCAAATGACGAGATCCTTCCGTATGCCTGCGCATACAGCCGCTATATCCTCTATGCAGCGCCGCTGATGTGCTCCACCTTTGTGCTAAACCTCGTATTGCGAACCAGCGGAAAGCCGCAGCTTTCCATGATCGGTATCATGAGCGGAGCAATCCTTAATATCGTCCTCGACCCGCTTTTCATTTTTGATTTCGGCTTGGGGCTCGGCATTTCCGGCGCCGCCATCGCCACCGTAACCGGACAGCTTGTCAGTTTTCTCATCCTGCTGTTCTTTTACATCAAGAAAATCAGCCTTGTGCCGATTGCTGCAAAATTCGTTTCCCGCCGGTATGCTACCTATCGGGAGATCATCCTCACCGGATTGCCAACCGTTTGCCGGCAGGGCGTGGCAAGCCTTGCCACCATGCTGCTCAACAACCAGGCCCGGCTTTACGGCAGCGCCGCCATTGCCGCAATGGGCATTGCCAACCGTATCTATATGTTCATCCGCAGCATTGTCATCGGCATCGGCCAAGGCTTCCAGCCGGTCGCAGGCTACAACTACGGTGCGGGAAAATTCCGCCGCGTACGCGAAGCGTTCCGCGACGCCGCAATACTCGGCACCATCCTTACCGTAGCGGCCTCCGCGCTTTTGTTCCTGTTTGCGCAGGATCTCATCGCGCTGTTCCTTCCCGGCGATCCGGCCGTCGCGCAAATCGGCGCCAGAGCGCTGCGCTTCCTTTGTCTGTCCCTGCCCGGTCTGGCGTACTCGTCGCATGTCAACCAGCTTTTGCAATGTCTGGGACGCGTAAGGAACGCAACCCTCCTTGCGCTTTGCCGAAACGGAATCTTTTATGTGCCGCTCATCCTTTTGCTGCCGCCCGCCATCGGTTTGACCGGTATCGAGCTGACGCAGCCGATTGCGGATATCCTCACGTTTCTGATCTCCATACCGTTTCAGCTTGCCTTTTTTCAGGAATTGCGCGAACGCGAGGAAGGCCTGCTGTAACGCGTACGCCCTTTGCGCATTTGCTTAGACCGGGTTTCCGCCCTCGCCCAACCGCTGTGAAGCAAAGCGTAAAATCAGCTTTGCAATCTTTTTTCTGTGCACAATATACCCGCCGTGCGTGCAGAAGGGCAGGATGCGCATGCTGCTGCCGCGGATATTTTGCGCGATAAACCTGGTGTCGGACCGCTTTACCATATCGCGCCCGCCCGCCAGAACAAGCGTCGGAACCGTAATGCCATGCAGCATTTCGGGCGTAATATCGGGCTCTCGCAGCATTAGCACCGTTTTCGGGTCCTGCATGGCGCCGGGTTCGGATGCGACCGCTCGTAACCACCGCTCCCGTATGCCGGCGGGCGATGTATTGGCGCCGCTGACAATCAGGCCGGAAAGCAGCGCAGGATATCGCGCCGCAAGCAGCAGCCCAATGATGCCGCCGTCGCTAAAACCGTACAAAACCGGCTTTGCCAGCGCCAGCGCTTCGATAAAGCAGCGCACATCCTCCGCCATGTCGTCATAATGATAGCAGTTCACCGGGGCGCTTTCCCCGTGTCCCCGGCTGTCGAGCGCATACACGGTAAACCGCTGCATAAGCAGCGGAATCGCTTTATCAAAAATCGCATGCGATTCGCCGTTGCCGTGCAGCATGATCAACGGCCTGCCGCAGCCGCACTTTTCGTAATACATACACGTCCCGTTTACGGCGATTCGCATGGTCGTCCCTTCCTGTAGGCGCAGCGCCGCGCCCGCTATGGTCTTCGTTTAGTCAAAATCCCTGCGCGGACGGTCCGGATGCTCCCCCGACCAGCCGGTTTCCGGCATGGCGAGCAGATACTGCATGTCGCTTTCCGATATGGAAAAATCAAACAGCGACAAGTTTTCCTGCATGCGCGCCGCATGCGCGGATTTCGGTATCGCAATGGTATTACATTGCAGGTCAAAGCGCAGGCAGAGCTTCGGCGCGCTCACGCCGTACTTCTCCGCCATCTGCACAACCGTCGGGTCCGTAAGCAGCCGCTTGTTGCCAATGGGGCTCCAGGCAATGATCTGTATATCGCGCTCCTTGCAGTATTGCACCGTCGAAAGCTGCGTATAGCCGGGATGGAACTCAATTTCGTCGGCCATCGGCATGACGTTGGCTGTCGGCAGAAGCTGCATCAGGTGATGCGGCAGAAAGTTGCTTACGCCGATTGCGCGGACGGATTTTTCGTCGTACAAACGCTCCAGCGCGCGCCAGGTATCCCGATCCAGCGAATCCCAGTTTTCGTAAATATTCGAGCCGGGCCAGTGGACAAGATACAAGTCGACGTACTCCGTTTTCAACTTGCTGATGCTGCGGTCAAAGGCTTGCAGCGCGGCGTCATAACCGAGCTCCGTAAACCACAGCTTTGTCACGACAAACAGCTCCTCGCGCGGCACGCCGGAAGCGGCAAGCCCCGCGCCGACAATCTCCTCATTCTCGTAAAAGGACGCGGTGTCGAACAGCCGGTAGCCGCATTCCGCGGCTTGCCGGATGCAGTCTATGCCGGATTCCCCCCGGATATTGTATGTGCCAAAGCCGACGGCGGGCATAATGACGCCGTTGGACAGTGTTTTGTATTCCATATGCAATCCTTCCTGCCGGAGGCGATGCTCCGGGCAATCCTTTTTTGGCTGTATTATAGCAGATACGCGATCAATACGCCACGCCCTGTTCACGGAATACGCAGGGCACGGGTATTATGCGGCATGCGCGCTTTGTTTTGCAGGCGCTTTCCCATAAAAGCCGCATCCGCTTCGCCCGCCTGCAATCACGCTTAACGGGTTTATCGTGCCATTTCGCCGTTTCTCCATGCCATACAGCGCAGAATACCATTGTGCAGGAAGATATGGTATAATGTAAAAAAGTAGTCTTAGGAGGCACACCCATGCATAACGGCGCAGAACACCATGCTCACGCGACCAACCCGGAAGAGAACAAAGCGCTTTTGACGTATATGCTTAACCACAACACGCACCACGCAGCGGAGCTGCATTCGCTTGCGCACAGCTGTGAAACGGTCCACGCGGAAGCGGCGGCACTGCTGCACGAAGCTGTCGCGGATTTGAACGCCAGCAACGAAAAAATCGGCGATGCGCTCAAGCTGCTGGCAAAGGAGTAACCCATTATGTGTCTTTCTACCATTTATGTAGATGGATCGCCAGAGCCCGCCGGCAGCAACATCTGCCGCATTCATATGGAAAACGGCTGCATCGTCGCCGTCGACATTATGGGGCAGGAAATCCGTCTGACCGGCGTCATTGAGGACGTCGACCTTGTAAACAGCGTCATCCGCGTGCGGCAGACGGCCTGTTAACGCGCGCACTTTCTCATGCTTTTCTAATGCTTTTCCGATACGCTTGACAAGGCAGGAGGCAACGCCGATGCGCATATTGGTCGTAGAGGATTCCCGCGATTTGAATCGCATAATTGTAAAAAACCTGTCAAGCGAAGGTTACGCTGCGGACGGCTGTTTCGACGGTGAGGAAGCGCTTTCGTTTCTTGCCTGCGCGCAATACGATTGCATCATACTCGACGTCATGCTGCCGAAGCTTGACGGGTTCTCCCTTGTCAAGCGCCTGCGCGCGAGCGGGGACGGTACGCCGGTACTGTTTTTAACCGCGCGCGACAGCGTTGCCGACAGGGTAACGGGCCTCGACAGCGGCGGTGATTACTACCTGGTCAAGCCGTTCCATTACGACGAGCTGCTTGCCTGCGTGCGCGTAATGACGCGGAAGCATACGGACAACCATACGAGCGTTTATACGCTGGCCGACCTGACGGTCGATACGGCGGCGCACACCGTTACGCGGGCAGGGCGCGATATTCGTCTTTCGGCAAAGGAATTTGCTTTGCTTACGTATCTTATCAGCAACAAGGGCGCGGTGCTTTCCCGTGAAATGATCGAAAATCACATCTGGAACTATGATTACGAAGGCGGCACGAATGTCGTGGACGTCTATATCAGCTATCTGCGAAAAAAGATTGACGAAGGCTTTGATAATAAGCTCATCCGAACCGTTTGGGGACGCGGATGGACAATCAGCGAGGCAAACGAATGAACCTGCTGACGGTGCGCGTACGTATCATGCTTTGGTTTATGCTGATGATGACGGCAATACTGGCAATTGCGGTCGTGTTCGTCTCCCTCATGGCAAAGGATGCTTCCGGCGGGAACGCCGAACGGCAACTGATCGACGCGGTCTCCTATAATGTCGACGAACTGGACTACGATAACGGTCTGCTGGATGTGGACGAGTTCGACGTCTATCGTGGCGGCGTATTCACCGAAGTATATGATGCGGACGGCAACCTGCTGGCGGGCGCGAAGGTGATTGCATTCGACGGCGACGAAACGTTCAAGCCCGCGGAGCTGCGCCGTGTGACGGTGAACGGCGAGCAGTATCTGGTGCTCGACCAGTTTGCGGACGATCCGGACGGTGGCGTATGGTTCCGCGGCGTAACCAGCGCGGAAAACGGCAACGACGCCGTGCGGGTGCTGGCGCGTCTTCTGATCATACTGTTGCCCGTGCTGATCGGGTTGACGCTGCTGGGCGGATGGTTCATCGCCGGGCGCGCCATGCGGCCTGTGCGCCGGATTGCCGAAGCTGCGGACGCCATCAGCGGCGGGGACGACCTGTCCGCGCGCATCGGGCTTGCCCCCGGCCGGGATGAGATACACAGGCTTGCCGCAACGTTCGACCGCATGTTTGAGCGCCTGGAACGTTCCTTCCGCGCAGAAAAGCAGTTCGCCTCCGACGCTTCGCATGAGCTGCGGACGCCGACGGCGGTGATTCTTGGGGAATGCGAGCTTGCGGAGCGTACGGCAAAAACAGCGGACGATTATGCCGAATCCATCGCCGTCATCAAGCGGCAAGCCAACAGCATGTCGGCGATCATCGAGCGCCTTTTGCGCAGCGCGCGGCTGGCGCAGGGGACGGAGGCGCTAAGCTATGAACCGCAGGATGTTTCCACGCTCGTTCACGCCTGCTGTGAGGATGCGGTGCTATCTTGTAACGAGACGCGTTTGACAACGGATATCGCAGAACACATCGTGGCGGAGGTCGACGCTTCCCTCTTTACCTCCCTCGTTCGCAACCTGCTGGATAACGCCATCAAGTACGGCGGCGGCCATGTCGCGGTATCCCTCCGCCGCGCAAAGAACGACGAGATCGCGCTTTGCGTGCAGGATGACGGCGCGGGCATTCCACCGGCGGATTTAACGCATATATGGCAGCGGTTCTGGCGCGCGGACGGTGCGCGGACACAGGGCGACGGCAGCGGGCTCGGCCTGTATCTTGTGCGGCAAATAGCCGCTGCACACGGCGGAACCGTCGCATGCCAAAGCGCGGAAGGCGTCGGCACAACGTTTACCTTTACCTTTTATACAAAGTTGCCGGGCAAAAATTCATTTCTAAAAAAGTAATGTATTGTATTTCTCTAATAATTCTTTAAGAAGTGCATGGTATGCTGTTCCCATCAAAGAAAGTGAAAGGGGAACAGGAAAATGACTGCAAACCGTACTTATATTGGAATGGAACACGCAAAGGCCGTACTGCTGCACGAGACGCATACGCGCAAGGAGGATGCGACGTTCGCCGAATGCGCCCTCGAACACGATGCAACCGGCGCGCTGTATCACATTCTGTTCAACGCAAACGGCATGGATCATGAATGCTACGTCGACGCCGTTACCGCCGAAGTGCTGGGGCTCCTGTCCGAGCCGGAGGAAGAAGTGAGACTAAGCGCGGAGATCTGCGCATAAGCCGAAACCTAATGAACGGGGTAACGAGTGGCCCCAAGCGGCCGCACCGTTTCCCCGTTTATGATTTTTCCTCCTGCGCCTTGCCGAAATGCAGCTCCCGCATTCCCTCCACCTCGTCGCAGACGGATTTTAGGGAGCATGTGCCGCAGTCCGTGGGCAGGCCTTCCATAATTTTCGACAGCGTAAGCAAAATGTCCTTGGCGGTTCCGGCGTCCTTTTGCAACGCGGAATAATCCGCATCCGCCGCCGTCACAAAGATCAGCTTTACGGCAAGCACGTGCGGGTCCTGCTTATACCGGCGCAAAAACGCATTCCCGACAGCCGCAAAATCGATGCCGTCGTGCACGGCCTCCCGGCTCAGCCGCACCTGCTCACGGCCGGCGTCGGACGATGTGCGGAGCATAAAGCCTTTGGGAAATACGTGATACTTCACAAAGTCCATATGCTGTATGGCACGGAAAGCAGACTCGGTATTCTCCCCATCCTCACCGGCAATTTGCCCGACGCGCAGCAATGCAATGCGCGCATAAGGCGTATCCTGGCGCAGTTTGCCGAGGTCGTCGCCATATACCACGATTTCATCCGCCGGTACCAGCCCGGCGTCCGACGTCACGCAGGTGAAGTTCACGCCGTATGTCCCGCCCAGTTCGCAGGCGGCATCACGCAGCATGACCAGCTCAAAGCTCTCGCTTTCCGGCCACGCCTTTTCCGGCATGTAAGGATACCGCCGCGGCGCGGAAGCGCCAAAGTGCTCTCCCGCGTCGCGGATCAATGCATCAAACAGCTTCATGCTCAGAACTTGATATCG
The DNA here is from genome assembly GCA_964411535.1 of uncultured Oscillospiraceae bacterium. GTDB lineage: Bacteria > Bacillota > Clostridia > Christensenellales > CAG-138 > CAYPLG01. The sequence continues at coordinate 15,523 of CAYPLG010000051.1, forward strand.
GTTTTCTTGCGGTCAAATATCCTATTGACCTGCACATAGCACCAGCCCAGCAGCTTCTGATCCAGATTCCAGAAATAGACCACGAACAGCAACGCCAGCAGGCAAGCCAATACGATCAATACGATCCAGTACCAAGCCATAATTTACTCCTTTGCCAGGCCCTTCTGACGGGCATACTCCGCAGCGCCGAGCGCGCCCATAAGCTGCGGGTCGGTATCGAGTTCCACAACCTTGAGCTTTAACACATGCTCAATAGCGGCCTTAAGGCCATCGTTCTTTGCGCAACCGCCGGTCAACGTGATGGAATCGGTCGCGCCGGCTTTCTTGGCCATAACGAAGCAACGCTTGGCAACGGCCATCTCGATGCCCGCGGCGATCTCGTCAACAGCCTTGCCCTCGCCGACAAGCGAGATTACCTCGGACTCGGCGAACACCGTGCACTGCGCGGTGATGGGGATTACGTTCTTTGCCGAAAGCGACAGCTTGGAAAACTCCGGCAGCGACAGCTCGAAGCTGCGCGCCATCGCCTCGAAGAAACGGCCGGTACCTGCGGCGCATTTATCGTTCATGGCAAAGTTCTTTACCGTGCCGTCGTCATCGATGAAAATGCCCTTGACATCCTGTCCGCCGATGTCGATAATCGCACGTACGGACGGATTGGTTACGTGTACGCCCATCGCATGGCAGGAAATCTCGGATATATTCTCGTCCGCAAAGGGAACCTTGTTGCGTCCGTAGCCGGTGCCGATCAAATACGCCAGCTCATCGCTGCTGGAAAGCCCGACCTTTGTCAGCACTTCTTCCATCGCCTGCTTTGCCGAGGCTTCGGAATTGATCTTGCTGCGGATCGTGGTATCGGCAAGCATTTTGCCGTCCTCATCCAGAATAACCGCCTTGGTATAGGTAGAACCAACATCACAACCGCCAAAGTACTTCATATTATGCTCCTTACATTCCTTGTTGTTTTTTATTTCGATCACATACAGATCTCGTCGTCAAAGTCCATCAGGCTCGCGTCTACGGGGTCGACGCGCATGACTGTTTGCATGTACTGATTGACCTTGTCGCGCATTGTTTTGCGCGAGACTGTACGCGGATCCATCAAATCGTGCTCAATCCAAATTACGTGGTAACCGCGCGCACGGCCCTGTTCATCCAAAATGCCCTGTACGGTTGCCATGTTCTTGCAGGCTACGTTCTGGTACATGATGATGATGTCCGCGTTCCACGCCTCACACTGCCGCCACAGCTCGTCGACAACGTTCTGGTACCCGCCGTTGGTATGACGACGCATAACCATGCGCTCGTACAGTCGGGCAAGGTCGCGAAGCGCTTCTTCCTTGTCCTCGGTTTCCAACGGTTTCGTGAAATTCAGGCTCTCCATCTCCACCAGTACGTCGATGCCCCAGCAGTTTGCAAGCCAGTTGGAGAAGTTGGCGTAATAATGCGCCGGGCAGGACCAGACGATCGCGCGATGGCGCATCTTGCCGGGCCAGGCCTCCTCGCGGCGCGCATAGGATTGTTGCAACAACGCGTTGACCTTCTCGCAGGTTTTCATGACGCGCGGGTCGATACCGCCGTCCATCTCGTAGTTC
>CAYPLG010000052.1:0-17015 GCA_964411535.1 uncultured Oscillospiraceae bacterium
CTGCTGCCGGACGAAAAGAAGGACTAAGAAGGAACAATTCCGCTTCGGGCGCAGCGGCAACGCTGCGCCTGTTTGCTGCATTCGGCGGGTGCATACGCATAGGAAGTCTGTTTTTTGCATAGGCATAAGATATTGACATGCCGCAAGGAGGACAACCATATGCGCTATGAAAAGGGGATTGACCAGCTTGTCAATTGCGTCAATGTACTCATACTGCTGCTAATTGCGCTGCTGTACGTTGTGACCGGCACATCCCTTGGCGAGGACGCGGTATCCGTACTTTCCAACGGAACGGTTTACCGCGGAAAGGCGCATGGCAATGTCGCGCTCGAATGCCTGGTATCCTGGGATGCGGAGAGCCTGCCCGTGATGCTCGATACACTGCGGGAGGAAAATGTGCAGATCACGTTTTTCGTCAGCGGCGAGTGGGCCAAGGCGCATGCGGATACGCTTTTGACGATGGCGCGCGACGGGCATGAGATCGGCACGCTGGGCTACACGCCCGCGCTGGATGGCAACGCCAATTTGATTGCCCGCGATATCCGCGCGTCGGTTTCTGTCATAGAGCGCATTACGGGCGATACGGTGTCGTGCTATTGTTCCGATTTGCGTGACAGGAACGCGTCGCAGCGTGCGGCGGAGCGGGCGGGCATACTGCATATTGCGGCCAGCAACGATCTGCTTACGGGGCGGGGCGACGCGGCGGAAATCGTACGGCGTGCATGCGAGCAGACGTTTGACGGAAGCATAATACTGCTTAGGCCGACCGCCGCGGCAGCGGAAGCTTTGCCGGGCATATTGGAGGCAATCCGGGCGGAGAAGCTTAAGCCTGCTACGGTTGCGCAGCTGCTTATGATTTAGCGCGAAAGCGCAAGGATGAAAGGAACGATGGTATGGTCGCAGTGAAGAAACTGGCCAATGGCGTGCGCATTGTCTCGGAGCGAATGGAGCATGTTCGCTCCGTCAGCCTGGGCGTATGGGTCGATAACGGCTCCGTGCGCGAACGAGGTGCGGAGCAGGGCGCGTCGCATTTTATCGAGCATATGGTGTTTAAGGGAACCGCGCGCCGCAGCGCGGAGCAGATTGCAATCGAGATGGATGCGATCGGCGGGAACCTGAACGCCTTTACTTCGAAGGAATGCACCTGCTTCTATGCCAAGGTATTGGACGAGCATCTGCCGGTTGCGTGCGATGTGCTAAGCGATATTGTGCTGCATTCCAGCTTTGACAAGGCGGAGCTTGCCAAGGAAAAGGGCGTTATCGTGGAGGAGATCCTGATGACGGAGGACTCGCCGGAGGATCTTGTGGCGGAGACTGTCAACGCGCTGTTTTTCGACGGCGAACCGCTGGGCACGCCGATCCTCGGAACGCAACAAACCGTGCATGCGTTTACGCGGGAGTCGCTTCTTGCATACAAGGACAAGCATTACCTGCCGCGCAACATTGTCGTCGCCTGTGCGGGTAATTTTGAGGAGGAAGCGTTGTACCGCCTCGTGGAGCAATACTTTGGATCGAATGATAGCTCCGAAGCGGCCGAACCGTTGCAGGAATCCTTTCCGGGCGGCAGACGCGCACAGTATATTGAAAAGGATATCGAGCAGGTGCATATCACCCTTATGCTGCCGGGATTCGCCTGCGACAGCGACGGGCAATATCCGCTGGCCGTTTTAAGCAATATTATCGGCGGCAGCATGTCGAGCCGCCTTTTCCAGAGCGTGCGCGAGCAGCGCGGCCTTGCGTATTCCATTTATTCCTATCCGTCGGCCTACACCAGAACCGGCACGTTTGCACTGTACGCCGGAACAGGCGTAAAGCAGGCGGCGGAGGTGACGAAGCTGATGCTCGAAGAGATCAGCCGGATTCGCGAACACGGCGTGACACCGGAGGAACTGACTCGCTGCCGGGAGCAGCTTAAGGGCAGCTACCTGCTTGGGATGGAGTCGAGCGGCGCGCATATGAATGCCATCGGCAAGGTATTGTTGTTACAAAAACGTGAATATAATGAGGCAAAAACGCTCAACCGCATCGAATGTGTTACAATGGATGATATCGAGCGGATTCTGCCCGTGTGTTTGAACATGGACAACGTGGTTGCCGCGTTTGTCGGCAGGGCTGACGGGCGGCAGGGCGCGCTGGACGCGCTCAACTGAGGTTTTTATAGGGGGAGGCAGAATGGACAAGCTGGATACGATATTCGAAATGCAGCAGAGGCTGGATGACGACATCGTGCGGCTGCGCGGACTGGACTATCCAAAGGACGTTTGGATGCAGAAGGAAGTCCTCGCGATGCTTTCGGAGCTTTCCGAGGTGTTGGACGAGGTCAACTTCAAGTGGTGGAAGAACGCAAAGCCGGTCGACGACGACGCGCTGCGGGGAGAGCTTGTCGATGTGCTGCACTTTTTTGTCAGTATGTGCCTGAAAAGCGGCATGACGGCGGATGAGCTGTTTGAACGGTACCGCATGAAAAACAAGGAGAACTTTGACCGTCAGTACGGCCGTTCCGAAAAGCACGGCTACGAGGTGGAGTAAAGGGTATTTGCCTATGGCGACGAGGAAAAGAGGCAGGGCGAAGCTGCGGATTAAAGGCCGCTTTTTCCTGATGGCGTTTATCGCCGTCGGGTTTATTGCGCTTGTCGTGCTCCTGATTACGAAAAACGCGCACAGGAACGAAATCCAGTTCGGCTCGCTCGACGCAACGCTTACGGCATCCGCGGCCATTATTCGCGACGAAAGACTGATTACGTCCGAACCGTACGAAAAGGTTACCTTCAACGTCGTGGAAGGGCAGACCATCAGTAACGGCGACCTGGTTGCGCAGGTATACAAACGCGGGTATCAGGAGGATACGACCATCACGCTGCTGAACCTGCAAAAGCAGATTTACGCGTACCAGTTGCAGCTGCTTGGCGCGAACCTTCCGGCGGAGCTCGTTGACGTCAATGAACGCATCACGACCGTGGAGGAGCAGATTCGCGCGACCTCACGCAAGGAATCCGTGCTCGATATGCTTGACCTGGAGCAGTCGCTGCGCGGCTTGCAGGCGGAGCGGGAAACGCTGCTGGCCTCCATTGTGCCCGCCGATGCGACGCTTACGCAGATGTACACCGAGCTTGCTGCGCAGCAGCAAACGCAGAACAGCTGGAAACGCGATATTTTGAACGAGAGCGGAACGGGCATCGTAAGCTTTTATTTTGACGGCTATGAGCGTGTGCTGACCATCGATAAGTTAAGCACCATCAACGCCGCGCTGGTAAACAGCGTTGTCAAGGGCGGCAACACGGCCGCGATGACGGATGCGAATTCGGAATCGCCGTTGTATCGCATTACGGGCAACACGCATTGGTTCATTGCGTTTGTTACGAAGGCTTCGGAGCCGCTCCGGCTGGCCGCCGGGGAGCAGTACACCGTACAATTTCCGGATTACTCGGACCAGATGTATACGGTTACCGCACGCGAATGCTCCGTTTCGGAGAATTCCGTTGTTAACGTTTTGGAGTTTAATACGGATATCGGCAAGCTTGCGGGCGTTAGAACGGTTGCCGTTTCCGTATCGAAGTCCGCGCAGGGGTTGGTCGTTCCGCTTAAGGCGATCACGATTGAGAGCGGCGTACCGGGCATTACAATCAGCCTAGGGGACGAAAACGTGCTGCGCGTAGAAGTGGATATCCTTTCGCAGGATGAGAAGAATGCGGTTATCCGCGCAAAAAATGATGCGGGCTCGCTGACGGCGGGTCAGAAGTTTGTGTTGCCATGACGACTAGTATCCGCGACAACTATGACAGTATCCGGGAAACCATGCAGCGCGCGTGCGATGCGGCCGGACGTCCGTATGAGGACGTTTTGATGGTTGCCGTCAGCAAATATGTGGAGATTTCCCGCATGCAGGAGGCGTATGCGCTCGGAATCCGCACATTTGGCGAGAACCATGCGCAGGCATTCCGGGAAAAGCAAACTTTTTTTGAACAAGAAGGCTGCGAAGCGCATTTTATTGGACATCTGCAAACGAATAAGATAAAATACGTTTGCGGTTCAGCCTGCCTGATTCAGTCGGTGGACAGTCCGCACCTGGCCGATGCGTTACAAAGAAAGTCTTGCGAACTGGGTATCGTATCGGATATACTCTTGCAGGTAAATATTGGCGACGAGGCGCAGAAGGGCGGCGTCGCTGAAAGCGACCTGTTCTCGCTTTCGGAAACGGTCATGGCATGTCCGAATCTACGGCTCCGCGGGTTGATGTGCGTTCCCCCCGCATTGCCGCCGGAGGAGACACGACCGTATTTTGCGCGAATGCGCGTATGGTTCGAACGTTTGGCACAGGCGTATCCGGCTTCCCGGATTGACACGTTGTCGATGGGAATGAGTCACGATTACGCCGCCGCAATCGCCGAGGGGGCGACGATGGTTCGAATCGGCACAGCCCTGTTTGGGGCGCGTGCACAAAAATAGACGTTTTGCCCTGCATAGTATGTGCGCGGCATGTGGGCAGTATTCGGAGGATAAAGGATGGCAAGCCTGTATAACAAGTTTCTCGATTTTATCGGCATTGAGGAAAACGACGAGGAAGAGGACGAGCGTTACGACCGAGATGACCGATACGACCGGGACGACCGATATGACAGAAACGACCGCAGCGATCGCAACGACCGCGGCGGCCGTAACGACCGCTATGACCGTGATGATCGCGACGACCGCGACGACCGTGACGACAGCAATGTCGTAAGCTTCGGCCGTTCCGCAAAGAATTCTTCGCGCCATGATCGCGGCAGCACGTCAAACGGCGGCAATCTGCCGATCTCCGGCGGAATGAAGATGATCGTCTACCATCCGGTCAGTTATGAGGACACGCAGGCCATCATTGACAACTTGAAGAACCGCAAGCCCGTTATTGTCAACATGGAGGAACTGGAAGTCGATACCGCGCAGCGTATACTGGACTTTCTTTCCGGCGCTGTGTATGCATTAAGCGGAACCATGTGTAAAATATCACGCGGCATTTTTGTCGTTGCGCCGAATAATTATGACGTAGTAGGCAATGGCGAGGACGATTACGACGATATGATGTAACCCCGTTTTGTCGGCGAACACAGGCACATCGTTCCGGTGTGCCTTTTTTAGAAGGAGAATCTGCATGGCCGTATCGATTGATGACATCATCAAGAAAGAGTTTCCCCGCAGCCTTATGGGCTATGACATGCAGGAAGTGGACGCGTTTCTGGATGCGATTATCGACCGTATCGAGAAGATGGAGGGGGAGCGTGCGGAGCTTGTAGCGGCGATGGAGAAGCTTCTCAAACGGGTGGAGCGACTGGAAAAATCAGCTGACGGGGAACGGCGCGCACTGGACAGCGGCGAGAAACAGCCGAGGAAGCTTTCCGCCAATGGCGCGGCTGCCGCAGGTCCTGTGCACGTACAGGGCGGTAAGGCGAACAGGGACGGCGGTACGGACGAAAAGCCGGACACAACGCACGCCGCAAAGGCGCATTCGACTGCAAAGAAGCATGCGGGGGAGGCACTGCGTACGGATGCCCCGGCGCACAGCAGGCCGATTCGCCCGGCGGCGCAGGCCTTTTCCGGCACATCGGGCAGCATCGAAACAAAGACATTTGCGGGAGAACCGGCCTCTGCCGCGCTGTCAGCGCAGGAAACGTTACAGCCGGATACTTTCCTACACGATAATTTGACCGCGGCTCCTGCACCGAGCGTCGCCGTGGAGATGGAGACGGGCGCCTATGCGCCGGATCCGGGGGAAATCATCCCCGAACTGTTGCAGGACGTTGAGAACGCCTTGCTGGACGGCAGTATCCGCCCCGCGTCGCATCAGGATGCGCCTGTGCGGGCTGCGGATAAGACGCGTGTCTCATGAGCAAACGCTTACAAAACCCGATATTTTCCGAAGCGCAAATGTATGCGGAGGATATTCCACAGCTGGACTTTGTGCTGATTTCCGGTGACGCGTACATCGATCATCCGAGCTTTGGCGTGGCCATCATTGCGCGCGTGCTGCTTTCCGCCGGCTTTTCCGTGGGTGTGATCGCCCAGCCGGACTGGCACAGCGCGGATGCGTTTCGTGCGCTGCGGAAGCCGAAGCTTGCGTTTCTGATTTCCTCCGGAAATATGGATTCCATGGTGAATCATTATACCGTAGCTAAAAAGCTGCGCGAGACGGACGCGTATACGCCGGGCGGCAAGGTGGGCAAGCGTCCGGATCGGGCGTGCATCGTATATGGCAACCGCTGCCGGGAGGCCTATGCGGGCGTTCCGGTCATACTGGGCGGCGTGGAAGCCAGCCTGCGCCGCTTCGCGCATTACGACTACTGGGAGGACCGGGTACGTCACAGCATCCTGTATGACGCGACGGCGGACTTTCTTGTATACGGAATGGGGGAGCGCACAATTGTGGAGTTGGCAAAGGCGCTCAAAAGCGGAAGGCCGGTTCGCGAGATTACGGATATTCCCGGTACGTGCGTACGCGTAGCAAGTGCGGCGGAGGCGCCGAAGGCGGTGCTGCTGCCTTCGTATACGCAGGTTGCCGGCGATAAAAGCGTATATGCCGAGGCCTTCCTGCTGGAGATGCGGGAGCACGACCCCGTGCGCGGCAAGGCGCTGTTACAGCCGCACGAAAAGGGATGCCTGCTTTGCAATCCGCCTGCGATGCCGCTGTCTACGGCGGAGCTGGACGCCGTTTACGCGCTGCCCTTTACGCGCGAGCCGATGCCGGAGGGGCAGGCGCATATTCCGGCGATTGAAGAGGTGCTTTTCTCCGTAACCTCCGTACGCGGATGCTTCGGCAACTGCAATTTCTGTTCGCTGGCTTTCCACCAGGGACGCATCGTACAGTCCCGCAGCCATGCCTCGATTATTGACGAGGTGCGCGCGCTTGCCGCACGAAAGGATTTCAAAGGATACATCCACGATGTTGGCGGACCAACGGCCAATTTCCGCCGTCCGGCCTGCGGCAAGCAGATGCGGTCAGGTGTATGCGCGGACAAGCAGTGCCTTGGCTCTTCGCCGTGCCGAAATCTGACGGTGGACGAATCGGATTACACGCAGCTTCTGCGAAAGCTTCGCGAGATTCCGGGCGTCAAAAAGGTCTTCGTACGCAGCGGCATCCGGTTCGATTACCTTATGCTCGATAAGAGCGACGATTTTATTTATGAGCTTGTCCAGCATCATGTGAGCGGGCAGCTTAAGGTTGCGCCGGAGCACGTTTCCGACCGTGTGCTGGCATACATGAACAAGCCGCCGCACGCCGTGTATGAGCGGTTTGTGCAAAAGTATAACGCCGTGAATGCACGGCTTCATATGCGGCAATACATTGTGCCGTACCTCATGAGCTCGCATCCGGGATGCACGCTGGAAGATGCCATCGAGCTTGCGCAGTATTTGAAAAAGACGGGGCATAGGCCGGAGCAAGTGCAGGACTTTTACCCTACGCCCGGCACGGTGAGCACCACGATGTATTATACGGGGCTGGATCCGCGTACAATGGAGCCGGTTACCGTACCGCGTTCCCACGAGGAGAAGGCCATGCAGCGCGCGCTCATGCAGTGCCATGTATATAAAAACCATCCGCTGATCAGGAAAGCCTTGCGCCTGTGCGACCGCGACGACCTGATTGGGAGCGGCAGAAATTGCCTCGTTCCGGAGGAACCGGCGGGCAATCGCGCCCGAAAGGATGCGGCTGGGGGCGGCAGCGGACGGTTTACCGGGAAAAAGCCGGAGAAAACCCCGAAATACCGCAAGAATGCGGTTGACAAAAGGCACCGTTCCAGCTAAAATATGCAATGGTTGATTTTTGGGAGACACGTATGGAGCTGAATGTTGCGGAAGCCATCAAGCGGGTTGGCGAACCCTTTTCGTTTTCATTAACGGAGGCGGTTCCTGCGGAGACTTTTGGGCAGCGCCGGGTGGATTTTGCGGAGGAACTGCATATCACCGGCACGTATGTGTTTGACGGCAGCGGGTTTACGCTTGCAGCCGTTGCGGACACGGCGCTCAATTCCGTATGCGCAAGGTGCGAAGCGGCATTTGTAGAGCACATCACGTTTCCGGTGAACGAGCGTTTTTCCAAAGCGTGCGATCCGGAGAATGACGAGATGTATCCGTATGCTGGCGACCGTATTGATCTCATGCGCGCCGTGCTCGACAATCTGTATCTGCATTTACCGCTTGCGAGTTTATGCAGGGAGGATTGCAAGGGACTTTGTCCTGTTTGCGGTGCGGATCGCAACCGGACAGAATGCAACTGTCAAGCAGCACAGCGGCCCGGCCCCTTTGCGGCGCTGGCCCCGCTCATCGATGAAGAATAGGAGGGAGAAATCATGGCAGTACCGAAGAGAAAAACATCGAAGGCGAGAAGAGATTCCCGTCGCGCAGGCAACAACAACCTCAGCGTGCCGAATCTTTCCGAGTGCCCGCAGTGTCACGCGCTCAAGCCGTCGCATGTTGTGTGCAAGGCTTGCGGCTATTATGACGGCCGCGAGGTCATCAGCATGGACGAGAAAGAAAGCAAGAACGCCTGACCGTCTCCCCGTTGATGATCATAGGATTGGAAAACGTCCGTAAGCGAAAGCCTACGGGCGTTTTCAGTTTGCGATTGCGGCAGCGGGCATCATCATGTATACTATTTATGTGGAAATTTGCGCAGGCAGCGATCCTGCGCGGGAGTACAGGGAGGTAGTATCCATGCGCATTGCAATTGACGCTATGGGCGGCGATAACGCACCGCAAGCCGTACTGGAAGGGGTGCGGCTGGTTTTACCGGCGCTGAAGAGCGACGTGGATTTGGTACTATACGGAAACGAGGCGGCGCTAAACGATGGTTTGGCCGCGCTTGCGATACAGGACACGCGCGTGCAGGTTGTCGGTACGACGGAGGTGATCGACTGCGACGAGCAGCCGACGATAGCAATCCGAAAGAAGAAGGATTCCTCCATGGTGCGCGCGGTGAACGCTGTGGCGGCGGGCGAGGCGGACTGCGTCGTGTCGGCTGGCAGCACGGGCGCCTTGCTGACGGGCGGCACCCTGATTATTAAGCGCTTACCGGGGGTAAAGCGTCCCGCGCTTGCAACGGTGCTGCCGGCGAAAACGGGCTGTACGCTGTTGCTGGACTGTGGCGCGAATACGGACTGTAAACCCGAATATCTTTTGCAATTTGCCGTTATGGGCAGCGCATACATGTCGCGGGTGATGGGCGTAGAGGCGCCGCGTGTCGGACTGCTCAACAACGGTGCGGAAGAGGAGAAGGGGAATGAACTCACCAAAGCCACGTATCAGGCGCTGAAGAACGCTCCCATACGGTTTTCCGGCAACTGCGAGGCGCGCGACGTGCTTTCGGGCGATTTTGACGTGGTTGTTGCGGATGGCTTTGACGGCAACGTAGTGCTCAAAAGCATCGAGGGCACGGCTTCTCTGATGATGGGGATGCTCAAGGAGGGCCTTATGGCTAGCCTTGCGACGAAGATCGGTGCAAAGCTTGCGATGCCGGCGTTGCGTGGATTAAAGCGGAAGCTCGACTATACCGAGTATGGCGGCGCGCCGCTGCTCGGTGTGCGTGCTGGCGTTATCAAAGCGCATGGCAGCTCCAACGCAAAGGCGTTTTGTTCCGCCATACAGCAGGCGGTGCGCTTGACGGAGGGTAACGTGACGGAACGTTTGGGAGAGGCGGTTGCCGCGTTGGCGGACACGGAGGACTGATGCGGGAGATGGAGACGGCTTGTGCGGAAATGCGGCTGACCGGCGATTCGGCGGACGCGGGTAACGCGGCTTCTCTTGGGGCGCTTGTTTCGCGCAACCGGACCTGCCTGATGGGCGTTGCGATACTGCTTATCGTGGTATGCCATGCGGAGTTTCGTATTCCGGTATGGCGGATTCTGTATCCGCTGTACGATATACAACGGATGCTGCCGGGCGGCGTAGACATTTTCTTCTTTTTGTCAGGCTTTGGCGTTTGCCGCTCGCTGGATCGCAACCCGGACGCAGCGTCTTTCTTTGGACGGCGGATTCGGCGGATTTATCCGATCTATCTACCGCTGGCGGCAATTTGGCTTGCGACATTTTGCGTGCTAACGCCGCCGGTTCCGCTCAACAGTGCAATCGGTATTTTGACGGGGATGGGCTTCTGGGCGCAGCTTCCCTATCAGTTTATGTGGTTTATTTCCGCCATTCTGGCGTTCTATCTGCTTTCGCCATATATGCATGCGTTCCTGCGGCGCGGGAAAAACCTGCATGTGTCCTTTGCCATCCTGCTGCTGCTTTCGTTCGTTTTCTCCCTGCCAACATTTTTTACTTGGCAGATATTGGCGACGTCGCGGCTTCCGATCTATATTGTGGGTATGTACTTTTGCATGGCAAGTGATCAACACCGGCGCGGCGACGTGGTTTTCGAACTGCTGAGCTATGCGCTGATGGCCTACGGATTGCATCTGGTCGTATACATGCCAAGCTGGGTAGAGGACGGATACATGTACTATCACGGCCTGTTTAACTATCCATATCTGCTTGTCGTGCCGGGCTTTTGCATGCTGCTTTCCAGGCTTGCCGACCTGCTAAGGAAATGCTTTCTGCGCATTTTCGTGCGCTTTTTTGAGTGCCTTGGCAGATGCAGCCTTGAACTGTGCTTGATCCACTTTCTGGTATTTCAGATTGCGCGGGAGTTTATTACCTTTAACAATTGGATTCGGCTGTTGCTCATTGCAGCCGCTATTCTGCTGTCGATCGGCTATGCGGCGCTTATTCGATGGCTGCAAAAACGCGTTTCGCGATTTGGCATGGCGGGGGCGCGTGTCGAATAGGATTGACAGATTACGAATCGTCATATAGAATACATCAGAACGCGATTACTGTGTATTCGCGTATATGATGTGGCTGGGATAACATTTGTAAGGAGATATGGATATGTATTTTGAAAAGGTACGCGATATTATCGCGAAGCAGTTGGACATCGATCCCGATACCATTACGATGGAGAGCAAGCTTATCGACGACCTGAAAGCGGATTCACTTGATATCGTGGAGCTGATCATGGATCTGGAACAGGAATTTAACATAGAGATTCCGGATGAAGAGCTGCCCAAGGTGCAGGCGGTGTCCGATATCGTAGGTTTTCTTGATAAGAACTGATCGGCAAGTCCGTTTCGGTGCCCGCATCCAAACGGTGCGGGTTTTTTCGTAAAGATGCATGTGGAGTGACGCTATGACCGATAGTGCCCGGCAAGCGCTGGAGCAGGCATTGACATATACGTTTCACGACCGTTCCCTTCTGGAAACGGCGCTGACGCATACTTCGTTTGTCAAAGGCGACGGCAAAAATGCGCAGCATAACGAACGTATGGAGTTTTTGGGCGACGCGGTGCTGGAGCTGATTGTAAGCGAATACCTTTATCGAACGCATGATGATTTGCAGGAGGGCAGCATGACGCGCATGCGCGCGCGGCTTGTATGCGAGCCTGCTTTGTTTTATGCCGCAAAGCAATTGGGCGTGCCCGCGTGCCTTCGCCTTGGACATGGGGAGGAGCAGACGGGCGGACGCGAGAAACCTTCCGTAGTTTCGGATGCGATGGAGGCGGTTATCGGCGCGATTTTTCTCGACGGAGGCATTGCGGAGGCTACGCGCGTTGTGCAGGAACGCATGATACGGCTGCTTACGGACGCATGCGTTGACAGCAGCGATAAGGACCACAAAACGCGCTTGCAGGAGTTTGTGCAGCACGATCATCTGGGGCAGTTGCGGTATGATCTTGCCGGCATGTCCGGACCGGATCACAGCAAGGTGTTCACCATGCAGGTGCTGCTTAACGACGGCGTCGTCGGCACAGGCAAGGGCGCGACGAAGCAGAGCGCCGGGCAGGCCGCTGCACAGGAGGCGCTTATCGCGCTCCATGCGCCGGAGGATGAGCGATGAGACTGACCAAGCTGGAACTGAACGGTTTCAAATCCTTCGCCCGCAAAACGGAAATTGTGTTTTCCAACGGCATTACCGCCGTGATTGGCCCGAACGGCAGCGGAAAGAGCAATATTGCCGACGCAATCAAGTGGGTGCTTGGGGAGCAGAGCGCGAAGGCTCTGCGCGGCGGCAAGATGGAGGACGTAATTTTTAACGGCACGCAATCCCGCAAAGCGCAGTCGTTTTGTGAGGTTACGCTGACGTTTGACAACAGCGACGGGAAGCTTGCCACTCCGTTTACAGAGCTTGCGGTGACGCGCCGTGTGTATCGCGACGGTGATGGCGAATACTGCATCAACGGCAACGCGTGCCGCTTGCGTGACATTGCGGATCTGTTTCGGGATACCGGTATCGGCAAGGATGGATACTCCATCATTGGGCAGGGGCGCGTGGATGAGATTCTGTCCAACCGCTCCAATGAGCGCCGCAGCGCGCTTGAAGAGGCTGCGGGCGTGATGCGGTACCGCGTACGCAAGGAGGAAGCCGAACGGAAGCTCGCCAATACGGAGAAGAACCTTGAGCGCATCGAGGATATCGTGCAGGAACTGTCCGCCAGGCTCGGCCCGCTGGAGGCGCAGAGCGCTTCGGCGCGCACATATCTCAAGCTGCGCGACGAACTGAAGGATTACGAAGTCAATCTGTTCCTATATCAATATGAAAGAAATCACGAGCGGCTTCTTGGCGTACAGGAAGCGATTGAGCAAATGCAGCGCGACCGTGCCGTTCTTGACACGAGCGAGCAGACGATGCTGCTTTCCTGCGCCGAGCTGGAGGAGAAGTGCCGTTTGCTGGAGAATGCGCTGACTGCGCAGCAGAACAAGCTGATGCAGATGCTGTCCGGCGTAGAGGCGCATGTCGGCGAGGCCAATGTGCTGAACGAACGGAAGGAGCATGCAAAACAAACGTGCTTGCGCATAGCTGCCGAGCTTTCGGAAGCGCAGGCAAAGCGTGAGGCGCTTGCAAGCGCGCTTTCCGGTATGGAGAGCGACGACGCGCAGGCGGCGGCGCTCACTGCGCTGGATTGCGATATTGCCGATACGCAGGCGGAGCTTACCAAAGCGGACGAACAGCTCGCGGATGCGGAAACGGCGCTGGAGGAGATGAAAAACAGCATCATCGAGGCCATGAACCGCATGTCGGACGCAAAGAGCGATATTTCGCGTTTTGATGCGATGAAGGCCGCGGTGGAAGCACGGCTTGCTGCACTTTCCGGAGAAGGCGCACGCCAAAGCGGTGAGGAGGAGAAGCTGCGCGGCGAGTATGAGACTGCGCAGGCGCTGCTTGCGGTAAAGACCGCTGCGTTGCAGGATGCAAAGGATGCGCTTGCAGGCGCGCAGGCGAACCGCATTGAGATACAAAACGCGTTTGCAAAGCTGACAGAGGATGTGCAGCGCGATGAGCAGCAGCTTTCGGCGGCGGAATCCCGCTTGCGTGTTTTAAGCGAGATGGCCAAATCCCGCGAGGGGTATTTTGCAAGCGTTAAAAACATCATGCGCGACGCGGAGAAGGACAAGCGTCTTTCGCAAGCGATCGTCGGCGTGGTGGCGGAGCTTATCCGCGTGCCCGTCAGGTTTGAGACGGCTATCGGCATGGCGCTGGGCGCAAGCATGCAAAACATCGTAACGCCCACGGCGGAGGATGCAAAGTATGTGATCGAATACCTGCGCGCGCATGATTACGGGCGGGCGACCCTGTTGCCAAAGGCCCTGTTGCACCCGGAGTATATTCGTGACCGGGAGCGGGAATTCCTTTCCATGCCGGGCGTGATCGGCGTCGCAAGCGAATTGCTCGAATGCGACGAGAATGTGCGCGACGTTATGGATTATCTGCTTGGGCGCACGGTTGTTGTGGAGGATTTGGACAGCGGCATTCAGCTGAAAAAGCAATCGCGCGGGGCGTTTCATATCGCGACCTTGCAGGGGGATATGATTTCCACCGGCGGCAGCATGAGCGGCGGCAGCGTGCAGAAGCGCGCATTCTCCCTGCTGGGCAGAGAACGCGAGATTGCGGAATTGACGGAATCCCTGTCCGGCGTGGAAAGAGCGCTTGCGGAAAAGAAAGAGCAATTGCGCGGCAAAGAGCGGGCGCTTGTGCAGAGCGATATCCAGGTGGATGCGTTTCGGGACGCGCTGCACGGTGCGGAGCTGGATCTTGCGAAGCAAACGGAGCAGCTGGAGATCATTCGGCGCGATGTCGAAAAGGCTTCGCAGGCGCAGGGGCAGCTTGATGAGGAGCGCATGCAGCTTGCCGAAAACCTTGCCGATATAGAAATGCAGCGCGAAGCCGCAACGCGGCAGCAGACCGATATTGAAGAGGGCAGCGAAGCGACGCGCGAGGATGTGAAGAACGCGCAAGAGTCGCTTGGCGCGCTGCGTCTTTTGCGGGAGGAGATATCCGTGCGCCTGACCGAGCGGAAGGTGCGCAGGATGGCGCTTGCAAAGGAGCGCGACGCCGTAACGGCGGAGCACAGGCGCGTGCAGGGGGAATATAAGGCTTCGGAAACGCGCATAACGGCGCTTTCGGAGGAATATGCGAAAAACGACGCGCTGATTCAATCGGTTACTACGCAGCTGGAGCAGATGCTTTCCGGCATCAACGGCGAGCAATCCGCCGCAGAGGCGGAAAAGCAGGCGCAGCGCAAGCTGGAGGAGGAGCGTACGGCGGCAAGCAACGCGCTGCGCGAACAGCGCGCGCGTCGTGAGGAGTTGATGACGGAGGCTCGCGCGCTTGCGGAACGGCTGCATAAGCAGGAGATGACGCAATCCCGGCTGACCATGGAACTCGCCGCTATGTCCGACCATATTTGGGAAGAATATGAGTTGACGTATGAAAACGCGTTGCAGCTTCGACACGATATTGCCATTGGCGCAACGAACAGCCGCATTGCGGAGATCAAGACGGAAATCCGCGAGTTGGGCGATATCAATCACGGTTCCATTGAGGATTACAAGGCTGTGTTTGAGCGGCATGCACAGCTAAGCGTACAGTGCGAGGATTTGGTTAAGGCAAAGGCGGATCTGGAAACGCTGATTATTGAGCTGACGGGTACGATGCAGGACGTGTTCGTCAGGCAGTTCGAGCTGATTCGAACCAATTTTGCCCGCGTGTTTACGGAGCTGTTTGGCGGAGGACAGGCGGAGATGCGCCTTGCCGACAGAATGGATGTGCTCAACTGCGATATCGAAATCATCGCGCAGCCGCCTGGCAAGAAGCTGCAATTGTTGAGTCTGCTTTCCGGCGGTGAGCGGGCGCTTACGGCGATTGCGCTGCTGTTTGCGATGCTGCAACTCAAGCCGCCGGCGTTTTGCCTGCTTGACGAGATTGAGTCTTCGCTTGACGAGGTGAACGTGACGCGCTTTGCTAACTATTTGCAGCATTATTCTGACGATACGCAGTTTATTTTGATTACCCACCGCAAAGGCAGCATGGAGGTTTGCAACTGCTTATACGGCGTCTCCATGGAGGAGAAGGGAATCAGCAAGATTGTTTCCGCCAGATTCGGGGAGGCCGGATAAAATGGAAAACAAGGACAAGACATACCAAAAATGGAAGCATGGCCTAAGCCGTACTAGAACCGGTTTGTTCCAGATGCTTTTTGGAAACGGCGCGCGCGTGGATGAAGGCTTTTTCGAGGAACTGGAAGAGGCCATGGTTCTTGCGGACATGGGTATGGATACGACGGAACGCCTTTTATGCGCGTTGCGGGACGCCTGCAAGGATGAGAAGATCACCGCACAGGACGCTGCACGTGAAAAGCTGGTTTCCATCATCGCCGACGCCGCGCGGCCGAAGCGCGCATTCGCCCCGGAAACCGGCA
Organism: uncultured Oscillospiraceae bacterium; assembly: GCA_964411535.1. Classification (GTDB taxonomy): domain Bacteria; phylum Bacillota; class Clostridia; order Christensenellales; family CAG-138; genus CAYPLG01. Next base: position 15,762 of record CAYPLG010000052.1, read on the forward strand.
GCGCGGTGCTGCTTATTGTCGGTGTAAACGGCGTCGGGAAAACTACGTCGATTGGAAAGCTTGCGCACCGATACCACGACGATGGCCGCAGCGTAATGCTTGCAGCGGCGGATACGTTCCGTGCGGCTGCGGCGGAGCAGCTTGGCGAGTGGGCAAAGCGCGCAGATGTGCCCATGGTGCGGCATAACGAGGGCGCCGACCCGGCAGCGGTAGTTTTTGACGCGATTGCATCGTATAAGGCCAAGGGCTGCGACCTGCTGATTTGTGATACCGCCGGGCGGCTGCATAATAAAGCGAACCTTATGAACGAGCTTGGCAAGATTCGCCGCGTCATCACGAGGGAATTGCCGGATGTACCCTGCGAGGTACTGCTGGTTTTGGACGCGACAACGGGGCAGAACGCCGTGGCGCAGGCAAGGAGCTTTCGCGAATGCTGCGATCTGGACGGCGTGGTCCTTACAAAGCTGGACGGAACCGCAAAGGGCGGCGTTGTGGTCGGCATTGCGGATGCGCTTGGCGTACCGGTTCGCTTTGTTGGCGTCGGCGAGGGCATTGACGACTTGCAGGCATTTGACGCGGATCTGTTTGCAAGGGCGCTGCTGGACTAGATATGAATAACCGCGCAACATGCGGCGGGTGTTTCTTCAATATAATATTCTATACAGGTGCTTTTTCGTGCGCGCGCTTTTTACAGGCTGCAAAGCGCGCGTATGAAGATGCTTTGTTACACGCAAAACAAAGCAGCGTCGATCCGGCGGAGAATAAAGACGTGCAGGATGCGCTCGCAGCATATAAAAAGGGCTGAAAATGAATGCAGCCCTTTTTCACGCTTGCAGATGTGTTTAGCGCCTTATGCGTACCCGTGGACCGCTGTAGCGGTTACAGCCGCAGGTACGTACGTCTTGCATATTCTGTACGATTTCAAGGCATTCGCCGAAGCGCACAACATAAAGTAAACACTACAGCAGAACAGGGTTGCTGACGGGGAGAATGACGGCGACGTCAACTCACTCTTGAATAATCTGTCGCTGCATGGTACGATTTCCACATGCGAGGAGCATATGCAGCATGGCTTTGTATATGTGCAAAGGCGCGGATCGTGGAAATCGAACGGAGAGCGCAGCATATACGGGGGACGTATGCCCGTATCGCATACACGGAATGAGGGGTGGAGGCTACACCGTTTGAGAATTGCGATTTGCGATGATATGGGCGACGAACGGGCGCAGTGCAAGGAACTGCTGCGCGAATATC
>CAYPLG010000053.1:0-17005 GCA_964411535.1 uncultured Oscillospiraceae bacterium
AGACCATGCAGCCATAGGTTTCCCGCAGGATGGGCATAAGCAGGGGATGCGCGTATTGTACGCTCGACGGGTCGTGCTTGCCCTTGACATAGCGCGGAATGGACTCCATCGGGCCGGGGCGGAAAAGCGAAATGCCTGCGATCAAATCCTCGATGCAGTCGGGCCGAAGCTGCGTCATGAACTGCCGCATGCCGCCGGATTCAAGCTGGAACACCCCGTCCGTATCGGCGGCGGCAATCATGGCGAATACGTCGGGATCGTTGAACGGAAGCGTCGCAAAGTCCGGCGCCTGTTTGCCGCTTTTTGCAATAAACGCCAGCGCGTCGCGGATAACCGTCAGCGTGCGCAGGCCCAGAAAATCCATCTTCAGCAGCCCCAGCTCCTCCAGCGTGGTCATCGGGAACTGCGTTGTAAGCACGTTGTCGTTAAGTTGCAGCGGTACGACTTCCGTAATCGGCACGCCGCTGATCACCACGCCGGCCGCGTGCGTACTGCTGTGGCGCGGAAGACCTTCGAGCTTTCTCGACAGGTCCAGCACCTTTTTCGTCGTTTCATCGCTTTCATAGAGCGCGCGCAGATCGGGGGAAATGGCAAGCGCGCGATCCAGCGTCATGTTGAGCTCCGCCGGGATGAGCTTGGCCAGCTTGTCGGAATCCGCATACGGCACCTGCAACACGCGCGACACGTCGCGAATCACCGCGCGCGCGGCCATCGTACCGAACGTAATGATCTGGCTTACGTGTCCTTCCCCGTACTTCCTGCCGACGTAGTCGATGACCTCCTGCCGGCGTTCATAGCAAAAGTCCACGTCAAAATCCGGCATGCTGATGCGCTCCGGGTTCAAAAAGCGCTCAAAGAGCAGGCCGTATGCAAGCGGGTTGACGTCCGTAATGTCAAGGCAGTAGGCTGCAAGGCTGCCCGCACCGCTGCCGCGGCCGGGACCGACCATAATGCCGTTTGATTTTGCAAAATGGATGAAATCCCAAACGATCAAAAAATAATCCACAAAGCCCATGCGCTCAACAACGCCAAGCTCATAGGAGAGCCGCTCGCGCGCCGCATCGTCCGCATCCGGCAGCTTTCTGGCCATTCCCTCTTTACAAAGCTTATGCAGGTACGCACGGTTTTCCATGCCGTCCGGCGCAACAAACGCGGGCAGCCGCCGCACGCCGAACGCAATATCGAGGCTGCACTTTTCCGCAACCTCCGCCGTATTACGAATCGCCTCCGCATCCTCCGGCAGGGCGGAGAGCATCTCCTCTTCCGATTTGAGATAGAACTGGTCGGCCTCCATGCGCATGCGCTTGACGTCGCTGACATACGCCTGCGTCTGGATGCAAAGCAGCACATCCTGCGCCTCCGCATCCGTTCGCGCAACGTAGTGCACGTCGTTTGTCGCAACACACTTTGCGCCGATCTCCCGCGCGACGCGGCGCAGGCCCGGCAGAATCTGTATCTGCTCCGGCAGACCGTGATTTTGCAGCTCAATATAGAAATCGTCGCCAAACATGCCCTTAAGCCGCCTGGCAATCCGTACGGCGTCGTCGTAGCGGCCGTGCAAAAGCGCCTGCGGAATATCCCCCGCAAGGCACGCGGACAGGCAGACAAGCCCTTCCGCATGCGCGGAAAGCAGGTCGTAATCGATGCGCGGTTTGTAGTAGAACCCGCGCACAAACGCCTCGCTCGAAAGGAGCATCAGGTTTTTGTAGCCCGTCTCGTTTTTGCTAAGCAGTATCAAGTGCGCATATTCCCGGTCCTGCGTACCCTCGCGGTCCGCCATGGAACGCGGCGCGACGTATGCCTCCATACCGAGGATGGGCTTGATCCCTTCCTTTTTGCACGCCTTGAAAAAATCAATCACGCCGTACATCACGCCGTGATCGGTAATGGCGAGCGCAGTCTGGCCCATTTCCTTGGCGCGCGCAACCAGGTCGCTAATCCGCGCCGCCCCGTCAAGCAGGCTGTACTGCGTATGCACATGTAAATGCGTAAAATTACCCATCGTCAACCTCCCCGGCTATGCGAAGCAGCCTCGCAAGGCGGTGGTTCATGCCGCTTTTGCCGATTTCGGCCATGTCGGCAAGCTCCTGCAACGTCGCGTCCTGATGTTGCAGCCGAAGCATCGCAGCCTCATACAGCGGCATCGGCAGCTTGTCCAGCCCCATCGTCCGCTCGATGCGCTCGATGGCCAGCACCTGGTTGAGCCCGGCGTCGACGGTTTTGCCGATATTGGCGGTTTCACAGTTGTTGGCGCGGTTGACATAGTTGCGAAAATCCCGCTCCGCCCGGACATTTTCAAACGCCAGCACCGCGTTCGACGCGCCGATAATCGTGAGAAAGCCCGATACGTCGTCACCCTTCAAGTACACGATCTGCTTTTCCTTGCGCGCGTGCCGCTTGGCGGTCACCATAAAACGGTCGATCACGCGTATCGTATCGTCCGCAGCGCGCTCCGTGCGCATGACAAGCTCCAAATGGTATCCGCGCGCAGGATTCAGGCAGGACCCGCTGCCAAGAAACGCGCCGCGCAAAAACAGCCTTGCTTCCTCCTCCGCCGAAACGACGCTTTCCGGCACGCCGTCCAGCAGCTGTATATCGTCTCCCTCCGCGGAGAGCATGCCCGTTTCCGCAAGCATCTGCCTTGCCGAAGCGCCCGTCAGCGTAACCACGTACAAGGGGTTCCGCCGCCGCTGCTGCTCGGTCAGCTCGATGCTGGTATCGAGCGCGTACAGCGCCTCTCCGGTTTCGGCGATCAGCTTTGCTACCGGCAGCGACTCCGTGGAAAATATACCGCCCGTCGCGCCGCGACCGACATACAGCGAACCGCAGGTAAGCACAAGCCCGGACAACAGCGCAAGCTGCTGACCGGGGCGCTTAATTCGCATGCGCGCAATATCTTCTTTTGCCCTGCTGGAAAACGACATGCCGGTTCATGCTCCTTACCCTGGTCGCTCCGCCGCGCGGCGGGAAAGCGCCGCACCGCTAGTTGCCGTCCTCAAACCGCTCCTTGATGGCCTTGGCCTCGTCGTCGAGGTCGCGGTGGTACACGCGGATGCTGATACCGCGTCCCGTGAACCTGTGCGCCATTTCCTCCGCAGCGGTAACGGAGCGGTGCCGCCCGCCCGTGCAGCCGAAGCAGACGCGCAGTATGTGCTTATCCTGCGCGGCGTACAGCGGCAGCATGTTGGACAGCATGTCCTCCGTCTTGTTGAAAAACTCCGTAACGTACGGCTGTTGCAGCACAAAGCTTTTGACCGCCTCGTCCATGCCGGAAAGCTGCCGCATCTCCGGATAATAGAAGGGGTTGGGCATAAAGCGCATATCCAGCACAATATCCGCGTCGATCGGTACGCCGCGCTTATAACCGAAGCTGCAAAACAGAATGGTCATATCCTTGCTCTCGTACTCCGGCAGAACCTTTGCGATAAGACCGTTAAAGTCGCGCGGGCGGACGTCGCTCGTATCGAGAATATAGTTGGCGCGGTTGCGCAGCGACTGCAAGTAGATGCGCTCCCTTTTCACGCCCGTTTCCGCATCGCCCGCCTCGCCGAGCGGATGGCGGCGGCGCACCTCGTTATAGCGTTTTTTCAGCACGTCGTCGCGGCAATCGAGAAACAGAATCTCGTACGGTACGGAAAGCTCGTCCAGCGCGCCCGTAATCGACGCCGCGCTCCTCGACAGCAGGCTTTCCCGGCTGTCAATCGTGACCGCTGCCTTCTTGATCCTGGGCGTAGCTGCATGGCAAAGGTTGACGAACTCCTTTAGCATGGAGCTGGGCATATTATCCACGCAAAAGTACCCCTGCTCCTCCAAACAGCGCAGCGCAAGCGATTTGCCTGCGCCGGAAAGCCCCGTCACAATCAAAAGATACATGGGATCACACCTCGCTAAGCAGCTTCATTTCCCGTTCCAGCAAGACGCCCGTCTGCTGAAAAACCCGTTCGCGCACCAGCTCCACAAGCGTTAAAACGTCCCGCTCGGTCGCACGGCCGTTGTTCACAATAAAGCCCGCGTGCTTCGGGCTGACCTGCGCGCCACCGACCGTCGCGCCCTTTAGCCCGCATTCCTCGATCAGCGCACCCGCAAAACGCCCGCTGGGCCGCTTGAACACGCTGCCAGCGCTCGGCAGGGAAAGCGGCTGCTTCTCCTTGCGCGCCCGCGTGCATTCGTTCATGCGCTCCCGCGCGCCGCCGTCGTCGGCTTCGAGCTGGAATGTCGCCGTAAGCACAATGTTGGCCGGCGCGGCAAAGCGGCTTGTGCGGTTGCCGAAATCCGCGCGCTTCGTCTCGATATCCTCCACGCGGCCGTTGTCCTTGAGTACGCGCACGCGTTTGATGACATGCCGTATCTCCGCGCCGTACGCGCCCGCGTTCATTGCAATTGCACCGCCGATCGTGCCGGGAATGCCGGAAAGCTGCTCAAGGCCCATAAGCCCTATATGCACGGACTCCCTCGCCAGCACCGCAAGCGATGTGCCCGCCGGGCAGGTCACGGTGGTTCCGATAAAAACGGGACTTGTCAAAGGCGTATCAATCCGGATGATCATGCCCTGATAGCCCGCGTCCGGCGCGAGCACGTTGGTGCCGTTGCCCAGCACGCAGTACGGACAGTTGAACTGGCTCGACGCCTGTATCGCGCGGCGGATATCCTCCGCGCAGCGCGGGCGCAGCACAAGCGCCGCCGGGCCGCCGATCCGAAAGCTCGTAAGCTCGGAAAGGGGCATGTCGCGCTTTATATCGAGGTCCTCCAGCGTTTTGCAGATTCGATCAAACATAGTTGCCATATTTGCATTTTATCAAAGTTTATCGTTTTCTACAACCGCCAATCGCTCGAAAAACGCGCTGACCGACAACGGATCACCGCCGAGGGCGGCAAGCGCCTCCTCAAAGAGCTTTGCGCGGTGCCGTTCGTACAGAAACGGCTCCGGCGCAACGGGCGACGCATACGCTTCGAAAAGCGCGGTGAGCAGGTCGTCTGCATACGCGGGTTTCCCCTCCGGCACGATGACCGGCAGCGCGCCGAGCGAGGTCAGCCTTTGCTGTTCCTTTTCCGAAAGCAGGAACATGGCAAACCCGGCAAGCGCCGCCGCCTGCTCCGGAGAAGCGCCGGCAGCGGGGCCAAGATAGAACACCTCGTCCGTATATTCCGCAAACGGAATTGCGTCAACCAGAAGCCCTTTTGTCTCCCCGCGCAGCAGGTCGCCCGTCGCGCGCGCGTCCAATACGGCAAGCATGCATTTCCCCTGCTGAAACGCCTCCGCGGGCGCAAGTTCACCGGTAAGCCCCATCCGCGCGGCATGGACGGCGGGCATGCTTAGCTGCGGCGTTTCACCGGCAAGGTCGAGCGCGGATTGCAGATACGCCCCGTCCGCCGTTTCCGGCAGCTCGAAGCCGTACTTGGTCAATAGCTGCCCGTTTGCCGCAAGAAAGTAGCCGCTCATAAGATACGGTACGGCATAGGTGGTTCCCCCCGCCTGCGCGGCGCACAGGTTCCCGGCAAGCGGCGGCGTCTCCGCCGCAAACGCGGTCAACTGCTCCGGATATACATAGCCCGGCGGGAAGGAATATGCGTCCGGAACCGCCCCGCGCTCCAACCGGTCGGCGTACTGCTTCTCCGTAAGGCCCACCACGTCGATATGCACGCCTGCATGCTTCTTGCAGTACGCGTCCGCGCGCTCCTGCAAATAGTCCGTTACGCTGCCCTGATAAACGCGAAAGCCCGCGATGTGCCATATCTCGATGCGCCCATGCCACGCCGCAGGGGGCTTCGTCATAAACGCCCGGTATTCGTCGCGCATCAGCCCCCGCAGAAGCCACGGCGGTGAAAGCGCAAGAAACGCTATCAGTAAAACCGAAACGAGTACATGAATCGTGCGTTTCACCGCCGTCCCCCCTTGCCGCGGCCGTTGCACGCGCCGCATCCATGCTTATGCATTCTGTGACAAAAATATGTTCGATACACTTCGTCGACATTCGGCAAAGGTGATGCGCATTCTTCGCAGGTTGCATTTTTTGCGCGGTGAATGTTATCAGGTAGGCAATTTCTACTAAAGGAATGCAGGAGGCGATCATATGGAAATCAATGCCGTACGCAGGGGCGCGCGCACCATCGTACACCTCGGCGGCGAACTCGACCACCACAGCGCGGCGCAGGTGCGGAGCACGCTGGACCTGATTCTGCGCGATGTAACCGTACGCGAGCTCGTGCTCGACATGCGGGACGTCACCTTTATGGACAGCGCAGGACTCGGCGTCGTGCTTGGCCGCTACCGCACGCTCTCCGCACGCGGCGGCAGAATGATCGTTTCCGGCATGCGCTCTTCCATCGACCGCATCTTCCGCATGTCCGGGCTGTATGCGCTCGTGGAGCGCGGATAAGGAGGGAGGACTTTATGCAACGCCACAATGAAATGCATCTTACATTCTTAAGCCTGTCCGCCAACGAAAGCTTTGCGCGCAGCGTGGCGGCCGCGTTCGCTTCGCAGCTTGACCCGACCGTGGAGGAGCTTTCCGATATCCGCACGGCCGTCAGCGAGGCCGTGACAAACGCCATTATCCACGGTTACGAGGACCGGCTCGGCACCGTCTTCATGGACTGCGCCATCGACGGAAACGTGTTTTCCGTCCGCGTACACGACGACGGCGTGGGCATCGCAAATATCGATCTTGCACGGCAGCCGTTTTACACCACCAAGCCGGAGCTGGAGCGCTCCGGGATGGGCTTTACCGTTATGGAAGCGTTTATGGAGGACGTCGCAATCGAGTCGAGCGCAGGGCACGGCACAACGATCACCATGCGCCGGAGCATCGGGGATAAGCAGGACTGATGTTCACCCACGAGGAAACCATCGCCTATATTGAAAGCGCACAGCACGGCGACGAAGCCGCGCTCGATGCGCTTACGCAAGACAACATTGCGCTTGTCCGCTCCATCGTGCGCCGCTACCTAAGCCGCGGTGCGGAATACGACGACATTTTCCAGCTTGGCTGCATCGGCCTCGTCAAAGCCATCCTGCACTTTGACACCAGCTATCAGGTGCGGTTTTCCACCTATGCGGTGCCTATGATCGCGGGCGAGATCAAACGGTTTTTGCGCGACGACGGGCCCGTCAAGGTGTCGCGCGCGCTGCGTGAGCTCGCTGGAAAGGCGCTTTCCTTCTCCGAAAAATGCGCGAACGAAACCGGCCGCTTGCCCGCCGTATCGGAAATTGCCGCTGCGCTCTCCGTCACGGTGGAGGACGTCGCCACCGCGCTCGACGCTGCGCGCCCGATTTTGTCACTGTCCGAGCAGGTATATGACGACAACGCTTCGTCGACACGCGAGGAATCGCTGTCCTCGCCCGCCAACGAGGAGCTGGTTACGGACCGGATTCTGCTTTCCGAGCTCATCGGCTCGCTCGAAGCGCGCGAGCGGCAGATTATCGTGCTGCGCTACTTTCGCGACCAGACGCAGTCGCAGGTTGCGGCGCAGCTTGGCATTTCGCAGGTGCAGGTATCCCGGCTGGAGAGCCGCATCCTCAAGCGCATGCGGGAGCACATCGAAACCGGATAATACAGGGGCGCCGCCCGCACGAAAACGTGCCTGGCGCGCCCCTTCTTCAGAACACCCTGTTTGCCGAATATGACCGGCGCCGCGGCTGCAAGCCGGCGGGCCTATTTTCCCTTGCCTACAAGCTTTTGCAGCCCGGAAAGCGGCTTGCGGTTCAACAGATCGACCAGCCCGGCAAGCATGCGCGGCGTAACCATTCCGTTTCCGGCCATCAGCATCATGCGCAGCGGCGCGTCGTTTATCACGTTGGAAACCATCAGGTGCATGTCCGTTTCGTCACCGAACATGCCTGCGGCTTTCTTTCGCACTATGGCGGCAAGCCTTCGGCCAAGCCAGCGATTCTGGATCTCGCGCAAGGTCGAATTGACCGTATGCGGCTCGCCCGGCTGCATCTGCCTTGGCGGCAGCGGCCCGCCATACAGTGCGGCAAACGCCTCGTCCGGCACGTTGCATATCCCGTTTGACAGGTCGTAATAGCACGGCGCGGCCTTGCGGTAGTCCGGCGCGGCAACGGGGCGCTCCGCCGTCACCAGCACGGTTTCGCATAGCCGGATATCCCGGCTTGACGCGCCGATACGGATTTCGTACGTACCGCTTTCCGTCGCCCAGTCATGCACCGCCACGTTGTAGTATTGAAAAGCGCGGCGGGCAAGGGGCATCGTCACGCGCTTTGTCTCGCCGGGGGCGAGCCATACCTTGTCGAACGCGCACAGCGCCTGCACGGGCCGGAATATTGCGCTTTCCCCCTGCAACGCGACATACAGCTCCGCAATCTCCGCACCGGCACGTTCGCCCGTGTTCGTAACGTCGAAGGAAACGGTCAGCGTTTCCGAATCGCGCATCGCCTTTCTGTCCAGCGAGAGATTGTCATATGCAAACGTCGTATACGAAAGCCCGTAGCCGAACGGATAGCGCACGTCCACATTCGCAGCGTCATAGTAGCGGTACCCGACAAATATGCTCTCGCGATACTCCACCGTGCGCGAATCGCCGGGAAAGTATGCATAGGAGGGGTTGTCCGAAAGCTGACGGCACCAGCTTTCCGCAAGCTTGCCGGAAGGGTTGACCCGCCCTAGCAGCAGGTCGGTCACCGCCGTGCAAACCGCCTGCCCGCCCAGGTAGGACAGCAGAATTGCGCGCACCCGCTCCGCCCAGGGAAGCGCGACAACGGAGCCGCACATCAGCACGACCACTGTATTGGGGTTCACGGCCGCCACCCGTTCAATCAGCGCAACGTGCCCCTCCGGCATGTCGATATGCGCGCGGTCAAAGCCCTCGGATTCATAGCGGTCCGGCAAGCCCGCGAATATGACCGCCGCGTCCTTGCCGCGCGCAAGCGCGCAGGCCTCCGCTATCCGCGCCTCATCCGGCGCGTCGGTGGCAAGGTCGTATCCCTTTGCATACTCGAATTGTACGCCCGCTTCCGTAAACGCGGCAAGCGCGCTGTCCACGCGGTGCGGATTGATTTTCGAGCTGCCCGCGCCCTGGTAGCGCGGCGTTTCGGCAAACGCGCCGATAATCGCAATCTGCATATCCGAAGAAAGCGGCAGCAGCGAACCTTCGTTTTTCAGCAGCACGGCGGACTCCGCGGCTGCGCGGCGCGCCAGCGCGTGATGCGTGTCTATGCTGTACGTCATGTGTTCCCGCGCGCGCGCCTTTACGATAAGCTCCGTCACCCGGCATGCGTCCGTGTCCAGCATCGCCTCCGGCAGCTGGCCGCGCTCCACCGCGGCGCCAACCGCCTCGTCGTTATCGCCGCTTACCGCCGGCATTTCGAGATCCATCCCCGCGCGCACCCCGGCAACGCGGTCGTTGGTTGCGCCCCAGTCGCTTACGACAAGGTCGTCAAACCCCCATTCGCCACGCAAAACATCCGTCAAAAGCCAACGGTTGTCGCTTGCGTACTCGCCCCGCAGCCGGTTGTAGGAGCACATCACGGTCCATGGCTGCGCCTGCTTCACCGCCGTTTCAAACGCGGAAAGATAGATTTCCCGCAGCGCGCGTTCGTCCACGACCGACTCTATCGTCATGCGCAGCTTCTCCTGGTTGTTGGCCGCAAAATGCTTAAGCGACGTGCCGACATTCTGCGACTGCACACCCTCGATAAACGCGGCGGCAAGCTCTCCGGCAAGCAGCGGGTCCTCGGAGAAATACTCAAAGTTCCGTCCGCATAGCGGGCTTCTTTTGATGTTTACGCCGGGGCCAAGCACAACCGCGACGTCCTCCTGCCGGCACTCCTCGCCAATGGCTTTGCCAATCTCCATTAACAGCGCCCGGTCGAACGAGCATGCCGTCAGGCACGCCGCTGGAAAGCACGTCGAAGGAACGCTATCGTTAAGGCCCAGCTGATCCGCGCCCGCCGTCTGCTTGCGAAGCCCGTGCGGGCCGTCGGTAACAAGAATGTTTTCCGGTATCCCCACGCGCGGCACGCTTTTCAGCCGCCAGAAATCCGCCCCGGAGCACAGCGACGCCTTTTCGGAAAGCGTCATCTTCGCAACGAGCGCTTGTGCCTGCTGCTTACAGTCCATCGTTCATTCCGCCCTTCTGTATGGTTACGTTCAGTATATAGGAAAGCGGCGCGCCCGGCAATCCGGCAACGCCGCCTTTTTATGCGGGCAAATGCAGCCGGATAGCTTCCGGCCGCCGCGCGCGACAGGCAATCCCGGCCACGCCGCGCATAGCGTTGCACAGCCTTGACAGCGAAAGCCTTTGCGTGTTACCATCCGTTTCGATACCGCAGACAACGCGCCTATCGAAGGAGACCGAACATTGATCCCAATTATCGATGCCCATGCACATATTTACCCGGACGCCATCGCCGAGCATGCGGCCCAAAGCATCGGCGATTTCTATCAGTATTACGGGATGTACTATGACGGGCGGCTTTCCACGCTGCTTGCCGCCATGCGCCAAACCGGCGTTGGCCGCGCTGTGGTGAGCTCCGTTGCCACGACCCCGCATCAGGTATCGTCCATCAATCGCTTTCTGGCGGAAGCCGTGCGCGAATATCCCGACCACATCTCCGCGTTGGGAACCATGCATCCGCAAAGCGCGGACCCCGCCGCCGATTTTGCGACGATTGTCTCGCTTGGCCTGCACGGCGTGAAGCTGCATCCCGATTTTTTGCAGATGCCGATGGATAGCCCCGGCTTCTATCGCATCTATGCGCTTTGCGAAGGAAGGCTGCCCGTCTGCTGCCATCTGGGGGACTCGCGATACGATTTTACGAACCCGAACCGCGCCGCGCGCGTACTGGCGGACTTTCCGAACCTGACGCTTGTCGGCGCACATCTGAGCGGCTATACCGTTTGGGACCGGGTGGAAGCCGCGCAGCTATATGAATATCCGAACCTATATGCGGACTGTTCCTCTACCCTGCAACTGGTCGCGCCGGAAACGTCGAAGCGGCTCATTCGCGCGTTTGGCGCGGACCGTGTCTGCTTCGGCACGGACTATCCCATGTGGGAAGGCGCACCGGAGCTTTCCGCGCTCCGCGCATTGGGTCTGACAGAGGACGAGCTTGCCAGCATTCTGCACGGTACGGCGGAACGCATTTACGGCGTTACGCCCGGCGCAGCCTGGCAGTAAGCAAACGCTAACCGGCAACGCCCGGCTGCGTCCATCCATGGCTTCCAATTTAGTTGACTTTATCCAATATTCCTTCCACCTGGCGAAGGCTTGTTATTGACGCATCGATCCGAAGCCCGTCGGGCACGGGCGCACAATCCGGATTGTACCAGCAACAGATAATCCCGGCAGCATTGCCGCCGCGCATATCGCTCGTCAGCGAGTCCCCGACGATCATAACCTCGCTTGCGGCACAGTCGCCGACATTTCCCAACACTGCGTCAAAAAATGCACGGCTTGGCTTTTCCGCCCCTACCTGTTCGGAGATGAACACGCCGTCGAACAGGTCGATCAGCCCGGATTTTGTAAGCTTTCGCATCTGTGCCGTCGCCGTGCCGTTGGACGCGGCGTATTGCCGCACGCGTCCCCGCAGGCGCCGGATAACTTCATATGCGCCGTCAATAAAAACAACCGTATCGCCCAGCCGAAGCTGGTACGCTTCGTTGAACGCGGTCGCGTCGACGTCCGCAATCTGTTCCTGCGAAAAAAAGTCTGTGAAACGACCGGTAAGCAGCGCTGCCTTGGTCAGCTCGCCATCCTCCAAACGCCGCCAATAGCGCTTGTTAAGCGCAGAATACCTTGCAAGCTGCGCATCCGTGCATTCGCCAAGGCCGAACGACAAAAAGCATGCGCGAAGTGCGCTTCGCTCCGCTGCTGAAAAATCCAGCAGCGTGCCGTCGACGTCCCATAGAATTACTCGTATCATGCCTGCTCCAAACCCGTCCGCGCCTTCCTGGTTATCGCGCCTTCTTGATGTTGTACATCTGTTTATCCGCGCGGTAGATGGCTTCCTCCAGCGCGTCGCCCTCCTGCGGGGTAATGAGGATATAACCAACGCTTGCCGAAAGCTCCGTCAGCCCGTCGTTATCCTCATTGAACATCCGGATACGCTCCTGAATATCCAATACATATTCCTCCGCATACGCCTGCGTAACGTTGCTTGCGATAACGACAAATTCGTCGCCGCCGTACCGCATCACGACCTCGCCATGGCGGCGGGAGGCGCGGAAAATATCGGCCAGCGCGCGAATATACTTGTCGCCCTCGTCATGCCCGAACGTGTCGTTGATCCGCTTCAACCCATCCAGATCGGCAAAAAGCAACATGGCGTTTACATGGTGCGCGATGCTTTCCCGCCAGATACGCTCGCCATAACGATGGAAGCCCGCGCGGTTATATACGCCCGTAAGCGTATCGAACCCCCACATGTTTTCCAGCTTGGCAAGCATGATTTCCTTTTGCTGCTGGCATTTGATGGTTTGTATCGCGTTGCCGATGTCCGTAATCATCGTATAGAACAGCTCGCTGTCAAACGGCAGCTCGCTGTTTTTTATCACGGTACAGCCGAAAAGAATCTCGCCAAAATGCAGCGGATTGACCACATAGCAGCCGCGCGTCTTCTCGTCGCCCGTGCGCGAGGCAAGATAGGTGTCGGCGTCCACATGAATGTCTTCAAGGAATTTCCCGTCCTCATAAGCAAACAGCAGCGTGCTGCGCCCCGACCCGCTGACTGCGGCTGGCACGTCCCGCTGCGCATCCATATTGGTAAAGTCAATTGTACCCGGCGAAAGAATATTGTCAAAAATCGACACATAAAACGCGTCGCAGCCGAACTCCCCCGCATGCTTTCGCAGCACGGATTGCAGCTGCGCAAACGTCGACGCCATGGTTAAATCGACCGACATGTCGTCGATGCGGCTGATCAGCTTCTCGTTGCGGTCCTTTTCCAGAAAGTACAGCTTGCGAAACTGCTTCTCCTCCACCGGCACGGGATGGTTGCAGCCGCAGCTTTCGCGGCACTCGACATGCGTATTGATTGCAATCCGCCTGCCGCGGTCTTCCGCGCGCATGCCCGCAAGCACTGCCTCGCACGCGCGATAGCCCGCAAGCACCGGCTCCCTTGCCACGGTCGTAATGCCGGGGATGTAGTAGCGCGCTTCCAAATCGTCGTCAAAACCCGTCAACGCGACATCCTGCGGCACACGCAGGCCCATGGCGGTCAGCGCCACATGCGCCCCCAACGCGTTTTTATCCGAGGAGCAAACGATGACCTCCGGCTTTGGCAAGCTGGATTTCCAGAATGCCTCGACCGCCCGCTCGCCCGTCGCCCGCAGCCAGTCGCCCCAAAACACGCGCTCGCTCTCAAACGGAATTCCGTACTCCGCAAGCGTCTCCGTATACGCGGCATACCGGTCAAGCGCCTCCACATTGCCCGCTACGCCCGCAATGTAATTGATTCGCTTGTAGCCATGCTCCGTTATCACATGCCGCAGCAGTTCCTTCATGGCCGACTTGTTGTCAATAGCCACGTTTATCAGACTTGGCGAATATTTTTCCAGTGAAACCGCCGGACGCCCGCTTTCCTCCGCCCGCTTGATAAGGCTTTGCACAACTTCATCCGAAAATATCGTACTTCCGGCAATAATGATGCCGTCATAGCGGTCCAGCTTCGGCAGGTCGAACACCATAAACTCACCGGCGTCATGCCGGTTGCCTTCCTGGTAACGCATCTTGCAGGTATAAATCACGGCGCTGCACGCATGCTCCCTTGCGCACTTCCGAATGCCCGAAAGCACCTCGCGCGCATGCGTTTCCGATATGTAGGCCGACAGTACGAGAATTCTCTTCATTTGTGCATGTGCCTCCGCCAAAATATCCTGCATAACGTTACATCGAAGCAAGAGCTGCCCCGCCTGCATAGTCACGAATATATGCATTATACTTGCTGGCATAGGCTTTTGCAACCACGCCTTTTAGCGAAACCCGTTGTTTTTCGGGGCTTTTTGCATGTATAACCCCATTACTTATGCATATAATAAAAGCCGCCCCGGTAATCTGCGGGAACGGCTCTATTCTGTTTCCTGTACGATTGCGCTCAATACCGCCGCTTTTTCCGTTTCGCCGCCCTGCGCCTGCGCTCATACCGGCGCTTGCGCTCCGTAATCACGAACACGACGATCAGCGCGATCAAAAGCACAATCAAAAGCACGAACACCAGCAGCAGCACATCGCCTGTCGTCCATTTCTTGTGCCCCTTGTCGATCAGCGGGGTGGAGGTCGGCGCGAAGGGATCGTCGCTTGACGTGTCGCCAAACTGCGGCGCGTTCGGGTCCGGTCCGACGTCGCGTACCGCGGTAAGCGGCGCTGTAAAAAGCGTCCTCCCCTGGTACACATAGCGCACCTGCCCCATCTCCTGTCCCTGCGTAATCGGGGCAATGGGCACGCCCGCAAGCTCGACCTCCGTCGTAATCGCCGCCGCATTGGCCTTCAGGTTCGTTGCCTCTGAGCTGCGCAGCCGGCAGGCAAGGTTCGTTATATCAGCCTGCATCTCCAGCTTGGAACCGTCCAGCAGGGCCGCCGGGTCGCCGCCGGTCATTTCCGTGGAAAACGCCGTCTGCACCTGCAAATCCTGCGCGGTGACGGCGGAAAACTCCGTTTCGAATACGTGCTCAAAGATGCTCTTCGCGTTCACGAAGCGCGCGATATTGTTGTATACCTTGTCGTCGTTGTACATCTCCACCTTGTCGCCGAAAAGAACGATGATCACGCGCGCGCCCTCACGCTCCGCAACCGCAACAAGGCATTTCCCGGCGGCGTCCGTATCGCCCGTCTTTCCGCCGACGGCGTATTCATAGTAGGTTTCCACCGGATCGCCTTCCACATTGCGAAGCAGGCGGTTCGTCGTCATGTGCACAACGCCGGTGGAGGGCACGGTATAGGAGATGGTCTTGTCTATCTCGCAAAACGCCTCGTTTTGCAGCGCGTAGGCCATAAGCTTCGCCATGTCGCGTGCAGTCGTATAATGCGAATCACTCTGCACGCCGTGCGGATTTGTAAAATTCGTGCCGCTCATGCCAAGCTCCGCCGCCTTCGCATTCATCATCGAAACGAAACCCTCGATCGAGCCGCCTACGTGCACGGCGATTGCCGCCGCCGCATCGTTGCCGGAGACGATCATAAGCCCGTACACCAGATCCCGCAGGGTGACCGTATCGCCAGCCTTCAGGCCCATCAGCGAGCTGTAGTTGGTAAAGGTAGTAACCTCCTGCCCGACCGTTACGGTATCGTCAAGGTTACCGGATTCCAGCGCAAGCATGCACGTCATGATCTTTGTCGTGCTGGCCGGAAACGCGCGCGCATCGGCAGCGCGTTCGTAAAATACGTGGTTCACGTCGTCGCCGTCGACCACGATTATATTCGGCGTCGGTATCGTATTGTAATCAAACGCGGCGCGCGCCGTTGCCGGAACGAGCAGCAGCAGCGCAGTGACAAGGCCGGCAAAAAATCGTCTCATTCCCCATACTCTCCATCCATTTCGTTCCAGAGCAGTTTAGCATACGCCGTTTTTCGGCGGTAGGGGTTTTCCACTTTTGTGATTGAATGTTTACAATCGACAGGATATACTGGTCTTATCACTTGGAAAAGGAGCAGATTCATCATGACAAAGCAATTTCGCTGCACGGTATGCGGCTATGTCCACATCGGTCAAACGCCGCCGGAGGCCTGCCCGCAATGCAAAGCGCCCGCAAGCAAGTTTGTTGAAATAACCGAAGAAGCCAAGCCCTACGCCGCGGAGCATGTCGTCGGCATCGCGTCCGGCGTCGACCCCGCCATCCTGGAGGGGCTCCGTATGAACTTTACCGGCGAGTGCACGGAGGTCGGTATGTACCTTGCCATGTCGCGCGTCGCCGACCGCGAGGGCTATCCGGAGGTTGCCGAAGCGTTCAAACGCTACGCCTTCGAGGAGGCGGACCATGCATCCCGCTTTGCGGAGCTGCTTGGCGAATGCATCACGGATTCCACCAGGAAGAATCTGGAGCTGCGCACCGCTGCGGAGTTCGGCGCCTGTGAGGGAAAGACCGAGCTTGCCAAGCTCGCCAAGGCGCAAAACCTTGACGCCATCCACGACACCGTACACGAGATGGCGCGCGACGAAGCCCGCCACGGCAAAGGCTTTGCCGGTCTTCTGAAGAGGTATTTCGCATGACGCAGGATATCAACCGCTATATCGACCATACGCTGCTTAAGGCAAACGCATCCCACGACGATATCGTGCGCGTCTGCGCGGAGGCAAAGGCGTACCATACCGCAAGCGTCTGCGTCAACAGCTGCTGGGTGCCGCTCGTGCACGCGGAGCTTGCCGGAACGGACGTTTTGACCTGTTGCGTTGTCGGGTTCCCGCTCGGCGCGATGGCTACCGCGAGCAAGGCTGCCGAGGCGAAGCAGGCCGTGCTTGACGGCGCGGACGAAGTGGACATGGTCATCAACGTCGGCTACATCAAGTCCGAAGACTGGCTCGGCGTGGAAAACGACATTGCCGCCGTCGTATCGGCCGCAAGGCCCGCGCATGTCAAGGTCATTCTGGAAACCTGCCTGCTTACGGACGAGGAAAAGGTCAAGGCCTGCGAAGCCGCGCAATGCGCCGGCGCTGCCTTTGTAAAAACGTCGACCGGTTTTTCGGTCGGCGGCGCGACGGCTGCGGACATTGCGCTCATGCGCAAAACCGTCGGTTCCACCATGGGCGTCAAAGCCAGCGGCGGCATCCGCACCCGCGAGCAGGCGAAAGCCATGATCGACGCGGGCGCAACGCGCATCGGCGCAAGCGCTACGCAGAAGATCGTAGAGGGATAGCATTCCCCGCCACAGTTTACAGGCAACAGGATAATTTTTTGCATACAGCCGACGGGGCTCCCGGCATTACCGTTGTGCAGGGAGTTCCGTTTTTCTTGTTAAATGCCGAATTTATGGATTGACATCTGGCAATTCGACGACTATAATAATGTGTCGGAACGCGCTGTAGCGGCTTGCGCCTGTAGCTCAGCTGGATAGA
>CAYPLG010000054.1:0-16836 GCA_964411535.1 uncultured Oscillospiraceae bacterium
CCGCAGAAGCGAAAAGGAAATGCCCGCGCGGGTGGAGGAAGTACACCATGCCAAGGAGGAGGGCGTCATCTTCAAGATGCTCAACAATCCCACGGCGATATTGGACGATGGAAACGGTTCCGTTTGCGGCATGACCTGCGTGGAGATGGAGCTTGGCGAGCCGGACGCTTCCGGTCGCCGCAGGCCGGTCGTGAAGCCCGGCAGCGAGTTTACGCTTGCCGTGCAAACGGTCGTCGTTGCCATCGGCAATAGCCCGAATCCGCTTATCAAGAACACCACTCCCGGCCTGGAAACGCAGAAATGGGGCGGCATCGTCGCGGACGAGGAAACGGGAAAGACCAGCAAGGAGCGCGTATACGCCGGGGGCGACGCGGTGACCGGCGCAGCTACGGTCATCCTTGCCATGGGCGCGGGGAAAACCGCCGCAAAGGCAATTGATGACATGCTTACCCGTTCGTAAACGGAGGGAACTCCAATACGGGAACATGCTTTTGCGATAGAACGCACGTTCGCATCCAAACTTCCCCTGTCCACGCGGCAGGGGAAGTTATTTTACTTTTCCTTGGCGCAGGAGAAATTGCCGTCCTCTACGCGCACCCAGAATCCGCCCTGTAGCGTTCGGATGTAGCGCGTGAAGCCGGGCAGCGTTTCCGGCGGCTGCGGGCTGTATTCGCCGCGGACGGCGGTAATGCGGAACGATTCGCCGCCGCGCGCCCAATCGCCCATCAACGTTTCATTTCCATACAGGCCGCCGCGGTGAACGAAGCGTGCATCCGGAAAGATGTGCGGAAACGGGTTATCGATACTGCGGCCGGTGGGCGCGGACGTTTCGGAAAGGATATCGTCCACCGCGCGCGACCAGGCGTCCAGGTCGCGGGAAGCGGATGCAGGCGCGTTCCCTGCCGCAGCGGGCGCTTGCGCGGATTCACACGAAGCGCTGCCCGCAGGCGCGGGAAAGGGCAGCGGCGGCGTGTCGTCGTCGCTGAAAGGATCGTTGATGCGATGGAAAACGGCGTCGGCACGGGCAAGCAGCGCTGCGAAAGCCGCGGCATGCTCGTCGTCCGCATCGTTGAGGAGGGCGGGGAGGACGCGCGGGGCATTGTGCGTTTCCGCCTGTTCGGACGGGAAAAATGCCGCATCTGCGGGCTGGGCAAGGCGGTCGAGCGCCAGTTTGACGTCGCTGACAGCCGGTGTATGGCGCGCACTTCTGCGCATCGGGATGACTTCAGTTTCGGCCGAGTCCTCCGGCTGGACGTTTTCCACTGGTGGCGTTGACAATGTCTCCTGCTGCGACAGCGGCGGTTCGGCGGGCGCGGGCGTTGCGGGCGCGGGCGCCGCGGGGGCGCTGGTTGCGGGCTTCTCTGCCGGCGATGCGGGCTTTGCCGCAATGGCGTCGATGCGGCGGCGTATATCGGGGAGGGTGAGCATCCCGGCCCGCGCGAACCCTACGCAGTCAAGGTGACCGCCGGTATGCACCGCTACGGCCGTCACATGTCCGCCGGCGCGGATGCGCATATCCATGCCGCCGCTTACGTAACCGTTATCGGTAAGGATCAACGCCTGTCCGTTTGAAGATTTCCGGAGGCGAATGTCTACGAACCCGCCCTGTATGCGAGCGTGCCCTGCGGTTTGTCCATCCGGCGTTTTCATGGCAATGTATTCGATTTCGATCATATTCTCTGCTCCTTACGCTGGCAGGCGATTGTTCTCGCCCGAAATCTGCCTTTGATTCTATTGTATTCTAGCGCGGCAAAGTGTATGATAAATATACTTTAGAGTAAGGAAATGTATCTATGACAATTTGGATTGCAATGCTGTTGGGATTGGTACAGGGCTTGTGTGAGTTTTTGCCGATCAGCAGCAGCGGACATCTGTTACTGCTTTCCCGCATGTTTGGCATTACGGAGGGACAGATGTTTTTTTCGGTCATGCTGCATTTGGCAACGCTTGTTGCGGTAATGATCGTGTACTGGAAGATCGTCTGGAAACTGGTGAAAAGCCCGCTTAACAAGACGGTTCTATATCTGATTATCGCGGTTGTTCCGACCGTGTTGCTGGCGCTGCTGTTCAAAAAGATCGAGCCGTTTGCGACATTTTATGAAAACGCGGAGGCGGGGAATTATCTTGGCTTTTGCTTCCTGGTTACAAGTATTATTCTGTTTATCAGCGACAGCGTCCGCATTCCCGCCAAGCAGCAGCGGAAGCTGCGCTTCATGCGCTGGACGGATGCGCTTGTCGTCGGCGGCATGCAGGGTGTGGGCGTAATGCCTGGCGTGTCCAGAAGCGGCAGTACGATTGCGGGCGCGTTGTTTGCGGGCCTGAGCCGCAAGGCGGCTGCGGACTTCTCCTTCCTGCTGTCCATCCCGTCGATATTGGGCGGAGCCGTGCTGGAGATTCCGGATGCAATCAGCGAGGGCGTCGCCGGGATTCACTGGACCTGCGTGCTTGCGGGGATGATCGTTGCCGGGGTGACGGGCTATTTTGCCATTCAGCTTATGCTGGCCGCCATTAAGAAAAAGAAGCTTTGGGGATTTGCCATCTATACGGCGGTGCTTGGCGTACTTGTGCTTGTCGATCAGTTTTTCACGCACATTTTCTTTTAATTTTGCCGGGGAAACCGGAGCAAAAAGGAGCGGCCCGTTTTGTTGGCCGCTCCTTTGCATATGCACGGGGCTGCGTTTATTCCTTGCCCGGCAGGAAGAAGGCGTATACGCCGTAGAACGCAGCGGTAAGCAGGTTCGGGAAGATATAGCGAACTTCCTGCGCCGGCATGGAGAAAAGCATGGTCAGCGTTACGGCAAGGACCGGTATAAGCCCGATCAGCTCCTGCGCGCGGCGCTTTTTCATCAGCACGACGGCGGCGAAAGCAAGCGTAAGATTGGCAAATCCGCCGCGCCAGAGCAGGGAACGCAGCGTCGGCACTCCGTATAAAAACTCCGCATAGCGGTTGACGAGCGCGGTAAACCCGCTAAATTGCGTCGTTTCCGGCTGCTTTAGCGTTTTCTCGATAGCGTCGATACCGTCTTCCGCATAACCCTGCTTCGCGACGAAGGAGGAGATGGGCGTATCCACATAGCCAAGATAGCTGCGTACATACCCGTCGGAAGGGGTGGCGATTTCCCAGGCGAGGGAATTGAGGTTAAAGAACGCCCGGAGGTATATCACGGGATAGCGAACAAGAAAGCGTGCGTTCAGGCGCAGCAGCGTGCCGCCAAGGTTCTGCGCCGCAATCTTTTCCACATCGTCGCCAATGCGGCCGTACGGGCGGGAGATGGCGTCCGCAAAGTACGGTTCGTAGCAGCTGGCCCATTTCTCAATGGGCATAATCCGTTCCATATCGGCCTTGTCCGATTCGGAAATCTCCACGCCGCTGTCCGCGACTGCGCCGATCATGGTCATAGGCGCGCTGTACATGATGTAGCCGGGGTTGCGTTCAAATTGCAGTACACGGTAGGCCAGAACCTGGACGATCAAAGTCGAGCAGGCGGCGATTGCAGCCGCGCAAAGAACTGTCCGCCAAACGGCCTTGCTGCGGCGGACGAGGAAACGGATGCATAGGATGAGAAGCGTGCAGTAGACGGGAATGGCGCCCGCGTGGCGGAACAGGCACGCCGCAAGGCCGAAAAATCCGGTCCAGACCCAATCGCGCGTGCGGGGCGCGGTATCGCCGGATAGCCGGAGGACGCCGAGTGAAAATGCGAGAAGCGACAGCGAGAACGCGACGTCCTTTATAATCGCCTGCAAAAAATACAGCGGCACAAAGGCGACGATCACCACCCAAATATATGCTGTGCCCGCGCGTTTGGACAGGCCGCGCGCTTCATAGAGCGAGAGCGCATAGTTTACGATATAGAGACATGCAAGCGATTGCACAAGCACTACGCCGCGCTGGGAATTCCAAATCAACTGACAGAGCTTGACGAAGAGAAAGTACCCCGCCGTATGCCATTCGCTCCAAAGGCAGTCGCGCGCGCCGTACCATACGCTCGGCGCGTCGCCGATGAACAGGCTTTCATACGAGGAAAAGACAATCGCGGCAAGCACGGCAAAAAGCGGCAGGACGGACGGGTGCAGGCCGGTAAAACGAATGCGTCCCAATGCGGAAGCTTCCGGCGCAGGGCGCGCGCAGAGAAACAGCCGGAGCGCGCAATGGAGGCAGCCGTAGACGGCGACAACATAGCCTACAAGATATCCCGTATAGTTCCAGAGAAGATAAGCATAGCGCGCGAGGGCGTATTTCCACCAGACGCGGCGAAGTCCCTCGTTCGAAAACAGCGGGCAGGCAAGCAGGTTGGGAATCGACAGGGTAATGAAGAAGCACGCTGTCAGCAGAAGCGCAGGAAGGCGCACATCGTTTCGGCTTGTCAAAAAGAGGCCGTGCGTGCAGCAGTTGCGGTCAAAGAGCAGCAGCAGCGCGAACACGCCCATGGGCAGGGCGGCAAGTCGTGCGGCGTCGTTTAGCAGAATGCTGTTGGCGCAGAGCAGCAGGAGAATGGCAAGCAGCATCCATGCTGCCATAATACGGTTACTAAGGCAGATGGGCGCGCGGCGCCGCGAAAGCACGCGGCAGTTGCTGTCGTGCTTGCAATAGGCGACAGGCTGTTCCGGTTCCCGATGCGTTTCAGCTTCCGGCATGGCGGTTTCCTCCGGCGAAGGGAATGGATTCCACTTCATTATTTGATATGTTATCGCATCAGGCGCGTTTTTGCAACACGAATACCCATGGCAGCAGGCCGCCCGCCTCCGTACGCAGGGAGGAAAGCAGGGTCAGCGCGGGAACCTGCCGGATGCACTTATGCAGCAAATGATACTCGGCTGTGTACAGTACGGCAATTCCGGAATCCGTAAGGAAGCCGGGCAGGCGGCGCACAAAGTCGCGGTAGAGCGGTTCGTTGTTCTCGTGCGTGCCGACACGGTTGCCGAAGGGCATATTGGAAAGCACGATATCGAACGGCGATTTCGGGACAAAGCGCGTGCAGTCCTTTTGGATGAACTGTGCATGGATGTGCGCGGCGGCAGCGTTCGTTCGCGCCGCGTCGAGGGCGGCAGCCTTTATATCCGTGCCGAAAAGCGACGCGCATTTTTGATGCTTGTCAAGCTCGATAAGCAGCGTGGCGCTGCCGCAGAACGGGTCAAACGCATTTGGCGCGTGCGTCGCTCCCGTTTGCCGAAAGGTATCCGCAGCGAGGCGCGCAAGGCATGCAGCCGTCGCGGGCGCAATGGACGCGGCAATCGCCCTTTTGCGATAGGAGAGCCGCCCGTCCGGAATGCTCGCCGGGCGCAGGTATATGTCGCACGCGTCGCTTCGGCACTCGATGGTAAGCTCCAGCGCGTAGTGCGACGGGGCGTTGCCGGCGGGCAGCAGCGCGGTTAGCGAGCGGATGAAAGCCCGGCGGTCGCCTACATAACCGGTAAGCTCGATACGATAAGGCAGGGTTAACGCAGGCGCGGCAACGGCGGCGATAGCCTCCGCGTTCACGGGCACGTCGCTGGCAAGCGGAAGAAGCAGCATGGTGAAGCAGCGCGCACGAAAGAGCTTTTGCAGGTTGTCCGTCGTAACATATGCGCCGCGCGGGTGGGATACGGGCGTATAGCCAAGCGCGGTAAGCTCGCTTTGGAGTATATCGGAAAAGCCGTCCGGCGCGACCAGCAGCACGGTGCGCGGGGCGGTGAGCGTGTAGACCGGCAGAGGCTCGTCCGCGCTGAGTTTGGATAGCGCTTTGTCGCGCGCCGCTGCGATTTCACGGCAGTGCTTTGCCTGCGTTTCGTCGGCCGGGTCCGGTATGGCATAGGCGGCGACTGCTGCGCGCGCCTCGCTTCCGCCGACGTTGCCTAATGCAAGCAGGATGGACGGAACGGTGAACAGCGTGGTTTCCGCGTGCAGCGCATGGATGAGCGCGTCTGCGTCCGCAGTATGCATGAGCGCGCCGATAAGCCGCGCTGCGTTCTTTCGAATCTTTGGCGCGCTGGCGGAAAGAAGCGTGTGCAGGATGGTGCGGTCGGGCAGCAGCGCGTCAATGCGTTCGCGTTCCGCCTTCGTACCGGCCAGTGCGGTCAGCTCGGAGAGCGCGCCCGCCGCCGTGGATGCATCATACAGTTCGGCAATATATGCTTCTGTCATGCTTTTGCCGCGTTTCTGATAAGCGCCAGTATGGTATCCGTACCGTCGGAGCGGGTGTCCAGCTCCATCGTGCGAATGTAGGCAGCGCGGTTGCGATACAGCGCGTCGATTTCCGCGACCAGCGTTTCCGTTGTGGCGGTGTCCTGATTCAACTGCCTTGCGTATCCCTTCTTTTCGAAGTAGGCGGCGTTTAGCAATTGGTCGCCGCGGGTGGATTTTGTGGTGAGCGGCACCAGCACGGCGGGCTTGTTGAGCGCAAGCAGCTCAAAGACGGCGTTCGCGCCCGCGCGGGAGAGCACGACGTCGGCAAGGGCAAGCAAATCGGGCAGCTCCGCGTCGATGTACTCATACTGCACATAGCCGTCACGGCGGAGGCTTTCGTCAAGCTTGCCGTGGCCGCAAAGATGCACGACGTCATACCGGTTTGTCAATTCCGGCAATGCGCCGCGCAGCAGTTCGTTGAGACGCTGCGCGCCGAGGCTGCCGCCCATGGCGAGCAGTACGGGTTTGCTGCCGGAGAATCCCGTAAAGGAAAGCGCACGGGCACGGTCGCCCTTGTAAAGCTCCGGGCGGATCGGCGTGCCGGTAAAAACGCCCTTGTGGCCAGGCACGCGGGAGAGCGTATCCTCAAACGTGCAGCAGATGGTGTCCGTAAAAAGGCTGGCGATGCGGTTGGCAAGGCCGGGCGTGTAATCGCTTTCGTGCGCGACGACGGGCACCTTGCCAGCTGCAATAACGACCGGGACGGAGACGAAGCCGCCCTTGCTGAACACAACGTCCGGATGCAGCTTTTTTAAGATTTTTTGCGATTGTCCCACGCCCTTGAGCACACGAAACGGGTCCAGAAAATTCTGCCAGGAATGGTACCGGCGCAGTTTGCCGGAGGAAATCGTGTGATAGGTTACGTTCGGAATGGCGCCGATCAGATCGCGCTCCATACCGGATTCCGTTCCGATATAGTGGATATCCCAGCCGTCGCCGGAGAGTTTTTCAATGAGCGCGATATTGGGCGTAACGTGCCCCGCTGTACCGCCGCCGGTGAATACGATTCGCTTTGTTTGCGCCATGATGCTGTTCCCTCTCAAAAAGGCGGTCGGGATAAGCGCCCAACCGTCGGAATTTACCTACTATAGTTTATGCGGTTATGCGGTATTTGTCCATACCGGATTCTGGCATGACGGTTTAATACAGATATAATCTGGACGCGTCGCGCTCCGCGGGCGCTTGCGCATCGAACCGCTCCTGCGTATATGCCGTATAGCGCGCCTGCGCCGAGCCGTTAAGCACCTCCCGCAGCGCGGCAACGGACGTGGTTTCATATACGCCGTTTATGATGACGCTGCTTAGCATCAGACAGGCCATAACCAGAACGGCCGCAAGCCGGTGCTTAAGCAGATGGTTCGTCCGGGCGCGAAGCCTTTGCCAGCGCGGTTCGCCGTCGGGACACTTCTCCATGCGGCGGAGGCACCATCCCGTACAGTACGCGGCATTTACGCCAAAGAACGGAAACATCGCAAAATACATCACGTTCCATTGCCGGTACGGCCCCATGGAGGAGGTCGAGTACAGGCTTGCCGTAAACATCGTGGCGTACAGGCAGAAGGAGGCGGCAAGGACGAGAAGCGGCATCCGGAACCGGTATCCGCTTTCCTGAAGATAAGGCGCCAGCAGCAACGCAACCAGTGCGATAAAAAGGAGCATGCCGCCGTCGACACGGTGAAGCAACGTGCACAGCGCATAGAGGAAGGAAAGCAGAACCGCTTTGACGGGGCCGGACGGCGTGTAGCCGTACATCTCCTGCTCCCAGGCTGCGCGCACTGCCGTGGCGGGCGCGGTAAGCTGAATAATTGTGCCCGCGGCGAATACGGCGAGCGTAAGTATGCCGATGACGCACATATCCCAGCGCTTTTTTGTTATCGCCAGCACGATATAGCCAAGCATTGCCGCGGCGAGTATCAGCATGACGGTAAAACCCAATCCCGCAACGATTGCGGAGAGCAGCACAGCAAGCAGACCGCAGACAATCCGCCTTGCCCGGCTCCTGCCGGTCATTGTGAACAGCAGAAGGGAAAGAAGAACCAGCGATACGCTGTAGTACAGCGTGTACCCAAGACCGCCGCAGAACCAGAAGAGGCCCTCCGCCGGGGAGGGGAGCAGCTGTACGCAAAACAGCAGAACAAACGAGGAGATGGCAAGCCACGTCCATTTGTCCGCATGCAACACGCGGACAAGCAGCGCGTAGGAGAACAGCATGGTTCCCATAATGAGCATGAGCAGCATAAGCACCGGAACGCTCCAGTAATGGTCGATGCCGAATGCGCCTAAAAACGCTGCGCCCAAGAAGGTGTTGGCATAGCGGCCGTGTGCGACCTGATGATGGTGGGCGACCTTCGCGGCGGCTTCGCCTAGCAGTGCGGAAAGCGTGGGGGACTGCGCCAGCGCATCGTGCGCATCCTGCCCGTAGAGCAGGTCGTCGCTCTCCGGCGCGGCATAGCGCGCGGCGGCAAGGATGGGAACAAGCGACAGGACAAACAGCGCCGTCAGCAGGATTGCGACGAGCCGTACAAACGGGGTGCGATTATCAAAAACGGATTCCATGCGGCGTCCTCCGTAATAACAGAATCGGCGGAACGATGCTGCCATTCCGCCGATTCGGGTGCATTATGCGATGTTACTTGGCCTTCGGGCCGGCGTTTACGATGTTCTGCGGCATGTGGTCGTACTTTTCGAAGTTCTTTTCGAAACGGGCGGCCAGATCGCGCGCGGTCTTTTCGTACTCGGCCTCGCCGGCTTCCTTCGCCCACATTTCGCGCGGGGAAAGAATTTCATCCGGTACGTTCGGGCAGGTCTTGGGTACCAGAACGTTGAAGATCGGGTCGCGCGTAAACTCAACGTTGTCGAGCTGGCCCGTCAGGGCGGCGGTCAGCATGGCGCGGGTGTACTTAAGGCTCATGCGCTTGCCGTCGCCGGCCTTGTGGCCGCACCAGCCGGTGTTGACCATGAAGACGTTGGCGTTATAGGTATCGATGCGCTCGCCAAGCATCTCCGCATAGGTCGAAGCCTTGCGCGGCATGAACGGCGCGCCGAAGAGCGTGGAGAACGTGGTGGTCGGTTCGGTGATGCCGCGCTCCGTACCGGCGAGCTTGCTCGTATAGCCGGATACGAAGTGATACATGGCGGCGTCCTTGTCCAGCTTGCTGATGGGCGGGAGCACGCCGAACGCGTCCGCGGTGAGGAACACGACCGTCTTGGGCTGGCCGCCTACGCCGGGGATGACGCAGTTCGGGATATACTCGACGGGGTATCCTACGCGGGTATTCTCCGTGACGGAGCCGTCGTTGTAATCCAGGCGACGGGTTTCCTCGTCCATGACGACGTTTTCCACGAGAGCGCCGAACTTGATGGCGTTCCAGATCTGCGGCTCGTTCTCTTCGGAAAGGTTGATGCATTTTGCATAGCAGCCGCCCTCAAAGTTGAAGATGCCGTCCTTGGTCCAACCGTGCTCGTCGTCGCCGACAAGCTTGCGGTTCGGGTCTGCGGAAAGCGTGGTCTTGCCGGTGCCGGAGAGGCCGAAGAACAGCGCGGAGTCGCCCTCGTGACCGATATTGGCGGAGCAGTGCATGGGCAGCACGCCCTGCTTCGGCAGGAGGTAATTCATAACGGTGAAGATGCCCTTCTTGATTTCGCCTGCATACTGCGAACCGGCGATGAACACGAGCTTTTTCGTAAAGTCGAGCACGATGGCCGCTTCCGAATGCACGCCGTCGATCTCCGGCACGCACTTAAAGCCGGGGCAAGCGACGACCGTAAAGCCCGGTACGAAGCTGTCAAGCTGCTCCTGCGTCGGGCGGACAAGCAGCTGGTGGATAAACAGGTTCTCGCTTGCAAGTTCCGTAATGACGCGTACGGGCAAAGCATAGTTTGTGTCCGCACCGGCAAAGCCGTCGAATACGAACACGTCGCGGTGCTGCATATACGCCGTAAGCTTGTTGAAGATGGCGTCGGCCTTTTCGCGTGTGATGGCGACGTTGTTCTTGTTCCAGTTGATCTCGGTGTGCGCTTCGCCTTCGTCGACGATAAAGCGGTCATCCGGGGAGCGGCCGGTGTATTTTCCGGTGTAAACAACCAGCGCGCCGGTCTCGCTAAGCTTGCCCTCGCCGCGTTCGAGCGCGTGCTCGGTCAGCTTTGCGGGTGAAAGATTGCGATAGACGGCTTTGGGGGCGACAATACCCAGCGATTCGACGTATTCGGTGATGTTCATGATGCTACTTCCTTTCTTGTTGTGCAATGTAAACCATATTAACAGGGACCATCCCCAAACGGGACTATCCCGATTTCCCCCCATTATCAAAATGTATTATACCCGGAAGTGATAAATAAAGCAACATACTTTCTCCTTTGTGAAAAAGAGAAAGTATAAAAAGTGTAAAACTATATAGTTTTACGGCTAAAGAGGTTTCTTTTCCGGCGTACCGGCGCGGCGCGGATAGGCTTTCGGCGTAGGCGCCATCTTCTCGATGCGAACGAGCGTCCGCTTGCCGTAGGCGGCGGGCACCGTAACGGTTGTTGCGCTGCTGTGCAGCAGGTGCAGCGCGCCTTTGCTCTGTATGAGTTCCTCCGCTGCGTCGCCTTTGTACGCGATGGATATACCGCCCGTGGTGAGCAGCGGCACCGTCAGCTCGATAAGCACCGGAAGGCTCGCGACGGCGCGCGTAACGGTGACGTCAAACTTGCCGCGATAACGCGCGTCCTGTCCCGCATCCTCCGCGCGCATATGCACGCAGTCGGCCTGTAGGCCAAGCTTGTCGAGCACGGCGTTGAGAAAGGTGATGCGCTTATTAAGCCCGTCAAGCAGCGTTATGCGAATATCGGGACGCGCAATGCATAGCGGTATGCCGGGGAAACCCGCGCCGGTTCCGACGTCGATGACGGATGCGCTCTCCGGCAGCAGGGATACGGCGGCAAGCGAGTCGCAGAAGTGCTTCTCCGCAATTTCCGTAATGTCCGTTATTGCGGTAAGGTTCATGCGCGTGTTCCAGTCGAGCAGCATGGCGGCGTACGTGTCGAACATGTCAAGCTGGGCTGCCGTTAGTTGGGGGCACAGCGCGCCGAGACGTTCGGACGGCTTATATTCCATTGCAGTTGGTTCGTTCATTTGGTAAATCCCCGCTTCTCATAGATGAGCAAAACATTGATATCCGCAGGCGTGACGCCGGAAATGCGCGCAGCCTGTCCGATGTTTTCGGGCTTTCTTGCAGCAAGCTTCTGCCGCGCTTCCAGCCGGAGCCCTTCGAGGGCCAGGTAGTCGATATCGGACGGAAGCGGCGTATTCTCCAGCTCGCGTGCGCGGCGCACGGAATCCTGCTGCTTTTGCATGTATCCGTCGTAGCGGGCCAATACCTCCACCTGCTCGGTAATCTCCCAATCGAGCGGCGGCAGGTTCTCCGTAATGGAAAGCAGATCCGTATAGGATACGCCGGGCCGCTTCAACAGGTCGAACAGCCGTATGCCGCCGTGCGGAACCGTCTCACCCTTGCTGGTTAAAAGCGCGGAGAGCGCCCGAGAGGGCGGCGCAACGGCGGCAAGCGCGGCAAGCGCAGCCTCCGTGCGGGTACGTTTTTTCATGAGCGCGTCATAACGTGCGTCGCTGATCAAGCCCGTCCGGCGCGCCATTTCGGTGAGGCGGATATCGGCGTTATCCTGCCGCAGCAGCAGGCGGTATTCGCAGCGGGAGGTCATCATGCGATAGGGCTCCGGTGTGCCCTTGATGGTAAGGTCGTCGACTAGTACGCCGAGGTAGGCTTCGTCGCGCGCAAGCGTGAACGGCGCTTCCCCGCGGCAGTACAGTGCGGCGTTGACGCCCGCCAAGAACCCCTGCGCGGCGGCTTCCTCATAGCCGGAGCTGCCGTTCAACTGCCCCGCGGTGTAAAGCCCCGGCACGCTGCGCACGGCGAGCGCGTGGTCGAGCACAAGCGGGTCAAGGCAATCGTACTCGATGGCGTAGCCTAAACGCATGACCTCGCAATGCCGAAGCCCCGGCATGGTGCGCAGCATAGCGACCTGTACGTCGGCCGGCAGGCTTGTGGACATGCCCTGCACATACATTTCGCTTGTGGAGAGCCCTTCCGGTTCAATAAAAATCTGGTGGCGGTCCTTGTCCGCAAAGCGTACGATCTTATCCTCAATGGACGGGCAATAGCGCGTGCCGGTTGCGTGAATTTTGCCGCTGTACATCGGGGAGCGAGAGAGGTTGTCCAGGATTATGCGATGCGTGTCCGCATTCGTGTAGGTAAGGTAGCAGGGCGTTTGATCGAGCGTAAGCCGGCCGTTTAGGAAAGAGAACGCAGGCGTCGGCACGTCGCCGTCCTGCCGCTCCATTTCGGAGAAATCGAGAGAATTCCGGTTTACGCGCGCAGGCGTGCCGGTTTTGAACCGACGGAGGGGGATGCCGAGATCCGTAAGCGCACCGCTTAGCGCTTCGCTGCGGCCGAGACCGGCCGGGCCGCTGTCCTTGGAATAGTCGCCGATGAGAATGCGGCTGCTTAAGTATACGCCCGTGCATACGACAGCCGCGCGGCAGGCGTAGGATAGCCCTTCCGCGGTGACCACGCCGGAAACACGGCCCGCATGCGTTTCGATGCGCGTTACTTCGCCCTGCCGGAGCGTAAGGCGTTCCGTGTTTTCGAGCGTACGCTTGATGCGCTCGTGATAGCGGCGCTTGTCCATCTGCGCGCGCAGGGAGTGCACAGCCGGGCCCTTGCCCGTGTTGAGCATACGCATCTGGATGAGCGTATCATCCGCAGCCAGACCCATTTCGCCGCCCATGGCGTCAATTTCGCGTACAAGGTGTCCCTTGCCGGTACCGCCGATAGCGGGGTTGCAGGGCATGAGCCCGATGGAATCCAGGTTGAGCGTTAGCAGCAGTGTGTTTTGGCCCATGCGCGCGCAGGCCAAAGCCGCCTCCACGCCCGCGTGGCCGCTGCCGATTACGACACAGTCATAGGTTACAGAATTCATAATCATATTCTGCAATTTTAGCACAGGTATGGTATACTGGCAAAGGGTTACCGCTTCTTTATTTAAAAAAGAATCAGCGGCCTGCGGGAAAGCGCCCTGTGGCGGATAAGACCGATAGAAGAGCCGGGAGGATTAGCAAAATGAGCCGTATGCGACTACTGAATGAAACGACGGGGACGACCGTTGAGGGATTTTGCATCATCAAAAGCGTGGAAATCAAGACCAATGTCAAGGGCGCGGAGTATCTCGACATGCTGCTTGCCGACTGCGAAGGGGAATGCGTGGCCAAGTATTGGGATTATAATCGCGGTGTGACCGGCGTTTATGAGGCGGAGGACGTGATTAAGATCCGGGGGAGCGTAACGCTTTGGAAGGACGCGGAACAGCTTAAGATCGAACGCATCCGGCACGTTACGCCGGAGGACGACGTGGATATGGGGAAGCTCTTGCCCTGCGCGCCGTTTGACCCTGCGTGGCTGTATGACGAGCTGTATACCCTTGCGGAAAACTTTCGCGATGATGATTTACGACGGCTTGTGCAGTACATGATGAAGGAAAACCGGGAGCGTTTGCTGGTCTTCCCTGCGGCGGTCAAGCTGCATCATGCTACGCGCGGAGGGCTGCTGCACCATACATGGACGATTACGCAGCTTGCGCGCGGCGTGATTGCGGTTTATCCCGCGCTTGACAGCGACCTTGTTTATGCGGGGGCGATTCTGCACGATATCGGCAAGCTGGACGAGTTGCAGACGGGCGCGCTTGGGCTTGCGGGCGCATACACCGCGCCGGGGCAGCTCATCGGGCATATCAGCATCGGCGTAAGCCGGGTTGCGGCGGCGGCGGAGCTGCTCGGCGTGCCGGAGCGCACGGCGATGCTTGTTGAGCACATGCTGCTTAGCCATCATGGACAGGCGGAATTTGGCAGCCCGCGCTTCCCGATGTTCCCGGAGGCGGAGGTGCTGGCCGAGATGGACCTGCTGGACAGCCGCTTGTACGAGATGTACAGTGCGCTTGACGGCGTGCAGGTGGGCGGCTTTTCGGAGCGGCAGTGGGCGCTGGACAACCGGCAGCTTTACCGCCATGGGCACAACGAAAGCGGAACGGCAGAGTAACGGGAAGGATACGGCATATGGAGCATACGCATCCGAATCAAACGGGCAGCATGGCCGCAGAGCCTGCGCCGCCTGCATCCAAAAGGGCAGGCTGGCGGAGCGTGGGGGCGGCGCTGTTGTTTCTTTTCGCCTATTTTGCCGTACAGTTTTTTGTGACAATTGCGTATGTGCTGATTACGGCAATCGGAACCGTATTGACGCAGGGCGCCGGGAGCATAGGCGAGCTGACGGAAACCGTTTTGCGGACGGTAACGGCGCGCGGGGAGCTGCTTACCGGGGTAATCGATTTGCTGTCGCTTGGCGCTTTCGCGCTGATTCTCATAATTATGCGCCGTCCGCTGCTGCCGTCCGTCGGACTGCGGCGAACGCGGATAGCTGCGCTACTGCCGCTGCTTCCGCTGGGCGCGGCGCTTAACGTATTGCTTACGTCCTTGATTTCCATGCTGCCGGACGCTGTGCTGCAAGGGTATATTGAAGCGTCG
The DNA here is from genome assembly GCA_964411535.1 of uncultured Oscillospiraceae bacterium. GTDB lineage: Bacteria > Bacillota > Clostridia > Christensenellales > CAG-138 > CAYPLG01. Next base: position 14,733 of record CAYPLG010000054.1, read on the forward strand.
AGCGAGGTGCTGCTTGGCGGATATGGCGTACTGTCGATCCTGATTCTGGCCGTGCTTGCGCCGGTTACGGAGGAGACGCTTTTTCGCGGGCTTGTGTACGGGAACCTGAAAACCGCGATGCCAAAATGGCTTGCCGTCGCGATTTCCTCCGTTGTGTTCGGTCTGATGCATGGACAGATTCTATGGATTGCTTATACTGCGGTGCTGGGCGCGTTCTTCTGCATCGTGGTGGACCGGTACAAAACGCTGCTTGCCGGCATTCTGCTGCATATGTCGTTCAACGCGGGCAGCTTTCTTGTGCAGCAACTGCAAAATGTACCGGCAGGCGTTGCGCTGTCGGTTTCCGGCGCGATTGTTGCCGGATGCGTTTGGTACGTGTTTGGCTCCTGTGCGGCGCGGCAGGGGGCTAAACACAGCGCTTTGTAATTGTCAGTGCGTCGTGGCGTCGATGAACTCCGCGCGCAGCTTGGAATACAGCAGACGCTGCTTTGTATACACGCCAAAATTGCCGCTTAACGCATAAGCGACGGCAACCGTTATGCCAAACAACGGCATGCATGCGCCGCCGAATATTTCAATGGCGAGAAACAGCGAGGCAACCGGACAGTTCGTAATGCCGCAAAACAACGCAATAAGACCGATTGCCGCGCCCAGCGCAGGGTCGAGGCCGATGAGCGGCGCAACGGTCGCGCCAAAGGTCGCGCCGACAAAAAAGCTGGGCACGATCTCGCCGCCCTTAAACCCGCTGCCGAGCGTAATCGCGGTAAAGACAAGCTTCCATACGAATGCCTCCGGCCTTGCGACGCCGGAAAGCGCCTTTGCAAGGGTGGCGGCGCCTACGCCGTTGTAGTCGCGGGAGCCGACAAGCAGCGTAAGCAGGACAATGACAGCGCCGCCAACGGCGATTCGCAGATAAGCGCTTTTGAATATGCGTTGCATAAGATGCGCCGTTTTATGCATAGTTACGCAAAAAAGAATGCTTAGCAGCGCGCACAGGATGGATAGAACGACTGATTGTACAACAATGGGCACGCCAAGCGACTCCATGTCAAGCAGCGAAAAGGCGACGGGCGAAAAACCGGCGAGGCTCGCAAGCTTGCATGCTATAAGCGCGGAGAGCAGGCAGGGGCCGAGCGCCGCATAGTACATAACGCCGACGCTGACAACCTCCAACGCGAAGAACGCAGCGGTGAGCGGCGTGCCGAACAGCGCGGAAAACACTGCGCTCATGCCGGTGAGCACGACAAGGTGCATATCGCGTTCGTCGAAACGCACGGCGCGCCCTACGAGCGTGCCGATGCCTCCGCCAAGCTGTAGCGCGGCGCCTTCGCGTCCGGCGGAACCGCCGAACAGATGCGTGAGCACCGTACTGACGAGAATCAGCGGCGCCAGCAGCGGGGGAAGCGTTTTCTCCGTATAAACGGCGGCAAGCACCTCGTTGGTACCGGTGCTGTCCGGCAGGCGGCACAGGTGGTATATGCCGACGATCACAAGCCCTGCGGCGGGCAGCAAAAAGAGCAGCCAGGGCAGATTGTCAAAGGAGGTACCGGCGAAGCGGATGCCGTAGAGAAACAGAATACCTGCGCCGCCGCCAAGTAACCCGACGGCGACAGAGACGAAAACCCATTTGAAAAATGTTTTCAGATATTGCCATGCGCGCAGCGCGTAACCGGCCGGTTGTGTATGCATTCGTATTTCCTCTAATCGGCAAGAAAGCCAGACAAAGCCTGACTTTCTTGTGCATTTATATGCGTGAATCTTACTGCTTGTTTGCCTGCTTCATGCGCAGCTCTTTATTCAATATTTTCTTGCGCATGCGAACGGACAGCGGCGTGACCTCGACAAGCTCGTCGTCCACGATGAACTCCAGACACTGTTCGAGCGTGAATTGTACGGGCGGGGTAAGCCGCAACGCTTCGTCGCTTCCGGAGGCACGCATATTGGTGACGTGTTTCTTTTTACAGACGTTGCAGACGATGTCGCCGGCCCGCGCATTCTCGCCGACAATCTGTCCCTCGTACACGGGAATGCCCGCGCCAACGAACAACCTGCCGCGATCCTGCGTGTTGAACAGGCCGTAGCTCGACGTATCGCCCGTTTCGTG
>CAYPLG010000055.1:0-16587 GCA_964411535.1 uncultured Oscillospiraceae bacterium
AAATGAAGAGCGGCTTGTGAAAGGCGCTAAGGTTAAAAAGGAAAGCACCAAGCCGCCCTCGCCCCATACAGACGCGAGTTTGCTCAGCGCCATGGAAAACGCTGGCCGGGACATTGAGGATGAGGAGCTGAAAGAACAGATGAAGGGGTCGGGGTTGGGGACGCCTGCAACACGGGCTGCCATCATCGATCGCTTGATACAGGTTGGATATGTACAACGCAAGGGTGAAAAGTTGATTGCCGTTGTACCCCAGGAGATTGCCTCCCCCGAGATGACTGGGAAATGGGAGAAGGCGTTGTCTGAAATCGCTGAAAATAAGCGGGATACCCAGCGCTTTATGGAGGGAATACGCCGTCTGACCCAGCACCTTGTCAGTTATTCAAAAGAAAGCGTAATCGATGTTCAGTTCGAGCGGGAGGTGCGCGGCCCAAGGGGAAAGGTGAAAGCTCCCAACAAGTTGGATGTTCCCTGCCCGGTATGCGGAAAAGCTTTGCAGGAAACGGACAGGGCTTTCGGCTGTTCCGACTGGCGGGAAGGGTGCAAGTTCACCCTTTGGAAGAATGCGCTTCAACGCGGCAAAGGCCCTGCCCTGACGCGTACAATCGTGAAAGCGCTGCTCAGCAGCGGAGAAGTGAAAGGAAGCACCGGAGTCATCCGCCTTCAAAATGGGCAGCTGTCCTTTACGCCTTCTGGTCAGCAAAATCCTGCCGTTAGCACCAATGTCATGTATGAAAAACGATAAAGGACAGAAAACACAAGATGGTGTATATCGTTGAAAAGAAAAACACCATATGGTATACTTCATGAGGTTTTGAAGGGAGGGTGCAGGTGTGACGGTTGTGTGGGTGTTGCTTGCCATGGCGGCGATTGCAATTGCCATTGTTTTTAGCATGGCCAATAATCTGGTAGAATTTGGCGTGCATATGCGCAAGAGCATCCAACCTGAATCCCTTGAAAAACCCGGGTTTACAATCCCGGATTATTATAAGGACAATGCTTATCATCAAAGGGCACACGCCTGGATCGTTGCCCAGCAACCTGAGGATGTATCCATCGTCTCCCACGACGGGCTGAAGCTGCGGGGACTTTATTTTCAGCACCCTGATGCACAGGATGCAGCCCTGGTGCTGCCCGGCTGGACGGACGTCAAGGAATACTTATATCCTGAAGTCAAACTGATGTACGATGCTGGGCTGAGTGTGCTGGTACCCGACCAGCGCGCCCATGGCACCAGCGAAGGGGAATATTCTACCTTTGGGTACAACGAGGCAAAGGATGCCAACGGCTGGAAGGCAGTCCTTAAACAAAAGGGTGCGCAGCGAATTGTGCTGTACGGCCGGAGCATGGGGGCTGCAACGGCGATGATGACCGCATGCCTGTATCCGGAGGATGTACGATGCGCTGTGGAGGACGCCGGTTTTACCAGCATGCTGGATGAGGTGAACAGTTTCGTGAGCTCCCGCGCACGCTGGGTGCCACCCTTTCTGTACCCTTTGCTGACCTGGATTTCTGACCCGATCATCAAGTCCCGGGCGGGGTACAATATGGCTGATGCATCCCCCATCAGCCTGCTGCCTGAATGCACGGTTCCTATGATGTTTATACATGGCATGGACGACACCTTTATTCCCTACGATATGATGCCGGATTTGTATGACGCGCATCCAGGGCCTAAGGAACAGTATTCCGTCGAAGGTGCGGGTCATGTACAGTCCTTGCCGGTGGGCGGCGAGGAGTATGCGAACAAGGTGCATTCTTTTATACGAAAATATTTATAACGGAGGTTTATCATGGCAAAGAAACAGTTTGGTGGGTTTGGCGGCGGTGCCAACATGCAACAATTGATGCGTCAGGCGCAAAAAATGCAGGAGCAGCTTGCCAAGGCCCAGGAAGAATTGGAAGCGAAAACCTACGAAGCGTCTTCTGGCGGCGGTATGGTTTTTTGCAAGGTGGACGGTAAACACCAGGTGCTGGAGGTTACCATCAAGCCTGAGGCGGTGGATCCTGACGACGTGGAAATGCTGGAGGATTTGGTGATGGCTGCCATCAACGAAGCCATGCGCCTTAGCGACGAAGACAGAGAGAAGACCATGGGCGCTATGGCCCCTGGCGGAATGGGCGGTATGTTCTAAGATGCCATCCCAAGTAAATCCGATTGATGTGATGGCTGCAGAGCTTGCCAAGCTGCCCGGCATTGGCCGTAAGTCAGCGCAGCGCCTGGCCTATCACATTGTCTCCATGCCCAAGGAGGATGTGCACCGGCTGTCGGAAGCCCTCTGGGAAGGGCGGCAAACCATCCGTTTTTGTGATGTATGCGGCAACTATACCCAAGAGGAGTTGTGCCCGGTTTGTGCTGATGATGGCAGAGAGAAAGCTATTATTTGCGTTGTACGCGACCCCCGGGATGTAGCCGCCATGGAGCGTATACACGATTACCATGGCACCTACCATGTCCTTCATGGTGTTTTATCACCCCTTGACAACATTGGCCCCAACGACATCCGAATCAGGGAACTGCTGGCCCGCCTGGCCGATGGCACAGTAGAAGAGGTCATTGTTGCCACCAACCCGGATATCGAAGGCGAGGCAACCGCCTCCTACCTCGCGCGGTTGATAAAGCCGATGGGTGTACGGGTTACCCGCATTGCCCATGGTGTACCCGTTGGCAGCGATCTTGAGTATGCCGATGAGGTGACGCTATCCAAAGCCCTGGAAGGGAGACGGGAAATCTGATGCTGCACTTCTATTATGGTGTGATGGGCTCAAGCAAAACTGCACAGCTGCTGATGCAGCGCTATAATCTGCAGCAGCTTGGTATCAAGGTCGCCTTGGTGAAGCCAGCCATCGATACCCGTGCCGGGGTGGATGTGGTCTATTCCCGCGCTGGCCTTGAAGCCAAGGCAGAGGTGGTTTTGCAGCCCCACCACAGCGTGAAGGAGCAGCTGATGTGGCTGGCTGTGCAAAATGCCCATAATGATTTTCAGTTTGTGCTGGTTGATGAGGCGCAATTTCTTTCCCCTGAGCAGGTGACAGAGCTGGCCGACATGTCGGATAACTTAGAAATATTCTGTTATGGTCTGAAAACCGACTTTCAAGGCAATTTTTTCCCTGGCTCGGATGCCTTGTTCCGCCTGGCGGAGGATATCATGGAGGTGCCGGGCGGTCTTTGTTGGTGCGGAAAGAAAGCAACCATGAATACCCGCATCGATGGAAATGGCAAGGTTATCAAGGAGGGTGAACAGGTATTGATTGATAACCAGCAAAAAATTCGCTATATCGGCCTGTGCTACAAACACTGGCGGCAGGGGAAAGCCCATGCCTGACACAAATTATCTGCTTTTTATTCTGCTGGCAGCCCTGTTGCTGCTGGCTGTTTTGTTGTTTGTTTTTGCCCTGATGCAGCGTCGTGAACTGCGCAGTCTGACGGAAAACTTGCCGCGCCTGCAAGAAAAAAGTGAAGAAATCGTGCTGGATTACACGGAGCAGGCCTTGCGCGATATGGAGTACAGGCTTTCATCAAGCTACGGCCAGGACATGCTGGCTATCCAGAATTTACTGCACAGCGGTCAGCAAAGTGATATGAGCCGGACGGAAGCCTTGGGGCAGCGCATTGATACTGCCTTGCAGGGGCAGGATGGGCGCATACGGCACTTAAGTGATGTGCTGAGCGAAAGATTGACGGCTAACGACCAGAAGGTTGACCGTATGCGGGATACCCTCTACCAGGGGCTTAGCAGCATGCGGCAGGAGAATGCCAGCAAGCTGGATGAGATGCGTAAAACCGTGGATGAAAACCTGCATCAAACCCTGAATAAAAGGCTGGGAGAAAGCTTTTCTCTGGTTAACGAACGCCTGGAGCAGGTATACAAGGGCCTGGGGGAGATGCAGACGCTTGCAAACGGCGTAGGCGACTTAAAAAAAGTCCTGTCGAACGTAAAGACGCGCGGCATCCTCGGAGAAATCCAGCTTGGCGCGATACTGGAGGAGATCCTCAGCAAAGAGCAATACGACGTCAACGTTGCAACGAAAGCAGGCAGCCGCGACCGCGTAGAATTTGCCGTAAAGCTGCCGGCGGAGGACGGGCAGGGCGTGTATCTTCCGATTGACAGCAAGTTTCCGGGCGATTTATTCGGCAATTTGCAGGACGCCTATGCGCTGGGTTCTGCGGAGGCGGTGAACGCCGCAGTAGCGGCATTGTCCGCGCAGATTCGAAGAGAGGCGAAGGATATCCGTGACAAATATATTGACCCGCCGAACACAACGGAATTTGCAATACTCTTCCTGCCGTTTGAGGGCTTGTATGCGGAGGTTGTAAACCGGGGGCTGGTAGAGGAGTTGCAGCGGACTTATCGCGTCAACATTGCGGGACCATCCACGATGGCGGCGTTGCTCAACAGCTTGCAGATGGGCTTTCGCACATTTGCCATTCAAAAGCGCAGCGGCGAGGTCTGGCGCGTGCTTGGCGCTGTGAAAACGGAATTCGAAAAGTTTGGAACAATATTGCAGAGTTCGCAAAAGCGCCTCTTGCAGGTAAACGACGAGCTCGATCAATTGATCGGTACGCGAACGAGAAGCATTGTACGCAAATTGCGTAGCGTAGAACGAATGGACGAGCCTTCCGCCGCCGAACTGCTGCTAACGAACGAGTTGCCGGATGAAACGTTGCTTGACGAACCGGAGCCGGGCGGAGAATCCTGACCATAAATAAAGCGGAGCGTTGTCACATGTAATGAAACGCTCCGTTACTTTTTTTGTTTTCGAATTGGGTACGGCGGTTACCGTCCCAGCATACGGTCGATAAGCGTGTAGCCGCGATCCACAAATACACCGGTTTTGGCTGCGTCCAACTCGCAATAGCGAAGTCCGTCGTTGCGGATGGAATCGCCGCAATGATAGAGCACAAACGGCACAGGGTCGGAAACATGCGTCATCTTGACAAGCGGCGTAGGATGATCCGGCAGCAGGAGAATTGTGAATGGTTCCCCGGTTTCCCCAAGCGCGTACATAATGGGGGATAGGATTTTCTCATCAATTTGTTCAATGGAATACACCTTCTCCTGCACCTGATGATGGTGTCCGCATTCGTCGGGCGCTTCCACATGGATGTATACGTAGTCCGCGCCGTCTTGCAGCGCTTGCAGCGCGGCCTGCGCCTTGCCGGAAAAGTTGGTTGTATACGTGCCCGTTGCACCCGGCACGCGCAAGATCTGCATACCTGCGCAGGTGCCAATGCCTTGAATGAGGTCCACAGCGGAGACGACCGCGCCGCAAAGGCCCGTCTTTTCGCGAAACGGGGAGAGCGCGGGTTTACGGCCTTCTCCCCAGAACCAGACGCAATTGGCCGGATTTTTTCCGGCGGCAATGCGCGCAAGATTGATGGGATGGGTGGCAAGCAGCTCATGCGAAACACGCATCCAATGCTGCAACAGTTCGGCGTTTGTACCCCTTGGCCAATGGCCGGCGGTTGACTGCGTAGAGATATCATGCGGCGGCGTTAGTACAGCGCCGTCCTCGGCATGGCGCAACACAAGGCAGTGCCGGTAGGAGAAACCGGGATGCAGGCGGACATTGTCGCTTGCCAGATGTGCGTTTAGAAAATCGACGAGCGCACAGGCTTCTTCGGAGCTGATCTCGCCCGCGCTGTAATCGATCATCGTTGCGTTTTCGATGTCGGTACAGTCTGAAAGCGTTACAAAGTTACAGCGATACGTTACGTCATCGGGTGAAAGCGGGATGCCAAGGCTCATCGCTTCGAGGGGAGAACGACCGGAATAATAGATTGCGGGGTCGTATCCGAAGACGGCAAGATTTGCCGTATCGGAACCGGGCTGCATCCCTTCCGGTATTGTTTTGACAAGGCCGTATTCCCCGCGTTGCGCAATATAATCCATGGTCGGATGCTTCGCAACAGCAAGCGGCGTTTCTCCGTTGAGCTCCGGAACGGGATAATCCGCCATACCGTCGCCCAGTACAACAACATACTTCATTTGTTTTTCACCCCGTAGTATTGATACAAATTACACTGCATACCGCCGTTTGTCAGCTTGCGGCGTTTATCCGCGCGGCGGCCATAGATGCGCTCAAAGCTCTCTACGCCGGAAAAAATGTTGACGGACCAGTCCGGCATTGCGGCAAATACCGCGCGCATCTGGCGGTAAAGCGTCTGGACGTCGGATTTCTCCATCAGTCGCTCGCCGTACGGCGGGTTGCAGACGATGATGCCGTTATGCTTGTCCGTTTGCAGCTCGGAAACCGCCTGCACGCGCCAGGACAGCATAACCCCGGCCTTTTTTGCATGCTGCTTGCTAAGTTCAATGCAGCGTGGATCGATGTCATATCCGGTGATATCGGCGCTGCCGACCCGGATACTGTCGTTCGCTTCTTCGCGCGCTTCCGACCAAAGGCTGTCGGGAACAAACGGCCAAAGCTCCGCGGCAAATGATCGATGCAGTCCGGGTGCGCGGTTATCGGCGATCATCGCGGCCTCAATCGGCATGGTTCCGCCGCCGCACATCGGGTCTATGAGCGGAACGTCCGGGTAATAACGGGAAAGCAGAACGATTGCAGCGCCTAGCGTTTCGGAAAGCGGTGCAGCAACGTTATATGTGCGGTATCCGCGGCGGGAGAGGCCTGCGCCGCAACAGTCCAGGGCAACCGTAACGCGGTTGCGTAGCAGCCCGATTTCCACAATAACTTCGTTTCCGCCTTCCGGAATAGCGGTGCGGTGATAGGCGGCTTTCAGGCTTTCGATAATCGCTTTCTTGGCGATGCGCTGGCAGTCCGGTACGGAGAACAACGTACTCTTTGCCGATTTCCCGTTTACGTGTATGGTCGTGTCCGGCGCAAGATAGGGTTTCCAGTCGAGCGCTTTTACCCGCTCGAAGAGTTCGTCGAATGTAACGGCGTCAAACTCGCCCACAATCAGCAATACGCGCTCTGCGGTGCGCAACCAAAGCAACGCACGAATCATTTCGGTATAACCGCCGATAAATGTGATGCGCGCATCCTCGGTTTTTTCCACTTCGATTTGCATGCTGCGAAGCTGCCTGGTAACGGTGGACTCCAGACCGAGCTTACACGTTGCGATAAATCTCATTTTGTTTCCTCCGGCGTTTCCATAAATGGTGTAAGCTTTATGAGCGCGTTACGAAACCGGGTATTGGAAATCCGGTATGCTTCGATAATTTCCTCCACTTGTGCCTCCACGCCGCAGGCAACGCAACCGCAGTATTCCAGCGCAGCCGCAAGCGAGGCGGACTGCATTTCGGTAAGATGGGGGAAGTGCTTGTCTAAACTGTCAAGGTATCGCCGGAACACGCGCGACGAAGCAGTGACGCACTCGTCGGTTCGCACGCCGATCATGCATTGCGTCAAGTATTGTATAACGGCTTCGTAGCAGGCGGGCAGCTTGTAGGGCAGTTCCAGCATATTCACGCGCCCTTGAATCCATTGTCCGTTGAGGTAAGCCGCATATGGCTCCTTTGCGCCTAAATGCTTCAGCATGCCGAACACGGCGCGCTTGAGATAGTCCGGCTGCTCGGTATAGAGCAGGAAGGCGCGAAGCGCTTTTTCCGCTTTCTCATCGCCAAAGGTATAAATAAGCGACAGTACGGATTTTTTGACACGCTGTTCCGGAAGAAGCAGCGCCCAGTTGAGCAGATCGCAGAAGCGGCCGTCCTCGTGCCAAAGCCGTTGCAGATCCTGTTCCGGCATGGCAAGATACTTATTGATTTGCGACAGCCTGCGGAACGTCTCCGAAAACGGCACCTGATAAGCAATCTGCCATTTTGCCATAGCCTGCTTCTCACTATGCGGAGGCTTGCGGCTCTGCATAAAGTAATACTTGGCAACCGTATCGTTCGGGTTCAGCTTAAGCAGCCGCTTATACTGGTTTTGCGCCTCTTCAAAATTCCCCTGCATATAGTAGCAGTAGCCCAGCTTATGCAGCACATTTTCGTCGAACGGAAGACTCTGCTGCAAGCGTTTGAGCGTCGCTTCCGCATTATCAAATTGCCGCAGCTCCAGCTCCATAATCGACAGATTGTGCAATTCATCCGGCTGATCGGAGCGCAGCGACTGCGCCGCGCGCAAATGCTCGGAAGCCGTCTCGTCATCCCCGGTTTCGTGGCAGAATAACGCCATGTTGCAGCGCGCCAATACGTCGTCCGGATGCTCCAGAAGCACTTCCGTTGTCAGCGTATGCGCGCGAGCGCGTTCGCCGCTGCAATAGTAGGCGATTGCAAGTTGATTTTTAACGTTTGTGGCATTGGGGGAGCGCGTAAGCTGACGGGTTAGTTCCGCGACGGCGTCGGCGTAGTCACCCGCCGCGATCAGATGGCGCGCAAACAGGCAGGATGCGTTGTCGTCATAATCCTGATCGGTCTTAAGGCCGGTTAAGTCGTACATGGCGGCGTCGTCGCCGATAAAGTCCAGAAAGTCCTCCGCTTCCAGCGCGAAGGGGCCGTCCGGATCTGCGTCCAGATAGTTTTCAAGGCTGTCGGCGGCGTAATCATACTCGTGCATACCGAAATAATTGCACGCCAGCCCGAAGTAACACTCCGGCGTTTCATTGCCGGTGGACATCATAAGGAGAATCATGCGGTTGCTTTCCTCGAACCGCTGCATTTGGCTTAAAATTTCCGCAACGGCAAGGCATGGCTCCGGGTCATCAGGCGCATGCAGGTAGGCTTGGCGGTAGCGGGTAAGCGCCCCGATCAAGTCGTTCTTTTCCATTTCTTTTGCGCCGCGGCGCATGTAGAAGGAAGCGCCCTGCTGAAACGGTATGATTTTTCCGGTGTCTTTACGGTTCGTCATGTTGCTTGCTTTCCGCGCTCCTGTACAATGCCGACAGTTCTGCTTCATCGAAGCGGTATACGCTGTTGCAGAAATGGCATGTCAGCTCCGCGCCGTGGTCTTCCTCTATCATTTGCTTAAGCTCGCTTGCGCCGACGGCAATCAGCGCGCGTTCAATACGTTCCCGGTTACAGTCGCAGCGGTAATGCGGTTCTGCCTCGGATACAATGCGCAAGTCCATCTCTGAAAACATGTCTTGCAAAGCATTTGGCAATGATGTGCCGTTATCGAGTGATTCCGTCAGGGAGGAAATCACGCCGCCCATACCTTCCAGCTGCGAAATTACCGTTTCGTCACAGCCGGGCATCGGCTGCACAAGGATACCGCCCGCAGCACGCACACGCCCGGTAACGGGATGTACGCGTACGCCGAGATAAACGATGGACGGCTGTTGCTGACTCAATACGTAGTATTGCAAAAAATCCTCGGCAATTTCACCGGACACAAGGTTGACACTTCCCACATATGGTTCCCGCAGGGAGAGGTCGCGCACGACCGTAAGACGGCCGGTATTGCCAACAAAGCCGGATACGTCCAGCTTTCCCTTTTCTGTCGGCGGCAGCTCCACCTCCGGATGCAGAATTGTCCCCTTGACGTCGAGGTTCGGCAACCCGGTACAAACCATATTGCCGCCGGGGCCGTCGCCGTTGATAATTGTGGAGACACGATCTGTATCGCTCTTTAAGTCGGACGCCATGATTGCGGTCATAAGCAACTGCCTCCCAAGCGCAGCTGTGGCAACGCGTGAAAGCTTATGAATACGTTGTGCCTCGGTAACGAGCGACGCGCCGGAAACCGCAACAATGCGCACGCTGTCATCCTTTGCCATGGCACGAATCAGAATATCTTGCTGGAGTCGGATCGTTTTGCTATCCATTGTATCCTTTCTGTATCATCAGCTGGCGTCGCATCGGAAAAGGCAGCGTAGCAGCCGAGTGTAGTAAAACCATTTTCGGTCAGCAGCGCATCGATTTCCGCGCGGGTATGCGCACGCTGCACATGAACTTCATCGAAACGGCGGTATCGTTCGCCCTCGCGGACAAAAAAGGCAAGCGTCATCTCAATAAGCCGGGATTCCGGATCCAATGTATTCTGCCAAATATATGCGGCATTATCCCCGGCTTCCGCGAAAGTATTGCCGTCCAGTATATGCGTAAGCTTATACGCGGAAGAGATGTCAAAAAGCAACAGCCCGCCTGGCTTAAGCGCACGGTACGCCGCACGGAAAAAAGCGGAAACGTCGGCTAGCGACGTAAGATAGTTTACGGCGTCGCAGCAGGCGGTTATCACGTCGGCAGGGCGGTGCAGCTGCAACGCACGCATATCCTGCTGTATAAAAGGAAGCGAAAGCCCGGCACGGCGCGCTTTTTCCTGTGCATTGCGCAGCATGTCCTCTGATAGATCAACGCCGGTGACGCGATAGCCGCGCTTTGCCAAACGAATGCTGATTGCACCGGTTCCGCATGCGACGTCCGCAACAGAAAGCGGTCCGCATGCCGGTAAATAGCGATTCATCAGTGAAAGGAGATAAGTCGCCCAAGCGTCATAATCGACGTCAAGCATCAGCGAATCGTATAGATCGGCAAAACCGGTATACGCGCTTTTCATGCGCAAACTCCTCCTTTTACAGCTTGGCACTATTCTACAACAGAATCGGCGATATCGCAACACGCATGCAAATAACCGGACGACAGTGACAAGCAAGTAACTTCTAAAAAAATATTTATATAAATGGTAGAATCTATCGATTAATGTGAAATATACTAACTTTTTTGTCTTGGCTTATATGAACATTCATGCTATAATCATCTAGGTATAAATAGGTTCGTAAGAATCACTACGACCGCAACAACGAGGAGGACGTGTATGGCAAAGCAAAAGACAGTTGTACCGTTTGCCGGCACTGCAGAGCAGGAAAGCCGGCTTCGGGAGGTTATCTCCGCGAGCAAAGGTACGCAGGGGCCGCTGATGCCTGTGCTGCAAAAGGCGCAGGAAATCTATGGGTATCTGCCCATAGAGGTACAGAAGATCATTGCGGAAGGTCTGGGCATCTCCCTGGAGGAAGTGTATCAGGTAGTTACTTTCTATGCACAGTTTACGCTGAACCCCACAGGCAAGCACCGCGTTGCAGTGTGCCTTGGTACGGCGTGCTATGTAAAGGGCTCCCAGGGCATTCTTGACGAACTTGAAAAAGAGCTTGGCATATCCGCTGGCAGCACAACGCCGGATGCGAGCTTTACGCTCGAAGCCACGCGCTGCCTCGGTTGCTGCGGGTTGGCGCCGGTTATGATGGTCGACGACGAAGTCTATGGCAGGCTGGTTCCTGGCGATGTGAAGGGCATTCTTGCCAAATACAGATAAACCGCACGTATAACGCCCGAAACCGGACGGAGGTAAGGAACCATGAAGATCAGTCAGATAGCCGCACTGCTCCATGCCGACGCATATTGCTGCGAGGAGCTTCTTGAAGAGGAAGCGTTCGCGGCTTGCGGCAGCGATATGATGAGCGATGTACTGGCGTATGTAAAGGATCAGGCGGTGCTGCTGACCGGGCTTGTTAACCCGCAGGTCGTTCGAACCGCGATGATGATGGACATGCGCTGCATCGTGTTTGTACGCAGCAAAAAACCAACGGAAGAAATGGTCGCGCTTGCAAGAGAGAACCATATCGCCGTATTGGGTACGGATTATCGTATGTACGAGGCTTGCGGCACATTGTATGCAGCAGGGCTTGGCAACGGTTCAAAGGCGGGATAACCGATGGCCGGCGAATTGCGTTTCCATTATGATGTGGACGGCGACAATTTTACCTCCGCGGGTGCTGCCTCGGTCGAGGTAAAGAAGAAACTGCGCCAGCTCGGCGTTCCGGCGGATGCGATCCGACGGGTTTCCATCGCTATGTATGAGGGCGAAATCAATATGGTCGTTCATGCGCGCGGCGGAAAGGCGGACGTTCTGGTTGAGCCGGATTTAATAACGATTATTCTGGCGGATACCGGCCCCGGCATCAAGGACATTGACCTCGCCATGCAGGAAGGGTACTCCACTGCACCGGATAACGTGCGGGCGCTCGGTTTTGGCGCCGGTATGGGTCTTCCGAACATGAAGCGCTATACGGACAGTATGCATATTGATTCCGAGGTAGGCAAGGGTACAACTGTTACCATGACGGTTCGCATCGGGGCGAAGTAATATGCGGTGCCAATTGGTGCGCAAATACCGAAGTTAAGGACGGAACATGGAATACAAGCATTCGGTGTCGCTGGATCTCGATAAGTGCAAAGGGTGCACGAATTGTTTGAAGCGCTGCCCGACGGAGGCAATCCGCATCCGTGACGGGCACGCGGTCATCAATTCTGCGGTATGTATCGACTGCGGCGAGTGTATCCGTGTATGCCCGTATAAGGCCAAGAAGGCGACATTCGACAAGTTTGAGGATATTCCGGAAAGCAAGTACCGTATCGCGTTGCCGGCGCCATCGCTCTATGGACAGTTTGAAAACATGGACGATGCAGATTATATTCTGCAAGGGTTGCTGGACATTGGCTTTAACGATGTTTTCGAGGTTGCGCGCGCTGCGGAGCTTGTGACGGAGTATACGCGTCGTTTTATGAAGACGACGACCATGTCGCAACCGATTATCAACTCGGCCTGTCCTGTCATCGTTCGTTTGATCAGCCTACGTTTTCCGTATTTGTGCGATCACGTAATTCCCATTATGCCGCCAATCGAGGTGGCGGGAGAAATGGCGCGCGAGGAAGCGCTTGCGAAGCATCCTGAACTCAATAGTGAGGATATCGCTGTTGTATTCATTTCTCCGTGTCCGGCAAAGGCGAGCTATGTAAAGAACGGCTTTATGGGCAAACGCTCCAATGTGGATTACGTCGTGTCCATGAGCGATATCTATTTTCGCTTGATCGGCGCGATGAACAAGATCGAAACACCGGCAACAGCTTGCCGCAGCGGCATGATCGGCATGAGCTGGGCCTCAACCGGAGGCGAGTCGAGCGCACTGTTCAACGACCGGTATCTTGCGGCGGATGGTATTGAGAATGTGATTCATGTTCTTGACGAAATCGAAACGGGCCATTTTCCGTTGCTGGAATTTGTGGAGCTCAACGCCTGTCCCGGCGGCTGCGTCGGCGGCGTAGCAACGGTGGAGAACCCATACATCGCCCGCGTTCGCCTGCAAACGTTGCGGCGCTATCTCCCGGTTTCACAAAACCGGCTGCCAAAGGCGGAGGAGGGAAGCGACAGGTATCTGCCCGGCAATGTCCTGTTCTGCTCGAAGCTCGAATATCAGCCGGTAGGGCAATTGGATTCCGATATGGGGCTTGCCATGCAGAAAATGTCCGAGATTGAGTCCATTACGGAATCGCTGCCGGCGCTGGACTGCGGCTCCTGCGGCGCCCCGACCTGCCGTGCTTTTGCGGAGGATATTGTCCGCGGCGAATGCACAGTAGACGAATG
Organism: uncultured Oscillospiraceae bacterium; assembly: GCA_964411535.1. GTDB lineage: Bacteria > Bacillota > Clostridia > Christensenellales > CAG-138 > CAYPLG01. Next base: position 13,324 of record CAYPLG010000055.1, read on the forward strand.
TATCGTGCATATGCGTGAGCGTTTGCAGGGAATTTCGGATAAGGAGGACGGTCGGGAGTGACGGTTGCTGCGCTTATCGACAAGCTTGGCCTGAAAAGCTTTGCTATCAGCAATGATTCGCGGGAGGTAAAGGGCGGTTATACCGGCGATTTGCTCAGTTGGGTGATGGGCCGTGCGCAGGCGGACGAGGCCTGGCTCACGATTATGTCCAACAACAACATTGTCGCCGTCGCGTCGCTCACCGACGTTGCCTGCATTATTCTGGCGGAAGGCGTATGTCCGGACGAGGGCGTTACCGAAACGGCATTGCAACGCGGCGTGAACATTTTGGGCAGCGAGTTGTCGGCATTCGAGCTTTGCGGAAGGATACGCGAACTGTTATGAGCGTGTTTGCCTGCGATCTGCATGTGCATTCCTGCCTGTCGCCCTGTGCTGACGACGACATGACGCCATATTCGATCGCCGGCATGGCAAAGCTGAACGGGCTCGATGCAGTGGCCCTGACCGACCACAACAGCTGCGGAAACTGCGAAACTTTCTTTCGTGCCTGCGAGCAATACGGCGTTGTACCGATTCCGGGGATGGAGCTTACAACGGCGGAGGAAATTCACGTAATCTGCCTGTTTCCTTCCCTTGTGCAGGCAATGCACTTTCACAAAGATGTGCGCGCGCGTTGCGTAAACGTCAAAAACCGGCCGCAGATATTCGGCAGGCAGCTGTATATCGGTGAGGACGACGAGGTTATTGGCGAGGAGCCGCTGCTATTGATCAACGCAACGACACTTACGCTTTCGGAGGCGAAAGCGCTTGCGCATCAGCATGGCGGCGCGGCGTATCCAGCGCATATTGACCGGGAAAGCAACGGCGTTATTGCGGTTCTTGGCGAAATGCCGGTAGAACCGGAGTTTGCAACGGTAGAGTTTCATTTCCCGGAAAAGATTGCAGCGTATCGGGAAACGTATCGGCTTGCCGGAAAAAACTTTGTGACTGCGTCGGATGCGCACAGACTTTGGGAGATCAGCGAAGAAGGCTGCAAGATTCCGCTTGACTGCGCAGACGATGCGGAAAGCGTGCGAGAGGCACTGATACGGTATCTGGGAGGCAACGGCGCATGAAAGAGCTTTCGCTCAATATTCTTGATATTGCGCAGAATTCCGTTAAGGCGGGCGCAGCGCATCTTGCCATTACGCTTTTCGAACAGGGGCGTGTGCTGACGATTACCATTGCCGATGATGGCTGTGGCATGTCTCCGGAATTTCTTGCCGCTGTAACGGACCCGTTTACAACGACGCGTACGACACGCAAGGTTGGTATGGGTATTCCGCTGTTCAAGCTGGCTGCGGAGCAAACCGGCGGATCGCTGTCGATTACCTCCAAACAAGCAACGAAGGACGATCCTTCGCATGGTACGACAACAACCGCCACGTTCTATTTGGATCATCTGGATTGCGCGCCGCTTGGCGACGTGGCTTCCACGGTGACAACGCTCATACAGGGCAGTCCGGAGCTGTCGCTTACCTATCGGCACATCGTAGACGGAAAGGAGCTTGCGCTTTCTACCGACGAGATGCGCGAGATGCTTGGGCCGGATGTACCGCTCAACGCACCGGATGTTCTTATGTGGGTGAGGGAGTATCTATCACAGGTTCCCGGAGCGGAACCATCTTAAAAACAGAAACCCGAACGCGGAAGCGTTCCGCATATATAACAAAATTTCCGATTACTAGCAAAGGAGTAACAAGTAATGAAATCACTGCAAGAGCTTGCGGAGATCCGCGAAAGAATGAAGAACAAGGTAGATTTGCGCGAGGGCGCAAATGACATCCGTATCGTTGTCGGTATGGCAACCTGCGGCATAGCGGCGGGCGCGCGTCCGGTGCTGAACACCCTTGTCGAGGAGGTCGAGAATCAGGGTCTCCATGATAAGGCGACGGTTTCGCAAACCGGCTGCATCGGCATTTGCCGGCTGGAGCCGATTGTTGAGGTGTTCGAAAGCGACAAGGAGAAGGTTACGTACGTGAAGATGACGCCTGAAAAGGCGAAGCGCGTTGTAACGGAGCATATCAAAGGCGGTAAGCCTGTTTATGAATACACTATCGGCGATAATTGACGGGAGGTAACATATGATTCGTTCGCATGTATTGATCTGCGGAGGCACGGGCTGCACGTCATCCGGCAGTCCCGCTATCCGTGCGCACCTTGAGAAGGAACTCAAGGCCAACGGCCTTGATGAGGAAATCAAGGTTGTACAGACAGGTTGCTTCGGCCTGTGCGCATTGGGCCCGATTATGATCGTTTATCCGGAGGGCACGTTCTACAGCCGCGTGACCAACGAAGACGTCACGGAGATTGTGCAGGAGCATTTGCTCAAAGGCCGTCCCGTGCAAAGGCTTATCTACAATCCGCCGACGGAAGATGCGCCGCATGGCGTAAGTTCCCTTGCGGAAACGCCGTTTTACAAGTCGCAGATGCGTGTTGCGCTGCGTAACTGCGGCGTGATCAACCCGGAAGTGATTGACGAGTATATCGCAGTTGACGGCTATATGGCGCTTGGCAAGGTGCTGACGGAGATGAAGCCGCAGGAGGTCATCGACCTGATGAAGGCGTCCGGCCTTCGCGGCCGCGGCGGCGCAGGTTTCCCAACGGGCATGAAGTGGCAGTTTGCCGCCAATAATGTCTGCGATACAAAATACGTTGTCTGCAACGCGGATGAGGGTGACCCCGGCGCGTTCATGGACCGTTCCGTACTGGAAGGCGACCCACACGCTGTGCTGGAAGCAATGGCTATTGCAGGCTATGCTATCGGCGCAAGCCACGGTTATATCTATGTCCGTGCCGAGTACCCAATCGCTGTAAAGCGTCTGCAAATTGCTATCGGTCAGGCGCGTGAATACGGCCTGCTTGGCAAGAACATCTTTGATACCGGCTTCAATTTCGATATTGACATCCGTCTTGGCGCAGGCGCGTTTGTCTGTGGCGAAGAGACGGCGCTGCTGACCAGTATCGAGGGCAATCGCGGTGAACCGCGCAACAAGCCGCCGTTCCCGGCCAACAAGGGTCTGTTCGGGTATCCGACGATCATTAATAACGTCGAAACGCTCGCCAACATTCCGCAGATTATCGTCAAGGGGCCGGAATGGTTTGCCAGCATGGGTACGGAGAAATCCAAGGGCACGAAGGTCTTCGCGCTCGGCGGAAAGATCGTCAATACCGGCCTTGTGGAAATTCCGATGGGCACGACGCTGCGCCACATCCTCTATGATA
>CAYPLG010000056.1:0-4036 GCA_964411535.1 uncultured Oscillospiraceae bacterium
TGGTGACGACCGATATGGTGAAGACGATGGCGCGCGACGCGATCATCTTTGCCTGCGCGAACCCGACGCCGGAGATTTTCCCCGATGAAGCGAAGGCGGGCGGCGCGAAGGTGATTGCCACGGGCCGCAGCGATTTTCCGAATCAGGTGAATAACGTTCTGGCGTTCCCCGGTATTTTCCGCGGCGCGTTCGACGTGCGTGCAAGCGACATTAACGACGAGATGAAAATCGCGGCGGCGCAAGCGCTTGCAAACCTCATCAGCGACGAGGAGCTGTCGCCCGACTATATCATCCCCAAGGCGTTCGACCCGCGCGTCGGCAAGGCGGTTGCCAAGGCCGTTGCGGAGGCGGCGGTTAAAAGCGGCGTGGCGCGCATATAGCGCAGGCCCGACGCAATACAGCAGTGAAATTTTGGAAGGGAGTTCCGATCATGGATAGTAACAAAAAGCATGAGCTCGAACAATTCGCGCTCAAAATTCGCATCGCCGCGCTGGAGGAGTTCAAGGCGCGCGGCTTTGGTCATGTCGGCGGTTCGTTCAGCATAGCGGACGCGCTGGCCGTTCTGTACGGCACACAGATGAAGTTTGACCCCAAGAACCCGCAGATGCCCGACCGCGACAAGCTGGTCTGCTCAAAGGGGCACGCCGGTCCCGCCGTATACGGCGCGCTGGCGCTGCTGGGGTTTTTCCCGTATGAGGAGCTGAAGACGCTCAACCAGCCCGGCACGCATCTGCCGAGCCATTGCGACCGCAAGATGACGCCGGGCATCGACATGACGACCGGTTCGCTTGGACAGGGCACGTCGCTTGCCTGCGGCATGGCGCTTGGCGACCGGTGCAAGGGCCGCAATAACCGCGTGTTCCTGATCGTCGGCGACGGCGAGGCGGACGAGGGCCAGGTTTGGGAGGCCTGCATGTTTGCGGCGGACAAGAAGCTTAGCAACCTTGTTTTGCTGCTGGACAACAACAAAAAGCAGCTGGACGGGCCGCTTGACACCGTGCTCGACACGCTGGACCTCGCAAAGAAGATGGACGCGTTCGGCTTTGACACCGTTCGCATTGACGGCAACGACATCGAGGCGCTCTATAACGCGCTGGAGAACACGAGGAAGGGCGGCGACAAGCCGTACGCCATCGTGATGGATACCGTCAAGGGCAAGGGCGTCGCCGAGGTGGAGAACGCCGGCAGCAACCATTCCATGACCGTGCCGGCCGAAAAGTGGGCCGAGTGGCAGCAGAGCCTGATCGCACAATTGGATTGAAGAGTCTTCAAGGCAGGCGGACCCGTGATCGCGTGGAAATGGACCCGCGCGCGTTCAAGGACGTGCTTGGCAAGGAAATCCCCCGCATGTGCGAGGAGAACCCGGATATCGTCTATCTGGACGCGGACCTGATGAGCTGCATCGGCACGCGTAAGTACAGTGTTGCGCATCCCGACCGCGCGATCAACTGCGGCATTTGCGAAGCCAACATGGTGGGCGTTGCCGCGGGCATGGCGTCGGTAGGGTTCAAGCCGATCGTGCATTCGTTCGGAACGTTTGCTTCGCGCCGCGTGTTTGACCAGGTATTTCTTTCCGCAGGCTATGCCGGAAACGACATCACGGTCATCGGCTCCGACCCCGGCGTCTGCGCGGCGTTCAACGGCGGCACGCATATGCCCTTTGAGGACATTGCGCTGTATCGTTCGCTGCCCAATGCGACCATTTTCGATATTACGGATGCGAACATGCTTATCAGCATTCTCGACCAGTGCAAGGACATTCCGGGCGTCAAGTATATCCGCGTAGGCAGAAAGTCCGCCGCGAAGGTGTTTGAGGACGGCGAGAAGATTCCCCTCAACAAGGCGATCACGCTGCGCGAGGGCAAGGACGCGGTCGTTTTCGCGTCCGGCATTCTTGTGCACGAGGCGATGCAGGCGGCGGAAGCCCTTGCAAAGGAAGGCGTGGACGTTGCGATTGTCAACGTATTCCAGATTAAGCCGATTGACGAAGAGACGATCAAAAAGTATGCAAAGGCAACCGGCCGCGTCGTCGTGGCGGAGAACCACAACAAAATCGGCGGCCTTTACAGCGCCGTTTGCGAAACGCTGGCACGCTGCAAGTGCGCGGTTGTGGACTATGTCGCCGTGGAGGACGAGTTTGGCGAGGTTGGCCCGCAGAACTACTTGCAGGAGCGCTTTGGCCTGACGAGCAAGCACATTGTCGAAAAGGTGAAGGGCCTGCTGTAAGCATCTGCCGGAAACACTGTTCCATATGCGGTGGCCGTAACGGGCGCTGCAAGAGGGCTCCCGCCGGAAACGCTGCCGGCAGGAGCCCCGTTTGTATATGCAAATGGTGCGCCATTGCCGCATGAATTGACGTTTGAACGCATGTCCTTCGAAAATGCGCATTAATGTTAACAGTTTGTAATATCTTCTAAATGCCATGGAAATCAGAAGGCGCATTGTTTTATGATATCATGGTGAGAATGTAGGCGAAAGGAAGCCTTGTCCAAATGGAAGAACATCAGGATGAAAAACGCGTAAACGAGGACGAGCGGATCGCGGAGAGCGTATCCGACATGCTGTTTGACGACGGCGCGGCAACGGAGGCGGAGGCCATGCCCGACGCCCCGGCAGGGGACGATGCGCCGGAATTTGTTGCAGAGGGCGAAGGACACGGCGCCGCCGTACCGGAGGGCGCATATCCGCAAGCGCCTTTGCAATATGACGGCGAAGCGGACGCCGAAGCGCCGGACGATGCGCCATACATTGCGCCGGTAGAGGCGTTTGTGCCGACCGATGCATTCCAAACGGATGTACCGCGGGTTGCGCGCAAGCGGAAAAAGCGCAGGAAGAAACGCAGCTGGCCATGGATTCTGCTGATTGTGCTGGGCGTTCTGGTTGCGGTCGGCGGCATATTCGTGTATCGCCTGCGCTATAATCCCGCGTCGTTCTTTACCGCGCAGTCCGCTGCTACGCCCGCGCCGGAGAGTACGCCCGCGCCGACGGAAGCGCCTGTGCAGGCGGAAGCGGTCGTCACGCCGGAGCCTTCCCCGACGCCGACGCTGAACCCGTATCAGCAGCTGGAGGCGAACGCGGATGCGGGCATGATGCAGGGGATTGTTAACGTGCTTGTCATCGGCGTTGACTATGCCGAGGAGCGCGAAACCTGGAACGGCAAAAAGGAATGGCACTCCGACGTAATGATGGTGCTTGCCATCAACTTTAAGGAGAACCGCGTGGACCTCATTTCGCTTCCGCGCGATACCTATGCCAATATTCCGGGCGTAAAGGGAATCTATAAGCTCAATGCCTCCATCAACTGCGGCGGCGGCATGGACGCGCCGAACGGCGCGGGCTTCCTCAAGGTGTGCGAGGCGGCAAGCTGGATGCTCGGCGGCATTCCCGTGGACTACTACTATGCGGTTACTATGCCCGCGGTGAAGCAGCTTGTGGATACGGTCGGCGGCGTGGAATACGATTTGGAAATGAGCTACACGATGATGGGCCGTTCGTACCGGAAGGGGCAGCAGCATTTGGACGGACAGGGCGTGCTGGACTATTTGCGCGTGCGCAAGAACATTGCGCAGGCGGGGGACGTAAACCGCGTCAACCGGCAAAAGCGCATGATGGTTGCGCTGTTTGAAACGATGCAGCAGCAGAACCTGATCGTGAAGATTCCCGATATCATCGCGTCGTTCGAAGGGCAGCTCTTTACCAACTGCTCAACCGGGCAGACGGTGGCGCTCGCGACGTTTGCGTACAACCTGAATAAGGAAAACATCGGCATGTACTCCATGACCAGCAAGGGCGGCGGCAATACGAACATCTTCAACTGGAACTTCTGCCTGACCGATCAACCGAACCGCGTGGCGATTATTAAAAGCATCTATGGCATCGACGTGCCGGAGGAGAAGGAGTATACGCCCTCGTACGCCAAGTACCGGTGGGCGGCGATGCGGACGGAGCGGTACCTTGCCAACGCGGATAAGATCCTGAATTTTGCTTCCGGCGTGATTGCTTCCGGCGAGCTGATTCTCGGTGGCGAAGGCGTGAC
>CAYPLG010000056.1:4046-7965 GCA_964411535.1 uncultured Oscillospiraceae bacterium
GGGCCGGCAATGCCGGAAACGCCGGTTCCGGACGGTGCGTTTGGGGACGGCACGACCAACGGCGTGCCGGACGGCGGCGCGGTTTCGAACCGGCAGCAGACGGGCTTTACCGTTACGCGTCTGGCACTGCAACCTTCGCACCCGGCGACGCTGCGGCAGCAGTATACGGAGGACGGATTGGCCGCGTACAACAGCCTGCGCGCTGCGGCGAACGATTTGCAGGATGCGCGCGTGCGCGCGGATAAGCAGGCGGAGAAATATTTGAACGGCGAGGAAAACTCGTTTTCCGGCGCGTCGGCCTCGCTCGTCAACGCGCTTGACCGCGTGAAGAGCCTTGGCGAATCGGTTGCGTTTTCGTTTGGCTACAGCGGCAGCCTGGGCTGGTCCGTGCGGTACGAGAAGGATACGAGCTTTAACGAGGTTACCGTCGACTTTAACTGATACACGGGGGGCAGGGTTCCATGGATGAGGAGAAGGTTATTACGCATACGCACGACGGCGTGACGCATACGCATCCGGCGGGCGGGCACGCGCATACGCATACGCAGACCCGGCAGGTGGTCAACCGCCTGTCGCGCGCCATCGGGCATCTGGAAAGCGTCAAGCGCATGGTGGAGGACGGACGCGACTGCGCGGAGGTGCTTGTGCAGCTTGCGGCTGTGCGCGCCGCGCTTGGCAATGCGGGAAAGCTGATCATCAAGGACCATATCGAGCATTGCGTCGTGGAAGCCGTCGAGCAGAACGACGGACAATCCCTTGCGGAGCTGATCGACGCCATCGATAAGTTCATGTAATTTTGCGCTGCCGCAGCGCGTGATGCGACCGGCTGCGGCGCCGGTTCACGAAATCTTGTTTTGCAGACTGTAAGCTCCCGGTCAAACGGGAGCTTTTGTTATGGAATAAATAGCGGCGACAGCGGCGGAATGCCGCTTATACCGGTTCTGGCGGGAAGGAATGTATAGCGCGTCCGTATGCCGTCCATACTCTCGTAAAGAGGTGAATGGATATGATAGGCAAACTGTATTCCGGTAAACCGGTGCGTACGACCGTGCTTCTTGTGGCGCTGCTGCTGTTCTTTGCGGCCTTTATGCCGCGGGGAACGAACGCGCAAATGCGTACGGACAATATTCTGCGCCTGCATATTGTGGCCAACAGCGACACAGCCGAGGATCAGCGCGTCAAGCTGCTTGTGCGCGACGCAATTCTCGGCGCAATTCCGGCGAGCGAAAGCTGCGCGGAGGCGGAAGCGTACGTGCTTTGCCATGGAAAAGAGCTTTTGACCATTGCGGAGGATACGCTGCGCGCAAACGGCTTCTCCTACGGCGCACAGCTGCATTTGGGCACGGGGATATTTCCGGATCGCACCTATGACGGAATCACGTTTCCGGCGGGGGAATATCGTGCGCTCCGTGTGGTGCTGGGGCGCGGCGTGGGGCAAAACTTCTGGTGCGTGCTGTTTCCGCCGCTATGCATCGTGACGGAGGAAAAACAGCCGCTGCCTGCGGCGGAGGACATACAGTTTCGAAGCAGTATTTTGACGCGTATCCGCGAATGGAGGGATTCGCGATGAGCGTAGGTATGTATCGTGGCGGGCGCATGCTGGCGATACGCATCATAAGCCTGCTTGCCGTGGCGGTAATGCTGTTCGTATGCCTACAGCCCGCGACCAAGGCTGCGGCGCTTCGCGTGGGCTCGCGCGGGGACGATGTGATTAAGCTGCAAAAGAAGCTGAAAAACTGGGGCTACTATACCGGTACGGTGGATGGCATATTTGGCGCCGGTACGGAGAAGGCCGTTATGTATTTTCAAAGAAAGAACGGGCTAACCGCCGACGGCGTAGTTGGCGCGGCAACGGCCAAAGCGCTGGGGTTGACGCTTTCCGGGTCGAGCGGCTCCTCCGGCTCATCGGGGGGCAATTCGTCCTCCTCAACCGCAAGCGGGGATACGTATCTGCTTGCGCGGTGCGTATACGGCGAAGCGCGCGGGGAGAGCTACAAGGGGCAGGTGGCGGTCGCGGCGGTAATCCTAAACCGCGTCAAGTCCAGCAAGTTTCCGAATTCCATTGCGGGCGTAATTTATCAGCCGGGGGCGTTCTCCGTAGTAAACGACGGACAGATCAATCTTTCGCCGAACGACAGCGCCCTGAAGGCCGCAAAGGACGCGATGAACGGCTATGATCCGACCGGCGGATGCATCTATTATTACAACCCGGCGAAAACCAGCAACAAGTGGATTCGCTCGCGTCCGATTATATTGACCATCGGGCAGCATGTGTTCTGTAAGTAAGGGGAGAGCGCTATGAATGAGATCAAACGCTATAAGGGCGTCATTGCCATACTGGTGCCGGTTGTGCTGGCGCTGGCGCTTGCAGGGGTGTGCATATGGGCGAGCGAACAGCAGCGCGCGGCGGAGGCGCATGCCGTGCAGCTGGAAAATCATGTGCAGACGGCATACAGGCAGGCGTACTATCAGCTAAGCGACAACGTAAACGATATGCAAACCGCGCTGAGAAAGCTACAGGTGACGGGCAGCCCCAGCCAGCATGTGCTGCTGCTTGCGGACGTGTGGCGGCTGTCCGGCGCGGCGGCGGCTAACATGGGCAATATCCCCGTGGCGCATGCCGATACGGCGGATATGAACGCCTTTATCGTTCGCGTAGGCGACTATGCGCATGTGCTTGCGCAGCGCATCCTAAACGGCGGCGTGCTTACGCAGGACGACTACGAAACGATCGGAGAGCTGTACGAAGCGGGCGTACGCGTGGGAAACGAGATTAAGAGCAAGCTTGACGGCGACGCCGTGCCTGTGCAGGCGCTTGACGCGGACGGGTACTACGGCGGCGCGGAGCCGGGCGCAGAACAGGCAACCGGCGGGGAGCGGGGCGGCGCGGCAAACGGCGGCGAGGATACGGGAAACGCCGGTGCGAACACGCAGACCGCAACCAACGAAAAGAGCGAGGACGCGGTGAGCGATTATCCGACGCTCATCTATGACGGCCCGTTTTCGGAAAGTAACGAGACGGCGAAGCCGCGCGGCCTGCCGGACGGAGAGATTGACGCAGCAAAAGCCAGGGAGATTGCGCTTTCGTATATCGGCGGCGGCACGCTCCAGGACACGGGTCTGGAGGCCGGCACGATTCCGGTGTTCGGGTTTGCAGGCAGCGACAGAAACGGGCGCGGAGTGGAAATTACGGTTTCGCAGCAGGGCGGCGCAGTGCTTTGGATGATGGCGGAGGTAAGCGCCGGCGAGGATGGCGTGCCGGATGCGGACACCACCAAGCGCATGCGCGACGAGGCCAAGGCATATCTTGACAAGCATGGCTACGCGGGTATGGAGGCGACCTATGCGCAGTTCTATGACGGCGTAGGCGTTTTCAACTTTGCCGCGACGCAGAACAACGTAATCCTGTACGGCGATCTCATTAAAGTGTACGTAGAGCGTGCAACGGGCGCAGTATGCGGCGTGGACGCGAATAACTATCTGATGTTCCACTGCGCGCGGCAGCTTGCAGAGCCCGCGATTACGCAGGAGGAAGCCGCCGCCAACGTATCCGAGCGGTTGCAGGTGGAAAGCGTGCGGCTGGCCCTGATTCCGAAGACGAACTCTACGGAGGCGCTTTGCTATGAATTCAAGGGCACGCACGGCGGCACGTCGTTTATCGTATATATCAACGCGCTGACCGGAACCGAGGAACAGATTTTTGAAATCATCGACTCGGAGGACGGGCAGCTTGTCGTGTAATGCCCGGCTGCACGTTTGTGCGCGAAGACGCTACCTGCGGCGTGGTGGGGATAATCCGATCTTTACATGCGTTTCTTGCTGCGATGTGGCGGACACATACGGGAACGCAGCCAAATATGCAGGAGGAAGTGGAGCGAAAGGGAAGTCGCTGCAATCAGAGCGAAAGCAGCAGGCCTGC
>CAYPLG010000056.1:7975-16300 GCA_964411535.1 uncultured Oscillospiraceae bacterium
TGTATTTTCGACAGCTTGCGAATCTGCGTGCAGATAAACAGTACGGCAAACAGGGCTGCGTAGCGCCAGTCGACGGCGGCGAGCAATCCGTTTGCCGTATCGCCGCGCAGAAGGGCAATTTTCAGTACGGAATAGCCTGCGGCGGCGATAAGCCCGGCGACCATGGGGCGCAGGGCAGAGAACGCGTCGTCTACAAGCTTATTGGAACGGTATTTCACCAGAAGATCGGCGATTAGAGAAATAATGATAAACGAAGGCAGCACGACGGCGATGGAGGCGACGAGCGCGCCGGGGACGCCCGCTGCGGCATAGCCTGCGTATGTGGCGGCGTTGACGCCGATCGGGCCGGGCGTCGATTCCGCTATGGCAACGATGTCCGCCAGTTGCAGCGTGCCGAACCATGCCGGGTATTTGTCCATCATTTTGAGGATGAACGGCAGCGTAGCCAGACCGCCGCCGACGGCGAACAGGCCGGCCTTAAAGAATTCATAGAACAGAAAAAGCAGCGTCATTTCCGTACCCTCCCCATGAGGATGCCGATAACGGCGGCCAGCACCACCGCAATGACGGGGGAAAGGTGCAGAACGCCGATGAGAACAAACCCCAGTATGCAAAGCGCAATGCCGAGCCAATCCTTTACGCTGGATTTGACAAGGCGCACAACGGCGGAGGCAATGAGCGCCGATACGGCCACGCGCACGCCGCCGAATGCGGCCTGTACGCCAGGCTGCATCCAAAACTGCATCAGTACGGCGGCGATAGCGATCACGACCACGATCGGCACGGTGATAACGGCGAGGGTCGCAGCGGCGGCGCCCAAGGTTCCGGCGCGCTTTTTGCCGACGAACGTTGCGGTATTGACGGCGATGATGCCGGGGGTGCATTGCGCGATGGCAAAGTAGTCGAGCAGCTCCTCCTCCGTTACCCAGCCGCGCGCGTCGACAAGCTCACGGTTGAGCAGCGGCAGCATGGAGTACCCGCCGCCGAACATGAATGCGCCGACCTTCAAAAACGCCAGATAGATATTCCACAATTCCTTCATACTAGTACACATACCATTGGTTTACAAACGCAAACAGATAGTAGCAAAGCCCCACAATGCATAGCCCGCTTGCCAGAATGTCCGCCCAGCGTTTTCGCGTAAGCGCGGCCAGCGACAGCGCAAGCGGGTAGCAGGCGGTCAGATAGCGCGGCCCGCTCAGTAGCCATGTCGCGCCCATCGTTACGGTAAAGTATGCGATAAAATAGGCCGTGTTAGACGCGCGAAGGCGCTTTTGCGCGGCGATGACGATGCCGAGCGACGCAAGCGTATACACGATATTCGGCAGCCAAAGACCGAACGCCATCTCCCGGTTTTCGGAGAGCGCGCTGACAAGGTTATCACCCTGCGTAGCGATGCTGCTGAAAAACCAGCCCAACTGCTGGTGCCAATGCTCCCGCTGATAGAGGAGGAAGGTTGTGGGACTGCCCGTTACGGAATCGTTTAGGAGCATATACAGCACGATGCCAAAGGGGATCAAAAGCAGCGCGGCAACGTGCCCGATGATGCGGCGCGCCCAGCGCGTGTTGTCGCGATTTTCGCCGTACTCGCGAATGACGAGGCATACAAGCTCGAAAAGGCAGGGCACGAGAAGCAGAACGCCCGGCGCGCGCGTAAACGCGGCCAGCATGCCGGAAAGCCCGCAAAGAAAATACTTTTGCTTTCGCAGGCAGTAGATGCAGCAAAGCGAAAGCAGCAAGAACAGGCTGTCGCTCATCGGTGCGGAGAAGAGGAGCGAGGCGGGCAGGATGCAGAAATACTTTACCGCGCGCATGGCGGTGCGTTTGTCGGCGTCCAGCAGCGCGACTTCGTAAAGCATATACCCCGCGAAGACGCAGCAGACGTTGGATACGAACAGCCCGCTGACAAAGTAGCTTTGAAATACGTACGAGAACAGCCGGACCAGCAGCGGATAGAACGGGAAGAACACGATAAGCAGCCGGTTGTCGCCAACGTTGGTGTAGCCAAATTCCGCAATGTGCAGATAATGGCGGCTGTCCGTGCCAAGCCGGTTCCAGATGCGAAGCGTGTCAAACACGCCGCCGGAGTACCCTTCCTCCAGCAGTACGACGGCGTACGCCAGAACGAAGAGCAGCAGGCGGAAGGCGATAAGCCGAAGCGCGATGCGCAGGAACGGATGGAGCTTGTCGGGCCGGGCGCTGCGCTTGCCCTCCGGCGGGCGAACGGGTTGCAGCGGGAGGGCGGACCAGGCTTCCATCCACTGCGGGATGAAGCGGATGCCAAGCAGCGCATAGAGAAACGTAATAAGCGTCGCAGCAGCGACCGCAACGGGGGATTGCGGCGTATCGCTTAGCAGCCAGCGCGCATAGAAGATGAACAACAACAATAAGGGTACGGTTGTAAACAGTACCCTTTTGATAAATTGTGTGTTGCGATCTGTTCGCGTCATAGCTTACCGCTGCAAGGCCCTAGGTTTGCCGAGTATTTCCGAAAGAATGAGGCCGCGCGCGGCGTCGTCAACGTTCCATGTAAACGCGCTGCCCGTTTCCGGTGCGAGGTCTTGCTGCACGGAGGAGTGCGCGTTCTTTGGAAAACGCGTATCGGCGGGCGCGCATTCCGGCTCTACGCCGGTGATGCTGGATTCCGTGTGCGCATGGCCCGTAATGCTGCTTGCCTCCAGCGCATGCCGGAGCGTCGACTGCATAGTTGTCGTACGGTCAGCCATTTGGGACTGCATGCCGGATTGGACGCGCTGCTTGGGCGGTTGTTGCAGCGGTACGGCCTGATGCCCGGCGGGTTGCGCGGGGCGAGCGGCGGGCGCTTGCGGGGCTGCCTGCTTGCGGGCGTTCGGGTCCAGCTCGTTAAGCGCGTCCATGAGGCCGCCAAAGAACGGGTCAAAGTCCGGCTTCGACGCGGCGGGGCGCTCCACGGGCGCATCATATTGCGGCTTGGCGGCGGGGGGCGCAGTCGGCGCGGTTTGCGTGGCCGCGCGCTCCGCCGAAGCGCGCTTTGCGGCTTCCGCCGCTTCCTTTTGTTTTTTCTTCCTGAAGACGGATAACGCAATCCATGCAATCAGGGCAAGGGCGGCTAATGCATCCATAAGCCCCTCCGGATTTTATTTTTTCTCGGTAACGACCGGCTTGGTGCCCTTGGTGATGGCTTCCCGCATATCGGTATCCGCCATGATGTTCTTCATGTTGTAGTAATCCATTACGCCAAGACGGCCCTCGCGGAACGCGAATGCCAGCGCCTTCGGCACCTCGGCCTCCGCCTCGATGACGCGCGCGCGCATGCCCTGAACGGTGGCAATGTTTTCCTGCTCCTGCGCAACGGCCATGGCGCGGCGTTCCTCCGCCTTGGCCTGCGCGATGCGCTTGTCGGCTTCCGCCTGGTCGATTTGCAGCTGCGCGCCGACGTTGCGGCCGACGTCCACGTCTGCGATATCGATGGAAAGGATTTCGAACGCGGTGCCTGCGTCAAGACCCTTGTTGAGCACGGTGCGGGAAATCTTATCCGGATTCTCAAGCACTTCCTTGTGGCTGCCTGCGGAACCGACGGTGGTGACAATGCCTTCGCCGATACGCGCGATGATGGTTTCCTCACCAGCGCCGCCGACGAGACGGTCGATGTTGGCGCGGACGGTGACGCGCGCCTTGACGCGCAGCTCGATACCGTCCATGGCGACCGCCGCGATGACCGGCGTTTCGATTACCTTGGGGTTAACGCTCATCTGGACGGCGTTGAGCACGTCGCGCCCGGCAAGGTCAATGGCGCAAGCCTGCTCAAAGCCCAGCGGGATTCCTGCGCGCTGGGAGGCGATAAGCGCGTTGATGACGCGGTCAACGTTGCCGCCGGCAAGGTAGTGCGCTTCCAGCTTATTGATGGATACGTCAAGGCCGGCTTTCGTGGACTTGATCATCGGGTTGACAATGCGGGAGGGGACGACCTTCCGGATGCGCATGGCGACGAGTTGGCCAATATTGACCTTGACGCCGGACGCGCGGGCGGAAATCCACAGTCCCAGCGGTACGAACGTAAAGAAGAGGATTAGGAACACGATTGCCAACGCAATTACGAATACGGTGCCTAGCATAAAAAATACCTCCAAGCTGAATTTGTGTTTGCACGCCACATCCGGCGGCGGGGGGAGTCATGAAAGGGAATACAATCTGCTGATAACAAAATACAGGAAAAAGATCAATGCGGGGATTCCAACGACGATGCCGATCCATTGCCGGATCCGGGTGGCTTTCGGCGCCTCCGGCGCTTCCGGCTGCTCCGCGCGGTCGTGCTCGGCAATGGCCGTATTACACTTTGGACATTGTGGCAGAAGACTGCTGTAGA
This sequence comes from uncultured Oscillospiraceae bacterium, assembly GCA_964411535.1. Taxonomy (GTDB): domain Bacteria; phylum Bacillota; class Clostridia; order Christensenellales; family CAG-138; genus CAYPLG01. The sequence goes on from CAYPLG010000056.1 coordinate 12,321, forward strand.
GTACGCCGCACTTTTTGCAATATTTCATAGGTTATGCGTTTTCTCCCGGCGTGACCGGCTCGTCCGTTGGGGTCGCTGCTTCCGCGTCAGCCGCATATGGCCGTACGAGGATATGCATGCCCTCGGCGTTGACAACAATAACGTCGGTATCCTTTTCGATAAAAGCGCCTGCCGTCATTACGTCGATGCGGCGGCCTTCGATTTCCGCAATGCCCGCGGGGCGCAGCGGCGTAATCGCAACGCCGGTTTTGCCGATATACTCCGTCTTGGCAGCGGCAACGCCGGGCGTGCTGGCCGCGTCGATGCTATCGTTCAGCACAAGAAACGAACGGCTGAGCTTGCCCCGCTGGAACGAGCGGACAAACCATAGGATCGCCAGCACAATGAGCAGCAGGACAATGGCGAGGATATAGGTTGCAACGCGCGAATCGCCATAGATATATTGCAGAATGATTGCGGCCGAAAGCAGAATGAGGCCGGTGCCGCCCGCAACGCCGAAACCGGGTGTAAACATTTCGATGATAAGCAGCAGCAGCCCGATACCGAGGCAAATGACCGTCGGAACCGCAGCAGGGCCGAGTACTTGCAACAGAGTCATGACAAAACCTCCTGTCAATACTTCTATATAGTATAGCACATCGGGCGGGAACGAGTATATGAAAGAATGTGAAAAATAAAGGCGTTTGCAGGCGAATGCTTGTGAGTGTGCGGCGGCGCTTGACATTTCTTTCCGCAATGCATATAGTATCAAAGGATAAAGGCGAGCATTGGGAAAGAGTAGCCGCATTGCAGGGCGATTGGATAGAGAGAGCGGGCCGACGGCTGAAAGCCTGCTTCCGGAGCCTATCGCGGGGAAGTGCCTCCCATAGCCGCCGCCGATAACGGCAAAGCATCCTTTGCCAAGTACCGGCGGACGTATGCCGCGTTAAGGCAAGCCGCATGATTGGTGTGGCGTAAGAGGGGGCGACAGGCCCCAAATAAAGTGGAACCGCGGAGCGCATTCGTCTTTATGGACGGATGTGCCCTGTTGTTTTTTGGAGGGAAACGATATGTTCAATACGTGGAAAGAGGATATTCGCTGCGTCAAGCGGCGCGATCCGGCGTGCCGGAGCACGTTTGAGGTGCTGTTTTGCTATCCCGGCTTTCGCGCGGTACGCGCGCACCGCCGGGCGCACTGGCTGTATATGCACGGGCTTAAGGGCCTTGCAAGGCTTGTTTCCGAATGGTGCCGGTTTTGTACGGGCGTGGATATCCACCCCGCCGCGCAGATTGGCAAAAGGCTGTTTATCGACCATGCGCAGGGCGTGGTCATCGGGGAAACGAGCGTTGTCGGCGACGACGTGACGCTGTATCAGGGGGCGACGCTCGGCGGGACGGGCAAGGAAACCGGCAAACGGCATCCGACCGTGGGCAACCATGTGACGGTTTCCGCCGGGGCCTCCGTGCTGGGCCCGGTCACAATCGGCGACTATGCAAAGGTTGGCGCGGGCGCTGTGGTGCTTTCCGACGTGCCGCGGTTTGCGACCGTCGTGGGCGTGCCGGGGCATGTTGTGCGGCTGAACGGCTGCCAGCTCAACTGCGGGGAGGCTTGCGCGTGCAAGGATGAGGAAAGCTGCCCGCGCGGCATACAGCAGGAGGGGGAAGCCGGCGTGGACCTGGATCAGGTGCACCTGCCCGACCCTGTGCAGCAGCAGATCAACGAACTGCTCAAACGCATAGAAACACTGGAAAAGCTTTCACAAGCATGATATACTCAAGTTTACAGTTTCGGAGGGACGAATTATGCAATTATACAACACCATGACCCGCAGGAAGGAAGAGCTTGTACCGCTTGTGCCGGGACGGATTTCCATGTACGCGTGCGGCCCGACGGTATACAACTACTTTCATATTGGAAACGCGCGGCCTTTTATCGTATTCGACACACTGCGCAGGTACCTCGAATATCGCGGATATGACGTGACGTTCGTACAGAATTTTACGGATATTGACGACAAGATGATTCGCCGTGCCAACGAAGAGGGCACGACCGTCCGCGAGCTTGGCGAACGTTTTATCGCGGAATATTATAAGGACGCGGACGCGCTGGGCGTGGAGCGTGCAACGGTCAATCCGCGTGCAACGGAGCATATCGGCGAGATTATCCATCTTGTCGAAACGCTGATTGAGAAGGGGCATGCGTACGTTGTCGATAATGGCGACGTGTATTTCTCCGTGCGCAGCTTTCCTGGCTACGGCAAGCTTTCCGGCCAGAACATCGACGATTTGGAAAACGGCGCGCGTGTGGATCCGGGCGAGCAGAAGCGCGACCCGTTGGATTTTGCGCTGTGGAAGGCCGAAAAGCCCGGCGAGCCGAGCTGGGATTCGCCCTGGGGCAAGGGACGGCCGGGCTGGCATATCGAGTGCTCTGCGATGAGCATGTCCATCCTGGGGGAAACGTTCGATATCCATGCCGGCGGGCAGGATCTGATCTTTCCGCATCATGAGAACGAGATTGCGCAGAGCGAAGCGGCGACCGGCAAGCCCTTTGCGCGCTACTGGATGCATAACGGCTATATCAACGTCGATAACCAGAAGATGAGCAAGTCGCTTGGCAACTTCTTCACCGTGCGGGAGATTGCGGAGCAGTTCGACCTCGAAGCCGTGCGCATGTTTATGTTGAGCGTCCACTACCGGAACCCGGTCAACTTCAGTCGCGAGCTGATTCAGCAGGCGGAGAACGGCCTGCTGCGTCTCCGTACCGCGCGGGAGCGCCTTGAAGAGGCGGCGGTTGCGCCGGACGGCAGCGCGGAGGACGCAGCGTTTATCGAGTCCCTCGGCGGATATTCGGAGCGGTTCAACGCCGCGATGGACGACGACTTGAACACGGCGGACGCGCTTGGCGTGCTCTTTGAGCTGGCGCGCGCAACGAATACCTTCGTTACCGACCCGCGCGGGAAAGCCGCGGTCGAGGCGGCAAAGCGGCTCTTTGACGAGCTTACGGGCGTGCTGGGCCTGTTGCAGCATAAAGACAGCGAAGCCTTTCCGGCGGAGGCGCTGGCCCTGCTGACCGAGCGGCAGGCGGCGCGAAAGACAAAAGACTTCCAGCGTGCGGACGCGATTCGCGACACGCTGAAGGATATGGGCTATGCCGTGGAGGATACGGCGCAGGGACCGAAACTAAAAAAGCTGTAAGGAGAAAATACTACAATGGCAAATTCATTTTCAATGTTCGACTACATCCTGCTTGGCATGGGCCTCTATGTGCTGGTATCCGGCATCCGCGGGAAGGGGCGGCTGTTCACGGCGGAAAACCTGAAAGAAGGCATGGAAGAGAAATTCATGAAGATCATGCGCGTGCTGTACATCATCCTTGGCGCTGTGATGACGCTTAACGGCGGCGTATCGCTTGTTAAATACAACTTCTACACCTTTGTTCCGGCGACGGCGGAATCCGCGGCGACCTGGACGCCCTCCGGCGACCTTGGCGCATTCAGCTTTCTTACCATACCCGTGTTGAACGTGCTGACGTATGTGTGCATGGGCGTGTGCCTTGCCTGCATTGTGTACATGATCATCGTTATCCGCAAGATGACCGACAGGAACGCGCCGAGAAAGCAGGAGAGTGCGCAGGGCGGCGCGGCGCAGACGCAGGCTGCGCGTCAGGAGGGGCATGTGCTGCCGGTATCGGCGTTTGAGTTTGACGAGCCGGAGGAAACGACGGAGAAGCAGGCGTAAGGGGATTCGAATGCTATCGGGGGCCGGTACCCCGCAGGGATTCTGCGCTCGTTCGCTGCGCGCTTGTACTCCGTACTGCACGCACGGGCGCTCCCTCGCTCTCCGGCCGCTGCAAACGATCCACCGGATCGTTTGCGCACGCGGCTTCGAATCCCTTCTAAATGGGCGATACCAAAACAACAAAAGCCACCCGGTTGGGTGGCTTTTGTTTTGGTACCCCCTCAGGGATTCGAACCCTGGACACCCTGATTAAGAGTCAGGTG
>CAYPLG010000057.1:0-7718 GCA_964411535.1 uncultured Oscillospiraceae bacterium
TTCCTTCGCATTGAGGGTAAGAAGGATACGACGACGGAAGTTGTGGAAGTTTCGGTAACCGAAAGCAATGCGCTTAATCGCTTTGATTTCGTTGTTGCAGCCCTCGGTGAAGCCGTTGGAATAAGGGCAATCGAAAGCGTTTAGGATGTAGGGTTCCCAGTTCTTGAGCATAGTGAGGCAGGAATCGAATTCGGGGATTTCTGCAACGAAAGCAAAGGAACGAAAAGCCCGCAGACGTTCTTTTGCTTCTTTGGAATCTTTCGAAGTCATGAATTAATAGAACTTTTCCTTCAACAGGTAGGCTTCTCGCAGATCACGGTCAAATAGAAGCATGCGTTCTACGGCTGCTTTGCTTTCAGCGGACAGCTTGCTCATGTGGCAGAGCAGCAGCTTACGGCTGCACTTGAAATAGCGGCGTTGCTCTGGAAGGAGCTTCTTTTGTATACGTTTTCGGACGTTCTCCAAGGCCCATATCCAACACTTTTGCGATAAAATCAGTTTGAAGCATGACCATTCTCCGTTCTTGTAGGTTCTTGTGTTGCAACTTTAGTCTACAAGATTTTGAAGCGTCATGCTTCTCTTTTTTCTTTTACCCCAATGTTTAGTATAGAGCCCGCAAAGGGGCCGTTTATCTGGCGGCTCCTTTTTTGCGTCCTTGCAATGGGGATGCGGGCGTGACTGTTGCATGACGGCAGCATATGCTATAATACAAATACTGCACTGGAATAAGGAGTCTGATATGGCAAATATTATCGACTATCTCAACTGGCGCGGCGATCTATCCTTTCAACAGTCGCCGTTTAACAAAGTGGATGCGCTTGTGCTTTGCAGACTCGCCTATATTCCATTCGACGGAATTGTTTCCGCAAAGCTGGACGCCGCGCCCGTTTCTATCGGTGCAGCGTCGGATACCTGCCTTGCGCTTGTGCACGACAAGGACTCGACGCGCGCGTTCCGGATGGCGGACGACGAGCAGCTGCTAAACGGTTTGATTGGCAGTGAGCGATTCCGCAATTTGCAGCTCTCCGTTTTCCGCAATGTATTTGATGCAGAGCAGGCGGAGCAGTTTTGCGCCATTACCGTCCGGCTGGACGATGACACGGTTTTTGTTGCTTTCCGCGGCACCGATGGTACGATCGTGGGCTGGCGGGAGGATTTCAATATGGCGTTTTCCGACGTTGTGCCCGCGCAAAAGGATGCGGTTGCGTATCTAACGGAGATTGCAGATGCCTGTCCGGGCAAAATTCATATTGGCGGACATAGCAAGGGCGGAAACCTTGCCGTGTATGCGGCGACATTTTGCGGCGAAGCTATCCAGGCGCGTATTGCATCCGTGACAAATCATGACGGGCCGGGCTTTAACGAAAGCGTCATTCGTGATGAACGCTACAGACGCATTCTGGACCGTATTCATACCTACCTTCCGCAATCCTCCGTGATTGGCATGTTGCTGGAACATGAGGAGGATTTTTCCGTCGTGCATAGCGACAATCAGGGTATTATGCAGCATGACGTATACTCATGGGAAGTAGCGCGGGACAGCTTTATTCCGGTGGAAGAAATCACAAACAGCAGCCGCTTTATTGATCGCACCCTAAAGGACTGGGTACGCGAAATGACGTCGGCGCAGCGCGAGAAAATGATTGACGGCATATTTTCGGTATTAAGCGCATCGGATGGCGTAACCTTACGCGATCTTTGGAACGGGAAAAACACAATTGCCGTGATGCGCGCTATCGGCAATATGGATGAGGAAACGCGCAACATTCTCCGGCAGACGTTTTCCATTCTGCGCGCCTCCGCGAAGAAGGAACTGCCTGCCATGCTGACACAGTGGGCGGAAGGGGTTCCTGCGGCGACGCGGCTGCTTTCCATCATCGCAGCCGAGCGGGAGCAGGCCCCTGTACAGATCCCCGTAAAAGAGGACTGACGGGATAGCTACTGCTCCGCGTCGCGCATTTCGGAATATCGGACGGCCTCTCCGTCCTCATCCCAAAGGCGTTCCATGCAGTAATGCTGCCGTTCTTCCGGAAGGAAAATATGCACCAGAATGTCCGCATAATCGAGGACAATCCAACGACCCTCGGTATAGCCTTCCTTGCGCCGCAGCGTTAGGCCGTATTCCGGCGCTTTTTCCTCCAGCTCGTCGCAAAGCGCTTTTACCTGCGCAGGTACGCGTCCGCTCGCGATTACGAACCAGTCGGCAACGACGGTTTTGTCGGCAACGTGGATGGCAATAATGTCCAGCGCCTTTTTGTTATACAGAACCTCGCAAATTTGATCAACCTGTTTCTTGATTGCTTCGTTCAATCTTTCTTCTCCTTTCATTTACGGTCCGCTATTTCCTGAAAATACTGTATGGCGCGCGTGCCTGCCGGGTGGAAGTCTCGCTCCGAGCCGTCGCGGCACATTTCCATAACGCGCGCCTGTACCCGTTTGAGCGCAAGCAGCATGGCGCGGTCTTCTCCCAGCGCAAGATTCTTTCGCAATTCCGCCACGGCGGGGAAGTTGCGGTTGGGCTCCGTCAGGTCGGCCAGATACAAAACCTTATCCAACGTAGTCATAAAGGCGTCGCCGGTGCTGTGCAGACGGATTGCACGCAGGATGGCCTGCTCCTGTATTCCGTATGCGTTATGCGCAACGACCGCCCCCGCAAACGCATGTTGCACGGAGGCAATGCCGGTGTCGTCGCCGCTCAACACATCGAGCGTCACTGCATCAAGACACTTTGCGCAGTCGTGCAACAACGCTGCGATACGGGCCTTTTGCCCGTCTGCATGCCAGAGCCCGGCAAGCTCGATAGCGGCGCGAACGGTTCCCATCGTGTGTATAAACCGCTTTTCGTTGACGGCGGCATGCACCTGCTGCTGCATGGCCTGGATTTCGGGCGGAAAGTACAAGCCCGTTTCATAGCAATAGCGTTCCACGGAAGGCGGGAGCATACTGGAAACCGGCAGCGATGCCTCCAGGCGGTTGCGTACGTCGGTAGAGGATAACATGTCCGCATCGCCGTGGAGCATATGCATGCGCGCGCCATATAATTCGGAAAGCTGGTTAGCGCTTGCAGCATCGTTTGCATCCAGCCCGTGGCGCGTAATGGCCGCAATATCGGCAAGCGCTGCGATGCGCTCCGGATGGTACCATGTGTGGAGGTCGGAAAGCATATCGCTGCCGACGATCAAATACAGTGCTGCATCCGGGTTGGCGTCGCGCAATATCGCGAGCGTATCCGCCGTATAGCTTTTTCCGTCGCGGCGCATTTCCAGGTCGCTGGGCTCGACGCCTTCCAAACCGTCTGTTGCAAGGCGTACCATTTCGTAGCGGTGGGATGCGGGAATATGCCCGTCAATGACCTTGTGCGGCGGGTCGGCAGCAACCATTAACAGAACACGGTCGAGCGAAAGCGAATCCCGCGCAATGCAAGCCATCTGAATATGCGCATTATGAATGGGGTTAAACGTTCCGCCTAGTATTCCAATCTTCATAAACATATTATAGTATGAATCGAAACAAAATGGAAATCCTTTTTACCATGAGCTGGAATGATTTGGAAGACAAAGCCGTTGTTCGTTATATGCGCAAGAAAATGAGCGGCGGACGCAGTACCTTTGCATTGGCGGTCGATTACGTTGTGTTGCGGCTGCTTGTGTTTGTAGCGTCGTATTTTCTGTTTCTGCCACAGTTCGAAAGGCGTGCGACGTCGATACTGCTTGCGGCAATAACGCTTGCGCTTGCCATGCTGATTCTGCATATGGCAAATGAAATTTGGTATGCGCGTTTCTATAAAAATGAGTTGCGGCGCGTGCGAAAGCAGCTTTTGCAGGACCGGCTGCTGCTGCTAGATATGCAGACGATGATTCCGCTTATCAGCGCGCTTTGTCCGGAGGATACGACGCCCGTTGTATTGCAGCGGGCGCTGCCTATCGACGCCAATCAGCTGCTTGCCCTTGTGCGTACGCACCCCGGCTGCGGTACGCTGCATGTGTTCTCCTGCTCCGAGTATGATGAAACGGCAAAATCGTTTGCAGCGCGTACGAATGGCGCGCTCGTTTTGCATGCGCCGGAGATATTGCTTGCCGCAGCGGAGGAAGGGGGAAAATCCCCCTCTGATGCGGATGCAATTCGCAGTATTCATGCGCAAATCCTGTTTCAAAAGCAGCAAAGGCGAAAACGAAAGCCCATACGGGACTATGTGTCCGGCGGTGCGCGCAAGTATTCGATGATCGCATTGCTTTTGATGGGGCTGTCGTTTGTTACGGACTATGCGCTCTACTATCGCATGCTTGCCGCATTTTGCATGGGAGTGGCTGCTCTCGGCATGTGGAAAAACAAGGCGGACGCGGGCAAGTAGCGGCTGTATACGTTTCTTGCACATGGATGCATTGACAAACCGCGCAGCTAATGCGAAAATATGCGTATAATAAGGAAAGTCTGGAGCAAAAAATGGAGTATAAGAAACTGCAAAACGGCAGCGACATTCGTGGCGTTGCGATGGAAGGCGTCGAAGGACAGCCGGTGAACCTGACGGATGAAGCCGTACGAAATATTGGCGCAGCGTTCGTCGTGTACCTGCAAAAGCGGCTGCAAAAGGAAAAGCTGCATATTGCAATCGGGCGCGACTCCCGCTTATCCGGGGAGCGGCTGGTATCGGCGTTTGTCAGCGGCGCAACGATGCTTTCCGCGGATGTGACGGATTTTGGCCTTGCAAGCACGCCGGCCATGTTTATGTGCACCGTGGAGCCGGGCTATGACTTTGACGGAGCGGTGATGCTGACTGCCAGTCATTTGCCGTTCAACCGCAACGGCATCAAGTTTTTTACAAGGGAAGGCGGCTTTGAGAAGAGCGACATTGCTTCGATACTTGCGCTTGCGGAAGCGGGCGGCTTTTCGGAGAACTGTACGCCGGGTAAGGTCGATACGCTCGATTATCTTTCCCTGTATGCGTCGCATCTTGTCGATACCATCCGGTCGCGCGTACATGCTTCCGATTATGATCATCCGCTCAAAGGGTTCCACATTGTCGTGGACGCCGGTAACGGTGCCGGCGGCTTTTATGTCGACCGCGTGCTAAACCCGCTTGGCGCGAACACGACGGGCAGCCAGTTTCTTGACCCCGACGGACGCTTTCCCAATCATGCGCCCAATCCGGAGGATGCGGCCGCAATGGATGCGTTGCAGGCTTGCGTAAAGCGTACCAACGCGGATCTGGGCATCATATTCGATACGGATGTCGACCGCGCAGGCGCTGTGGCCAGCGACGGAACGGAGCTGAACCGCAACCGGCTTATCGCGCTTGTGGCCGCTACCATACTTGCGGAGCATCCGGGAACGACGATTGTAACGGATTCGATTACGTCATCCGGGCTAAGCAAGTTTATTGCGGAAAAGGGCGGCGTGCATCATCGGTTCAAGCGTGGATACAGAAACGTGATTAACGAATCGATGCGGTTGAACAATGCGGGCGTCGACAGCCAGCTTGCAATTGAAACTTCCGGACACGGCGCGTTGAAGGAAAATTATTTCCTTGACGATGGCGCATATCTGATTACCAAGTTGATTATTAAGATGGCGCAGATGACGCGCGAGGGGCACTCACTGCTTTCGCTGATTGATTCGCTTTCCGAACCGGCGGAGTCGGTGGAAGTGCGTATGAATCTTCGCGCATCGGACTTTGCTGCATACGGAAACGGAATCCTTGCCGATCTTTCCGAATATGTAAAGAAGATGCGCTGGGATGTGGCGAAGGAGAACTATGAAGGCATGCGCGTTTCGTTCCCGGCGGGCGCGGGAGACGGTTGGTTTTTGCTGCGCATGTCGCTGCATGATCCCCTGATGCCGCTCAATATCGAGAGCAACACGGTTGGCGGGGCAAAGCAGATTGCAAAGGCGCTGTACGCGTTCTTGCGTCAATACGACATGCTGGAGACGAAGGGCTTGCAAACGCTTGCGGAAGAGTAAGGCGATAGCCTGGATGGAAACCGTTTTAGAATGAAAGCGAAAAGAGGCTGCTGCGGCAGCCTCTTTTGATGCGTGTACTGAACGCTGTTAACCAAGCATTTTGAGGATCAGCGGCTTCGGCCTTGCGCCAACCGCTTTTTCGGCGACTTCACCGTTTTTGAGGACCATGAGCGTTGGAATGCTCATGACGCCATATTGGGAGGCGAGCTGCGGCTGCTCGTCAATATTGATCTTGCCGACCTTAACGTCGGTGCGTTCGTTGGAAATTTCCTCCACAATAGGGGAAACCATCCGGCACGGGCCGCACCAGCTTGCCCAGAAATCCAATAGCACGGGCTTATCGGATTGCAATACTTCGGATTCGAAGTTTTCTTCAGTGATGGTAATGATCGCCATAAAGCACGCTCCTTCTTTATTCTGTTCTATATTATACATGATTCGCCTTTTACTTGTACAGGCAAACCTTAGTATTTATCGCTTTCTTGCGAAATGATGCGCGAAAACGGATTATTGCCGTTGCTTGTCCGACGGCTTTTTGCGCATGCAAATCGATAACGGTGCGCATACTGATGCTATCAATTGTATTGGGAGGTACGGATGCAAAAAACACATTTTGATGCAGAAGTATACCGTGCGCAGGTAAATGCAAGCGTGCCGAAAAGCAGAACCAGCATGATGTGCTTGCGGGCGTTCTGGACGGGCGGGCTCATCTGCTGCGTCGGGCAGGCAATTTCGGATTTGTACGACTATTTCTTTGTACTGACGGAGCAACAGCTGTCAACTGCAACCGCCGTTACCATGGTTTTCCTCGGCGCGCTTTTGACCGGCATCGGCGTATATGATCGAATCGGCGCATATGCGGGCGCAGGCTCCGTTGTGCCGATTACGGGGTTTGCCAATTCCGTCGTTGCGCCTGCAATCGAGTTTAAGCCGGAGGGATTTGTAATGGGCGTTGCGGCGAAGATGTTCAATCTTGCCGGACCCGTACTGGTGTACGGGATAGGCAGCTCGATTATCGTTGGGCTTATTTATTGCCTGTTTGGGCTTGCATAGAATGTAACGGAAAGGTAGATTGCAAAATGGCGCAAAACAGAAAAGGAATCCATACGCTGCTCTTTCCTACGGGGCCCAGGCTGGTTGCTTCCGGCTGCGTTGTGAGCCAGGAGGAGGGCAACGGGCCGCTCGGCGATAGCTTTGACATGGTCTTGCAGGATGACACTTGGGGGGAGGACAGCTTTGAAAAAGCGGAGCGCAAGATGTACGAATCGGCTGTGCGCATCGCGATGGACAAAGCCAAGCTGCCGTCAAAACAGCTGCATTGTCTTCTTGGCGGGGACTTGCTAAATCAAATCGTTACGGCAAATTTTGCCGCGCGCGAACTGAACGTGCCCTTCCTCGGCCTGTACGGTGCGTGCTCGACAATGGCGGAATCGATGCTGCTTGGCGGCGTGCTTGTTGACGGCGGGTTTGCGGATACGGCGGCATGCGCTGCGTCCAGCCACTTTTCTGCGGCGGAGCGGCAATACCGGCTACCGCTGGAAATGGGCGCGACAGTGCCGCCCACTTCACAGCGAACGGTGACGGGTGCGGGCTGCGTGCTGCTTTCGCAGAAAGGTGTTACGGCGGCAGCGACCTATTCGCGAATATGTGTTGCAGGGGCGACGATTGGGCGCGTGGTCGACCTCGGTATATCGGACGCGAACAATATGGGCGCCGCCATGGCGCCTGCTGCGGCGGACACAATCGTAACGCATATGAGC
>CAYPLG010000057.1:7728-15249 GCA_964411535.1 uncultured Oscillospiraceae bacterium
ATATGAGCGACATGGAACGAACCTGTGCGGATTATGATTTGATCGTAACGGGCGACCTCGGCCGGTTTGGTTCGCAAATGCTTCTTTCGCTTTTGAAGGACCATGGCATAGACCCAAGCGGCAAACATATCGACTGCGGCAACCTGATTTTCAGGCCGGAGGCCAAGTATAACTGCGGCGGTTCGGGCTGCGGATGCTCTGCGGTTACGCTTTGCGCGTATCTGCTGAACCTGATGGAGCATGGCGAAGTGCGCCGTATGCTCTTTATCGCTACCGGCGCGCTGCTTTCGCCGGGTTCCTCCATGCAGGGGGACAGCATACCGGGTATAGCGCATGCAGTCGTGCTGGAAAGAGAGGCGGGAAAATGAGCGGTATACTGCCGTATGTATATGCTTTTCTGATTGGCGGCCTGATTTGCGTTGTCGGGCAGTTGCTTTTGAGCCTGACGAGACTGACCAGCGCGCGCATTCTGGTTCTGTTTGTTACTGCCGGCGTCATACTCGGCGCGCTGCAATTATACCAACCGCTTGTGGATTTTGCCGGTGCTGGCGCATCAATTCCGCTGACCGGCTTTGGGAATACGCTGGCCAAGGGCGCTGTCGAGGGCGTAAAAAACGACGGGCTCATCGGCGCGTTTACCGGCGGGATCAAGGCTGCGGCGGGCGGTATAGCGGCCGCAATATTCTTTGGGTACATATTTGCGCTGATATCCCGTTCCAAAACAAAATAAGCAAAATGGTGTAAAGCAAGATGAACGGACCCGCGCTTTGTAGCAGCGCGGGTCTGTGTTTTCTAATGCTAGGCTGCTTCGTCGAGAATTTGCGTTTCCGGCGCCACGGTGCTGTCGGCGGGCGGCGTATCCTGCATCATTGCATCGGTAACGGCCGGGGTTTCCATATTCGGTTCCGGCGTGACAAGCGGCTGCGCGGTGGGCGTTTGCACAGGCATCTGCGTAACGACAATGGCAGGGGGAGGCGTAGGGGTGGGTACGCTGGTTGGGGCCGGTATGTTGGTTGGCGCAGGAACGGCGGTTGCGGCCGGCAGACTATCCCCGGAAAGCGTTACCGTTTGCTTAAGCAGGATGTATCCATCGGCGAGATTCTCAACGGAAAGCTGTATGGAGATACGGCAGTTCTGCAAGCGCAGCTCGTTGACAACATCCTGTGCATAGCCTTGGACATAACCGTTGTTCTCCGCTTCGGAGGCAACCTTTTGCATCAATGCGGCGTTCTTAAGCACCATTGTCAGCGTGTGCGTGCCTGCGCCAAGTGCGGTCAATCGTTTTTTGCAGTATGCATTGTACTCGTTGATCGATGAAAGAACATCGCTCTTTGCAAAGCCCAGGGAAGCATAGGTGGGAAGCTTCACGGGCGCGGCGTTTTCGGCGGGCTTGCTGGCGTCGCCATAGACTGCGCCATAGCTCATCAGCGTTCCGTTGCAGGCCGGCAGCAGCGTGGAGATGGCGGAGCGTTTGTGATCGGTAGAAAACTGCGAATCCGGCAGGTTAAAATAGCTGTAGTTCAGCGTCCCGTAGGCGGTGCCCGCCGCATCATCCCAGGATGGATCTACATTATAGTAATCGCTGCCGAGCGCGATGATGTTCCACGCGTGATCTCCGCCGGCGGCGGTACCCGTAACATAGTAGCAGGGGATGTCAAGTTCCATCAGAATGTGCTGGAAGGCGCGCGCGTACCCGGCGCAGACGGACTTGCCAAGGACGAGCGCGCTGTATGCGCTTTGATTCATCGGCGCGTTCACGTCATAGACGGTACTTTCCATCAGGTAGTCGTGCACAAATTTCTCGCGCGCAATATCGGTAGGCAGCTGCATGGCTTTCTCGATAACGGCATCAACCTTTTTCTGAAAAGCAGCTTCAGCTTCCGCAATATTGGAAGCTGTGTCGTTGTAGGTCAGCGTAACGGTAACGATGCTGTTGCTTTTGATAAACCCATAGCTGTATGCCGTATCCACCCAGAACAGCTCCGGATGATCGTTGTATACGGCGTTCATAATGTCGGACAACAGGCTTTCGCCGACCGGCTGCACGAGCGTAAAGCGAGCAGTATTTTTCGCCAGCGCGTTGGCGTACACCTGGTTGTAGATTTTTTGCGCGTCGGAATTCAGCAGCGCACGGTAGGGGTACATGATAGCCGGAAAGGACAGGTCTTCGCCGGTATTGGCGGGCGCGTTTGTATCGGTGGAATCGATTCGTTCACCCTGTCCGGTGAGCTTTTGGGAGTTTGCGCCAAAGTTGAGCGAAGGCACTTGCAGCGATATGTCGGAATCCTGTATGTCGCTGACAATGGTTTTTGCGGCGCCGATCATATCCGCGCGCAGCGCGTCGCGAATGGCGGCATATTCATCCCGGAAGATGATGCCGATTATCAGAAGCAACGCAAACAGCGCTGCGTTAATGTAGAACCGTTTTGTCAGTTTTTTGCGCTTTCTTCGTGCGATGGGTAACGCTTCCTTTCCGCACAGATTCCTCACTAGTTTACTACAATTTCTAGCAAACAGATGTGAATATTTTGGGATAATAGCATGGCGGCTGGAAAGGACTTGGTATTTTCGTAATTCTGGTGTAAACTATAGCGCATGGGAATGGAACCAATTTGTTTACATAGAAACTGGCGTGTTGTTGCGGTTATCCTGATTCTTGCTTGCTTAGCCATGATTTTTTTGTTTTCCGGGCAGGATGGGCAAACATCGGACTCCTTATCTACGCAGGTAACGGTCGCAATTATTAAAGTAACGACAAAAGAAACGCCAAATACGCACTCGCTCGCATTCTTTCGAACGCACCACGTTGTTCGAAAAATAGCGCATGCAACCGAATATGGCCTGCTTGCTGCGTCCTGCGCGCTTCTGATGCATACGTTTTCGCTTTCCAATGCAAAGCGGTATGGAACGAGCTGCGTTGCGTGTCTGCCGTTTGCGGCCCTTGATGAATTCCTGCAAACGTTTCGTGCCGAGCGCAACGGCTCCGTAATCGACGTTGGCATCGATATGCTGGGCGTGCTGTTTGCACTGCTGCTGTTTTATTGGATATGGAACATGGTTAGTAAGCATAGCCGACGGGGAAGATGGGATAAGGGCTTACGCTGACGAATTGCGTTTGGCATGTAATTATGTTTATGGTATACTGGACGGCGAGGTAAAGAAAAAATGATTCCTGTTACGCGCTCCTCCTTGCCGCCGATGGCGGAATATATGGATGAAATCCGCGATCTGTGGGATTCGCATTGGTTGACCAACATGGGACCGAAGCATGACGAGTTGCAAGAGCGTCTGGCTTCCTATCTTGGGGTACCAAAGATTTCTCTGTTTGCAAACGGGCACCTTGCGCTGGAAGGCGCGATCGAGGCGCTGCAACTTGGCGGAGAGGTGATCACCACGCCGTTTACGTTTGCGTCTACTACGCATGCCTTGGTTCGCAAGGGATTGACGCCGGTGTTCTGCGATATCAATCCGGTGGATTATACGATGGATGCATCCAAAATCGAGGCCTGCATTACGGAGAAAACCTCTGCGATATTGCCTGTACATGTATACGGCTCCGTTTGCGATGTCGACGCCATTTCACGTATTGCCGGGAAATATCATTTGAAGGTCGTATATGATGCTGCGCACGCATTTGGCGTACGGGTAAACGGAACCGGCGTTGCTTCCTTTGGCGACGCCTCCATGTTCAGCTTTCACGCAACCAAGGTGTTTCATACGATTGAAGGCGGCGCGGTCGCTTATGCGGATGCAGAGCTTACGAAGCGGCTCGATTATGCGAAGGATTTCGGAATCGACGGGCCGGATGAAGTGCGCACCGTTGGCGGCAATGGAAAAATGAGCGAGTTTCACGCGGCGATGGGATTATGCAATCTGCGTCATGTCGATGATGAAATCCAAAAGCGCGTCGCTATCGCGGCACGATACGCAAAGAACCTTGGCGGCGTGCAGGGCATTCAACTGCACCGCGCCCAGCCCGGTGTGGAGTGGAACTGCGCATACTATCCTGTGCTGTTTGACGGCTTTAAGCGCAGTCGCGACGAAGTATTTGGAAGATTGGCGGAAAATGGCGTACACGCGCGCAAATACTTTGCGCCGCCGGTAAATGCCTATGCCTGCTATCGGGATCGCTACGATGCAAGCGCCACGCCCGTTGCGCAATATGTATCCGGGCATATCATGACGCTGCCGATGTACGGGGAACTTTCGTTGGAGGACATAGACGCCGTCTGCGCAATAATTCTGGAGTAGCTTCTAGCCAATTGAAAAAGCAGCGGCCGGGCTGCATCCCGGCCGTCGCTTTTTGTCCGTATCGGTTGGATTCAAAAATGCATGCCCAGCTGTCGAAAGGTATCCATAAGCCTGCTTGCATCGCCGTAAAACGGCGTTGCCGGAATACCCGCATAGATTGCGGCTTCCACATTGGCGATGGAATCGTCTACGAAGAGGCAACTGCGTCCGGAAAGCGAGAACTGTGCAAGAAAGGCGCGGTAGATTGCCGGGTCCGGCTTTAGCAGATGGCAGTCGGCGGAGATAAACGTGCCGTCAAAGCAGTCGATTGCGGGCAGCAATGGGCGCAATCGCGAATGAAACGTATCCGCAGTATTGGATAGTAGATAGATGCCGTAGTTTGCTGCTTTCAGGCGACGGATGAGCGCGTCCATGCCGGGGATGGGCGCTCCGACTGTATGCCATGCGGACAGAACCCTGTGCACAGCGCCATGCAGATGCGTTGGAAGGAGCCCGCAAATGGATTCTTCCGCCTCGGATAGCGTGATCGTACCGCGGTCGAGCATCAGCCATGCAACGCCGTCAAAAATTGCGCTTTCGATGCGCGCCGCGTCCTTGCCGGACGGCGCAAATTCCATACAGAGCGCAAGCCTGTCCGTATGGAAAAGAACGCCGCCCATATCAAACACAATGTTTTGGATCGTGCGCTCCATGCTAGACAATGGATACCTTCCCCTTGCTGATGCGGAAGAAAATGAGCAGGGAGATAATGGTGCTTACGGTCAAAATGGTTGCAAGCGCTGCTGCCGTGCCGTCGCTCATGCGCATGACCTCCTGATAGATGGCCACGGCGATGGTGGAGGTCTTGCCGCCGTAGAGCATAATGGAGCTGGATAACTCGTTGATGCAGGTAATCCAGCTTAGAATGGCGCCGGACATTATACCGGGCAGCATCATACGCGCGGTCACCTTGAAAAATGTGCGGGAAGGGGATACGCCGAGGTTGATGCTTGCCTCCTCAATGGATGGATCCATCTGGTATAGGAAGGCGCTGCCGGAACGCACGGTGTATGGTAATTTGCGGATGACATAGCTGATGATCATGATGGCGGCGGTGCCGGTGAGGATTAACGGCTGCCGGTTGAACGCGACAATCAAGCCGATGCCGAGCACGGAGCCGGGAATCACGTACGGGAACATGACAAGGATATCCATCGCCTGCGCAACCTTCCCGCGTTTGCGTACGATAATATAGCTGACCAGCATGCCGATTAGCACGATGAAAACAATCGCTACGATGGAAAAGACGAAGGTATTCGTTATGTTGGTGGAGAGGCGCTTGGCAATCGTTTTGTAGTTTTCAAAATTGATGCCCTTGATAACGCCGGAGAAGCTGCGTTCGATAAACGACATAATGACCACGACAACCTGCGGCATGAATGCAACGGCAACGATGATATACACCGGCAGCGACGCAAGGAAGCGCTTCCAGCCATGCAGCTCCACAACCTGCGGCGGGCGCATGGCCGTCATAATATAGTTCTTTTTTTCCACAATGAGCTTTTGTATCAAAAGAACGCTGAGCGAACAGACGACGATAATGACGGAAAGCGCGCTTGCCATGTTTGCGTTTCCGCCAAGCTCGCTCATGTACTCGTTGTATACAAGAACGGGCAGGACGGTATATCCTTCGCCGATGAGCATGGGCGTGCCGAAGTCCGCAAGCGCGGTCATGAACACCATGATTGCGCCGGCAAGAATGCTTGGCAGGATAACCGGCAGCGTGACGGTAAGGATGCGGCGCAGCTTGCCGGAACCGAGGTTTTCCGCCGCTTCTTCGAGCGTGCTGTCAATGCTTGAAAGCGCGCCGGATACATACAAGTAAACGTACGGAAAAAGATGGAACGTAAATACAAGGATGATGCCAAGCTTTCCGTAAATGGTCGGCAACGCAATGTTCAAAGCGTTGAGAAAGAACTTGGTAATGACGCCGGAGCGCCCGAACATCAAAATCCAGGAATAAGCGCCGATGAAAGGCGGGCTCATAAGCGCCATAATGATGAAAATATGCATCACGCGCTTGCCGAAGATATTGTACCTCGTCATGAGGTATGCAAGCGGAACGCCGATGAGCGTCGTGGTAATCGTTGCCGTAAAGCATACGACGGCGGTGTTTTTTAGCGTACAGTAATAGTATGGTTTTGAAAAGAACCGCTGAAAGTTGTACAGCGTGACGCCGTCCACCTTGTCGGAGAATACGCTTCGTGTAATCAGCGAGTAAAACGGATACACGATAAACAGCAACAGCGAGAGGATGATAACGAGCTTGACAATCGACCAAAAGTCGAGGCGCAAGCCCTTTTTCGGGAGCGAAAGCGGCTTCACGAGTTCAGCACCTCCCCGGTTTCTTTGTTGTAAAGGCTGATGCGCGCCGGGTCAAAGCCAATATATACGCGTTCGTCATCGGGATGTACGGCCGTGGTGTCCTTGGTGTATTCGTTAAGCTGCAATATCTGCCCGTTATCGAGCGCAATTTCGTATTCCACAAAATCGCCGAGGAACGTGGACAAAATGACCTTTCCGGGCATACCTGCGTCTGCAAAACGCAGCTGCTCCGGCCGCGCGGAAATCTGCGCCGGGCCGCTGAACGGTTTTTTAAGCGCAAGCGTAAGCTCCAGCTCGTTTTCAACGCTGACCCGCGCCTGCGCAGGATTATCGCCGCGCACGTCGCATTCGATAAAGTTGGATACGCCGATAAAACCGGCGACAAACGGATTCTCCGGCTTTGCATAGATGGCAAGCGGGGTGCCGACCTGCATGATTTCGCCGTCCTTCATAACCGCGATGCGGTCGCTGATGGCCAGCGCTTCCTCCTGGTCGTGGGTTACGTAAATGGTCGTGATGCCGAGGCGGCGCTGGAGCTTTTTGATAACGCTGCGCATCTGGACGCGAAGCTTTGCATCCAGATTGCTGAGCGGTTCGTCCATCAGCAGTACGGAGGGTTCAATGACGAATGCGCGCGCAAGCGCAACGCGCTGCTGCTGCCCGCCGGACAGCTCGTTGGGTTTGCGCTTGCGAAGCTGCTCAATCTGTACCAGGCGCAGCGCTTCCGTTACGCGCGTGGAAATCTCTTTTGCGGGCACTTTCTTTGCCTTCAGTCCGTACGCAACGTTCTCTTCTACAGTGAGATGGGGAAATATTGCGTAATTTTGAAAGACCATGCCAATGTCGCGCTTGTGCGCTGGCACGTCGTTGATACGGCGCTCGCCGAACAGAATATCGCCGCCTTCG
>CAYPLG010000058.1:0-15035 GCA_964411535.1 uncultured Oscillospiraceae bacterium
ATTATGGCACGAAACATCGCCTTTGTAAACCAATCGGCATACTTTGTATCGCGCGTTATAGTAAGCCCGGAAACCCATTCTGCCGGAGCGCTTCATACAGCACTATTGCAACGGAATTGGAAAGGTTCAGCGAACGCTGCGTCGGAAGCATGGGAATGCGCACCGCATCGCTGCTGCGCCGCGTTAGAAGCGCCTGCCCCAGGCCCGCCGTTTCCTTGCCGAACACGAGATAATCGCCATCGTGATACGACACATCCGTATATGTGCGAGCCGCATGCGTGGAAAGTAAATGCAGCTTATCATCCGCATGCTGGCTTTCAAATTCGCCAAAGCTATCGTAATAAAACACGGTCAGATCGTTCCAGTAATCGAGTCCGGCTCGACGCAGATGTTTGTCGTCAAGAGAAAACCCCAACGGGCGGACAAGGTGCAGCGCCGCGCCGGTAACCGCGCAGCTTCTGGCAATGTTGCCGGTGTTTTGTGGTATTTCCGGCTCTACCAATACAATATGCAGCATGCTGACAGTATAACAAAAAGAAGCGGCTAACGGAAGTACGGCGATACATTTTTAAGCAAAGCACGTATGATATCCACAAAATACGCTTTATGAATTGCATTCCACCGCTAAATTTCTTATAATGCATACAAGTTGGAAAGGACGGGAGAAAATGCTGAATACCGTATTATCATATTATCGATTGCCTGCCGATGTAATCGAGTGCACGCCATATGGAAACGGACATATTAACGAGACGTATCTCGTCAAATGCTCCGACAAAAGCTGTTATATTCTACAAAAGCTGAATACCACCGTGTTTACTATGCCGGAAGTGGTCATGCGCAATATCGAGCTTGTTACCACGCATATCCGCGCAAAGGTTACAGATCCGCGCGAGGTACTGACCTTTGTGCCGACAAAGGATAACGCCTCCTTTTGCATCGTAAACAACGAATACTGGCGCATGTTCCTGTTCGTATCCGAAAGTTTTTGTCTCGATCATGCGGATACTGCGCAACAGTTTTCACAGTGCGCGGAAGGATTCGCCGGATTCTTCAACCAACTGCGAGATTTTGACGCGTCCTTACTTACGGAAACCATTCCGCATTTTCACGATACGCCGACGCGATTTGCCGCCTTGCGTGCGGCGGTCGAAAAGAATCCGGCCGGACGCGTACAACATGCGCGCCGCGAAATTGAGTTCGCTTTCGGATATGAAGCGTTTACCGAGACCTTTACCGGTTTGCAGGCGGCCGGAGAGCTGCCGCTGCGCGTAACGCATAACGACACGAAGATTAACAACGTTTTGTTTGATAAAAATACCGGCAAATGCCTCTGTATTGTAGATCTTGACACGGTTATGCCGGGGCTGATTATGAACGACTTCGGCGACGCCATTCGTTACGGAGCGAGCACCGCCGCAGAAGACGAGCGCAATCTCGATCTTGTACAGATGGACATCGGCCTGTACGAGGCATACCTGTCCGCTTTCCTTCGGGTATGCGGAAAAGAGTTAACAATGCTGGAACGTATGCTGCTGCCAACCGGGGCAAAGATGATGACGTATGAGACGGGCATACGATTCCTGACGGATTATCTGTCAGGCGACGTCTATTTTCATACTGCATATCCGGAGCACAACCTGCATCGGGCACGTACGCAGCTTAAACTTGTTCAGAGCATGGACGAGAAATGGGACGAAATGCAGCGGATTTCCAAACATTGCTGTAGCGAGGTTCTATAAACAAACCAGGATCGTTTCTTTTGAATCGGCATAGCTCATAGCTGCAATTCGAAACGCCATTTTCGCTGCGGTTGCAAAAGGCGGTCGATTTATGGCATACTGTAATATGTTATAAATGTAGTTATGGGAGAAATGCGAATGAAAACCGGAACAAAATACCTGCTTCGCTTGTTTGCGATTCTGTTGATACTCTGCATCCTGCCGCTGGGGACGTTTGCAAACGCGGAAACGGGCCTTGGCCTTGCACCCGCCACGCAGGAAGGCACAATGACAGATAGCTGCAAGATTACGCTTCCGGAAGCGCTGCAAGAGAAGTCGTACCGCATTACCGACCGTCTGGTAGAAACCTATCTGATCATCCCCGCCGGCAGCGAGATGACCATCGAGATTCCGGAGGCTGCACAGGCGGTTTATCTGCAATGGTATGCACTGCCTGCCAGCTATGTTTTTGAGCAATACGACGGTTCCGGCACGGTTGTGTCCTCGGACGAAACACAGCTGTTCTATAATTGCTACTATCCCGTTTCGGAGAACACGCGCAGCGTCAAGCTGACGATGGAAAGCGAAATGGCTTTGTCCGGCGTATTCGTATTTGGCGCGGACAGCCCGATTCCCACATCCGTGCAGCAATGGGCCGTGACGCCGGAGAAGACGGACGTCATGATCGTCGCTGCAACAACCGAAACCGCGCTTGTTGAGTTTGGCTCCGTTGTTGCGCGCTATACCGTTGAACACAGTGTGCCGACGTCGATTGTGATTCTTTCCGACGGTACGCGTACCGCTGTCGAGGAATACCTCTCCGCCCTCTGGCAAATGGGTGTCACCGATCATCCGCTCTTTGCGAATTTCCATTGCGATAATAACGCTATCTACAAAACCGTTAACGCGCAATGGAAAAAGAAAGCGGTGTCTAAGTATCTTACTAATGCGATTAGCGCATATTCACCGGCCATAATCGTTTCGCACCCGGCTTCCGACGCCGCTTCCCTTGCCGCCGCGCAGTTTACAGGCGAGCAATTGCTTGCCGCTGCAAAGAAAGCAAAGGTATCCAAGGTATATCAATCCGACGTCTCCGGCGGAACCGTTTTGCCGGATGACGCATTGATCAGCGCAAACGGACAAACGATTAGTGAATCTGTGCGCAGCGCATATACGGCATGCTGCGTTTCCCAATTGCAATTTGCGCCCGACATCACGCCCAATCTGTCTTTCACGCTCCAGAGCACGGAGCTTTCCGAAGATGCGGGCGGCAACGACCTGCTGGAAAATATAGATACCGCCTCCCTGTCCGACTATAAGGAACCGGAGCCGACGCCGGAGCCGACGCCCGAAGCTACGCCGGAACCGACGCCGGAGCCGACGGCAGAACCGACGGCTGCACCGGAAGCAGCGCCTGTGGAAACAAAATCAAAGCTATCCATTCCGCTAAGCGTATTGACGCGCATTCTTCCTACTATGGGAGTGGGTATCGTATTGACGATACTGTCCTTTCTGATTCTGCACGATCGGATTTACCGCAAGTACCGCCGCAGAAGGCGCAGGCGCAAAGGGAAAAGAATTGCGCGTCTCGTCGGCTTTGCCCCACTGATGGTGGCGGTTGTTGTGTCGCTTGTGTTCCTTGCGCTTGGCGTGCAGAAGGAGGAAGTGGCGATATCCTCCCCCGCGTCCGTGACAGAGCCGGCGGCTGAAGCGGAAGAACCCGCGCCAACCGAACCGGAGCCGGAAGCCGTTGCCGAAGATACGCCGAGCGAAGCCGGGGCGGATGACGCCTTGACGGCAGAGGCAACGGCAGATACCGTATCGACGCGGGAGCCTTCGGAAGCGGATCAGTACTTCCGTACGGCAAGCGATCCGGAGGAAGTCATTCTGTCGGATTACGACACCGGAAAATGGGAATACAGAACCGATACGCTCTCCATCCAGATTGATCGCCGGGAAACTACAAACAGCAAAGGACCTGTCGTCTATTTTGTTGCGCATATACGCATGCGCGACGTGGATTCCTTCCGAACGACGCTTTCCGACGCGGACAACAAGGGCGACGGGCTGCAGAAACCGTGGATCGTTTCCCGCCGCGCAAAGGCGGTGCTGCTGGTTACGGGCGATAATCTCGTCCATATGGATACGGAATTTAAGAGTATCCTTATCCGGCGCGGGCGCGTCTATCAGGACGATGCCGGTGATCCTACGGATACCATGGCGATGCTGCCGGATATGACCATGCAAACATACCCCCGCCGTACCACAACCGCATCCGAACTTTTACAGGATGGCGTTCGAGAAGCGTTTTCCTTTGGGCCTACG
Organism: uncultured Oscillospiraceae bacterium; assembly: GCA_964411535.1. Taxonomy (GTDB): domain Bacteria; phylum Bacillota; class Clostridia; order Christensenellales; family CAG-138; genus CAYPLG01. Next base: position 4,047 of record CAYPLG010000058.1, read on the forward strand.
CTTGTTCGTGACAGCGAGGTGCTTACCGACCTCGATACCGGCAGGCTGCGCATCATTAACCCGCGCACCGGTATCGGTATGATCGAACCCGGTCATTTTGTTGCAATCGTCGTTGACGGCCGCCAGGCGGATTACAGCGTCGGCATGCTGTTATCGGAATTTGCCGAGCTTTTCAAGGCGGAAGGCTGTACGCAGGCGTACAATCTCGACGGCGGCGTATCCACCTGCATGATCTTCATGGGAGAGCAGGTGAATCACCATGGCGTGCGGCGCGTTAACAAAAATCAGGATGATACCTATCAGCGGCGGATTCCCGACGCGCTCATCTGGGGGTACTCCGAACAGGTTCCGGGCGAAGACGACCCTGTTACCTATACAGGCGAATTGCCGGGCTGATAACGGATAAAATACAAGCTCCCTGCGACGTATCGATTCGCAGGGAGCTTTGCTTATGGCCGGTATGCGGTTAAACTACGCACGCGTAACCTTCTCAATTATTTCGCGCACAGTCCTCCCCCATGCTTCCGGCTCCTCTTTAATCGGGGAATGCGCGGATTCTTCAAACCAGAACCATTCCTTTTGCGGCGCATCAAGCGCATCAAACCACCTTCGCGCCAAAGCGGACGGCGTATTCTGGTCGTGGCGGCCCTGTGTAATAAAAACGGGTACGGTCAGCTTTTGTACGTCGTTGATAAAGCTCGATACCGCCACATCGTTCCATAGCTGGCGCAGATTGTAAAACACGCCTTCGGAATACTTCGGCAGGTCAAACAGCGTATACTCCGGCGATTGCAGCAGCGGGATCAGCACAGACTTTACGATGGATTGCGACTCTTTATATCCGCCGCCGCCAAACTTTGTCATATAATCGCGCTGTACCATTAAATCGTCCATCGAGGCATACAGACCGTTCTTTGGCGCGCCAATGCGTGTTAAATCGGCTATGGCCTTCTTATCGCCGCGTTTGTTCGCCTCGTTCCATACGAACTCATAGGAGGTAAGCTCGTTTTCGGGACCGTCCGCCAGCTGTCCCATGCCAATGTACGCCGCAATATGTTCGGGATACCGCTGCGCAAGCAGCGTTCCAAGGAAGCTGCCCCAGGAATGTCCGACGATAATCAGTTTTTCTTTATGAAAGCGATTGCAAAGGTACTCGATAAGCAATCGAGCATCCGTAATTACCTGGTCAAGCGTCATAGTTTGTTTCCCTTGCGCATAGGTGAAGCTTTTTCCGCTGCCGCGCTGGTCAAAGCAGACCATCGTGCAGACGTCGGCCAGCCCGGATTGGTATTTCAGCACCCAGTGCCGGTCGCACACGCCGGGACCGCCATGCAAGAACAATACCAACGGATTGTCGGCGTTATTGCTTCGGATGCGGATATGCAGTTTTGTTCCGTTAATCTCGACGGCTTCCTTCGTGTCGATTGCATACTTCTTCATGATTCTCCTCCTGCCTGTGTACGGGCATAGCCGCCCGTTTGGAGCGGCTATGCGTACGTTTTGTGCTTATCTCATTTACCGGTGACTACGGGCGTCCAATACTGCGCATTGTACGTATCCGTAATACGGTACGTCATGCGATAGTGATCGTTGCCAACGGGCGCGTTGCCGATTACAAAACTGTCTGTCGCCGTCATCGGTTCGCCAAGATAGTATGTGTCATTATAGGTTCCGTCGTACGCGTAGTAATCGCAAAGGAAATCAATTGTATCGCCTTCTGCAATTGCCGTAAGGCCCTTCCCCTGCACGCCAGTTACGTCTTTGTAATCCGTTATTGCGCCGGCTACGTATCCATCCGGATGCTCGGTATCAAACACCAGTATGATGTTTACACGCTCTCCATTTAGCATTGCCGGTACGCGTCCGCGAATAACGTAGCCGTCGTCGATCTGATCCATACTGACAAAGTAATATGCAACGATCTGCCCGTTGAGGGACAGCCACGTTCCATCGTAGTCCATGATCAGATCGCCGTCGTCTGTCCAATCCATGACGGTGTCTAGCCCAAGATCGATATACCCTTCACCGTCGTCTAGGAAGACGTTCTGCTCCAGCGTTTGCACGGAGGCCCACTGTTCCTCTGTAAGCTCCAGAACCGTATGCCCGTCCTTTTCTGTCAGCATAAGGTTTGCAAAGTTTGTTGTGGTTGCAGTTGACTGGAAATAATCCTGCTTATCGGTTAAAAGCGATTTGTTCAGCCAGCTGTTGTCCGTATCTCCGGTAACGGCGGAAAGATCGCGGCCGGAAAGCATTGCTTGCAGCAGCACGGACATCATGTCCGAAGAGCCGTATGCGGAAGCGGACGAGGTATCAACGGAGGAATCCGAAGCGCCAAGCAGGGAGCCGAGCAAGCTTCCGGACGTGCTGCCGCCAAGCAAAGAACCGAGCGCATCGCTGCTGCCGCCGGAAAACACGCTGCCGCCGGCCGCCATGGACGCAAAGTCGGAAATGCACTTCGTATAACTCTCGTCAATGCCGATTTTGCCATACGTGCTTACCGCCGTACTGACGCTGGAAAGCGAATTGTACGGGAAATAGATGGAAACGCCGTTCGCATGCGATATGTTCGTGCCGATGCGATTATACTTGATACAGCTGCGCAGCGTATTGGCAAGCGCAATGCTTTCGTCGGTCTGCATGTTCTCGGCAAAATGGATCAGGTCAATCTGATTGATCTTCGAACTCACGGAGAAGTCTTTTGCGCCGCTGCGCGCGGTTGCGACCGTCTGATACTCGTTGTTTGCAATCATGTCGGTCGTGCTCTTGGCAAACGTCCTAAAGGACTCCGGCACGGTACCGTCAAGCTCCGCAAGGTCGATGAGCGAAAGCGTCGCGCTGCTGGATGGCGCGTTCTGCTGGCTATACTTGACAAAATCATCAATGATCTGCTTGCCGATATCGACTGTGGACATAGACGTATCATCCGACAGTTTTGAAATCCACGTCGTGTAATACCAGCCGGTGCCGGGTTCCGTGGCCTCGGAGGAAATCAGGTAATCCGCATGCTTTTCCGCAACAAGCGCGGTTTCCAGGCCTGCCATCAGGCACGCGTCAAAGCCGATAAAATCGAACTTGCAGCCCGCTTTGGCAAGCGCGTCGTCGAACTGGTCAAGGCGCATGGAGCCCGCCGTGGTAAAGAGCTCGTCATAGCCATAACCTGCTATGGAACCACCGCCGTGATCCCACATGATCAGCGCATACCGATCCGCCGGGAATCGTTCTTCGCAGTATTGAATAAACTCCGTCAACGTATCGGGATCGACCATAGGCTTCTTGCCGACACTCGACTCGACACGACGCAGTCCGCCGGAACGTACCTGATAAATCTGGCAGGTGTTCGCGCTGACAATCTGGTTCTGCCAACGGGATGCGCCGCCGGTCTCCACCAGAATGTTTACGTTATCGCCAATTTGCGCGCTGACCATCTCCTGCAAATCGGAGGTGCCCATGCCGCTGCGGCTTTCCAGGTCTGCACCGCACATATACACCATCACGGTTACGGTATCGTCGCCGTTGCCTTGGCTCTTTGTATACCGCTCACGTGCAGCGCTGTCCACATCATAGTTCGGTTCATGCGCCTTATATGCGGATTCGCTCGTTGTGGAAACAGGCGCGGTAGTGCCGTTAACCGAGCCAAGCAATTGCGCAAGGCTGGACGCGCTGTCGCTTTGCGATTGCGGCTCCGGTGCCGTCGTCACGGGCTCCGGCGCCTCTACCTCCTGCAGGATGCTGCCCACTGATCCGCCATCGCCGGAATAATCCCCCATCAGGCCGCCAAGCAGGCTGCCGCTGCTTCCGGAAGAACACGTGCGGGCAAGCCATGAAATCACTATAACTGCGACAACGAGAATCAGGATGCGCTTGAGGCATCCGCTCTTGCTGACGCTGGTATTGCCGTTGCCGGAATCGCCGTTTCCGCCGGATGCCACCTTTCCAATTAATAACGCCGCAAGGATGGCAAGCAGACTTCCGCCGCCGCGCGAGCCGGATCCGCGGTTACCGCCGCCGCTGGCGCCTCCGCCAAAGCTTCCTCCTGCGCCTCCGCCGACAGGTCCCCCGCCAAGGCCGCTGCCGCGACGATAGGCGTTGCCGCCGCCGGAAACAATTTTTTTCTGTCTTCCCGCCGGTCTGTTACCAGGACTCATATGACATTTTCCTCCGTTTTTATTGCGCGGCCAGGCCGCTTACGTTTTGCATATTCAACATCCACAATATAGCATTATTCCAAGCATTCGTCCAGTTGTCCAATGTGCAATTCTGTGCTAGAATAAACCAAAAGCTATATGGGACGCACGTTTTTTCCACGCAAATCAGATTTGGAGGGCATACATGAAAATATCTTTTATTGGCGCAACGCACGAGGTCACAGGTAGCTGTAGTCACATTACCGTCAATGGCAAACACATTTTAATTGATTATGGCATGGAGCAGGGCCGCGATTTTTTTGTCAATGAGCCGCTATCTGTTAACCCTGCCGAAATTGACGCCGTTTTGCTTACGCATGCGCATATTGACCACTCCGGCATGCTGCCGCTTCTATATAAGAACGGACTCCAATGCGGCGTGCATACCACGCAGGGTACGGCCAATCTCTGCGACATCATGCTGCGCGACAGTGCGCACATTCAGGAGTTTGAAGCCGAGTGGCGCAACAGAAAGGCGCAGCGAAGCGGAGACGAACCCTACGAACCAATTTACGATATGGAAGATGCGCTTGGGCTGCTGAACAAAATTCAGCCGCATGCATACAATGAACGCTTTACGCTCCTTGACGGTGTAGACGTTCGGTTTTCCGACGCCGGGCACTTGCTTGGCTCCGCGATTATCGAGCTATGGCTTACTGAGGACAACGTAACCAAGAAAATTGTTTTTTCCGGCGATCTTGGCAACCTGAATCAGCCGTTGCTGAACGACCCAAGCTTTGTCGATGACGCTGACTATGTTGTGGTGGAATCCACTTATGCAGATCGCGTGCACGCTGCGCCGCCCGACTACGCAGCGGAATTCGCAAAGGTGCTGGAGCGCACGTTCAATCGCGGCGGCAGCGTGATTATTCCCTCCTTCGCTGTCGGCAGAACGCAGGAACTGCTGTATTTCATCCGCCATATTAAAGAGAACCACATGCTTACCCGCCACGAGGACTTTGTTGTATACGTCGACAGTCCCCTGGCAATCGCCGCGACGGAGGTTTTTACACGCTGTGCGGATGTTTGTTACGATAAGGAGGCGCGCACATACATCGATCAGGGAATCAACCCGATCGCTTTCCCAAACCTGATTACGACGCAGACTGCGGAGGAAAGCAAAACCATAAACTACGATACGCGTCAGAAAGTAATCATCTCCGCTTCCGGTATGTGTGAAGCGGGGCGCATTAAGCACCATCTAAAGCACAACCTTTGGGATCCGCAAAACACGGTTGTATTCGTGGGCTATCAGGCGGAGGGCACTACCGGCCGCGCACTGCTTGACGGCGCGCAAAAGATCAAGCTTTTCGGCGAGGAAATCAGCGTCTGCGCCGAGATTACACAGTTGCCGGGCATCAGCGCACATGGCGATTCCAAATTCCTTATGTCGTGGATACACCATTTTTCACCGAAACCCACGACCGTATTTGTTAACCATGGCGACGACGAGAATTGCACGCTTCTGGCCACAAGGCTGACGGACGAATACGGCATACATGCGGTCGCACCGTACAGCGGCTCCGTATATGATTTGCTGGAAAACGTATACGATTATTGCGCAAAGCCAATGCTCATTGAGAAAGAGAAGATCAAGGCGCAGCTTGGGCAGGAGCGGCCGAATAAGCCCGCCAAGCAGAAACCCGCTCCGGAGTCCGCATACGGAAAGCTGCTTATTGCGCTGGAACGTCTTACGAATCTTCTCAAAAAGGGCGAAGGCCGAGCCAACCAGGAGCTGAAGAATGTGACGCGCCAGATTAACGACATTTGCAACGAATGGGAACGGGAATAAGAATAAAAGCAAGATGTAAAAATGTATTTTTATGGTTGACTTCCACAAATCGCTCGCTTATAATGTCACGTAGCGTCTTCTTGGAAGCAAGAGAAGAATCGCTAAGAGGGGGGGGAAACAGCATGGAAATTCGCGTAGGTGAAAATGAGTCCCTGGAAAGCGCTCTGAAGCGGTTCAAACGCAAGTGTGCCCGCAGCGGCGTCTTGGCGGAGGTTCGTCGTCGTGAACACTATGAAAAGCCCAGTGTGAAGCGCAAAAAGAAAGCTGAAGCCGCACGTAAGCGCAAGTATTAATCCGGTATAACCACATTCGCTCGTTGCATAATGCATCGGGCGATTTTTTATTAGAACCACATTTTTACCATACCTCTTGAAATGTGACGGCAAAATATATAAGACGTGACGAAAAAAACATTTGTAACCACTTTTATATGTGCTATAATGTTCATATGACAATGCGCAGTATTGCGCAACAAATAGGAGGAGAAACAATGAAAAAAGTCTTGGCATTTGTTTTGGCGTTGACCATGATTATCGGTCTCGTTGGCTGCGCTAAAAAGGCTGCGCCCGCGGACACGTATGAAATCGCGATGGTTACCGACGTCGGCAACATTGACGACCAGAGCTTCAACCAGTATACCTGGGAAGGCACCAAGGAATGGGCCGAAGCAAACGGCAAAACCGTGAACTATTACCGTCCTTCCGAAGACAGCGACGAAGCGCGCATTGAGGTCATCAAGACCGCCATTGACAAGGGTGCGAAAGTTGTTGTATGCCCCGGCTATCTGTTCGGCGCCTCCTTCAATCAGGTCGCTCCGGAGTATCCTGAGGTAACCTTCGTCGGTATCGACCTTGGCCTTGGCGATGTGCCGGAACCCACCGATAACGTTGCGCTCATTACCTATCAGGAAGAGCAGTCCGGTTTCTTCGCTGGCTATGCCACCGCGAAAGCCGGTTACACCAAGATCGCTTACCTTGGCGGCATGGCAGTTCCCGCTGTTATCCGCTATGGTCATGGCTTCCTGCAGGGCCTCGATTATGCCGCACAGGAAATTGGCAATGCGTCTGACATCGAAGTGAAGTATTGGTATTCCGGTTCCTTCGCGCCGACCGACGATATTAAGACCAAGACCTCCGGCTGGTATACGGAAGGTACGGAAGTTGTCTTCGCTTGCGGCGGCGGCATCCTCTATTCCGCAATTGCATCCGCGCAGGAGACCACCGATGGCAAGATCGTTGGCGTCGACGTTGATCAGGGCTACATTGACGAGCGCATCATCACCTCCGCCATGAAGGACCTGAAGGGCTCCGTACAGACCGTACTCAAGGCGATCAACGATAACGGCGGCAAACTCCCCGCTTCGTATGTTGGCGTTGAGACCAAGCTTGGCGCATCCACCGGCGCAGTCGGCATCCCGACCGCTGAAGGTTCCTGGAAGCTCGGCGACTTCACCGTTGACGAGTACAATGCTGTGTTTGAAAAAGTAAAGAGCGGTGAGATCACCGTTTCCGCAGACATTGAGAATCATCCGGAAGTATCCATCAACGTGGATTATCAGGAGTAATTGGGCAACACTACATCTAGCAGACTTCGAAAGAGGCTAGGCACCTAAGCCTAGCCTCTTTCCGAACAGTGAATCCTCCTACCCCATCTTGTCATTATGAAGGGAACTTATAATATGAGCGATTACGTAATCGAGATGCTGCACATTACAAAGGAATTCCCAGGCATCAAAGCCAACGACGATATCACATTACAACTGAAAAAAGGAGAAATCCACGCTTTGCTTGGCGAGAACGGCGCCGGCAAATCCACGCTGATGAGCGTGCTCTTCGGACTGTATCAGCCGGAGGAAGGAACGATAAAAAAGGACGGGCAAGTCGTAAAGATTAAGGATCCAAACGATGCAAACGCTCTCAATATCGGTATGGTGCATCAGCATTTTAAGCTTGTTGAAGTATTCACCGTGCTGGATAATATTATTCTTGGCGTGGAACCGAACAAGATGGGTTTTTTACAGAAAAAGGAAGCCCGTGAAAAGGTCATGGCATTGTCTGAAAAATACGGCCTTGCCATCGATCCTGACGCAATGATTGAAGACATTTCCGTCGGCATGCAACAGCGTGTCGAGATACTAAAAATGCTTTATCGCGACAACGAGATTTTAATTTTTGACGAGCCCACCGCCGTCCTGACGCCGCAGGAAATCGACGAGCTTATGGATATTATGCGGAACTTCACAAAAGAGGGCAAGTCCATCCTGTTTATAACGCATAAGCTCAATGAGATTATGGCCGTAGCCGACCGCTGCACAGTCCTTCGAAAGGGAAAATGCATCGGGACGGTAGACATCAAGGATACCGATAAGGCGGAGCTTTCGCGCATGATGGTCGGCCGTGACGTTGAGTTTCAGGTACATAAGGCCGTGCGCGAACCGGGCGAAGCCGTGCTTAGTATTGAGCATCTCACCGTGCCCAGCAAGCTGCACAAGAACAATGCGGTGAAGAATGTTTCCCTGCAAGCGCACGCCGGCGAAATCCTATGTTTGGCGGGTATCGAGGGAAATGGGCAAACGGAGTTTGTATATGCGCTGACCGGGCTGGAGAAGCCGTCCCAAGGCAGCATTACATTGAAAGGCCATGACATTACACATGTGTCGATTCGGGACCGCAGCAAGCTTGGCATGAGCCACATTCCGGAGGATCGCCACAAATACGGTCTTGTACTTGACTATACGCTTGAAGAGAACCTTGTGTTGCAGCGATATTGGCAGCCGCAATTTGAAGCAAACGGATTCATAAAAAAAGATGCGGTACGGCATTATGCTGAAAAGCTGATTGCACAGTACGATATTCGCAGCGGACAGGGACCGATTACAACCGCCCGAAGCATGAGCGGCGGCAACCAGCAAAAGGCAATTGTGGCCCGCGAGATCGACAAGGAGCCCGATCTGCTTGTCGCTGTCCAGCCTACCCGCGGGCTGGACGTCGGCGCAATTGAGTATATCCATAAACAGCTCGTCGCGGCGCGGGATGCGAACAAGGCGGTATTGCTTGTCTCCCTTGAGCTCGATGAGGTTATGAATGTCAGCGACCGCATTCTTGTCATGTATGAGGGCGAGATCGTCGGTGAGTTTGATCCCAAGAAGACAACCGTGCAGGAGCTCGGTTTGTATATGGCGGGCGCAAAAAAACAAACGCCGGCGCGCCCCGAAAGCGAGGTGGCTTTCCATGCGTAAACGATTGGATACGATTTTCCGTTCCCCCGCCACAACAAGCCTGTTTGCGTCGCTGATATCCATCGGCGTCGGCTTGCTGTTCGGCTTACTGATGCTGTTCCTGTTCAACGCGCCTTTTGCAATGAAGGGATTCGGCAGCCTTGTTTCCGCAGGGTTCAGCTCCAGCGACAAGTTTGCAAAGGTTCTGTACCAGGCCGCGCCTTTGATCATGACGGGCCTTTCCGTCGGGTTTGCCTTTAAGACGGGGTTGTTTAATATTGGCGCCTCCGGCCAGTACACCATCGGCGCCGGGCTCGCGTTGATTTTTGCGATTCAGTTCCAGCAGCCTTGGTATGTATGCCTGCTTGTCGCCATGATCGGCGGCGCAATCTGGGGCATGTTCCCCGGCTTGTTTAAGGCGCTGTTCAACGTCAACGAAGTAATTACCGCGATCATGTTCAACTGGATATCCGTATTTGCGGTTAACCTTGCGATTTCCAACCTACCAATGATGCTGGCCAAATTCTGGGGCCTTGCGCAGATGGACCGAACGGCACCGCTTGCAACAGCCAACCCTGCCGCACTGATACCGAAGATGGGACTGGACAAGCTGATGCACAGTAATTACATGAATATCAGCATATTCATTACTATACTGTTTGCCGTAATCATGTGGATTATCCTCGATAAAACCACTTTCGGGTATGAGCTCAAGGCTTGCGGATACAATCGCAATGCCAGTGTTTATGCGGGAATCAATGCAAAGCGCAATATCGTGCTTTCCATGGTGATTGCGGGCGCGCTGTCCGGTATCGGCGGCGGCTTGTACTATCTTGCCGGAACGGGTCAGTATACGCTCGTGAAAACGCTACTTGGAATGGGCTTCAACGGCATTCCCGTCGCGTTACTTGCCTCCTCCCATCCGCTTGGCACGCTTTTCTCCGCGTTGTTCGTTTCGTATATACAGGTCGGCGGCGATTCCATGCAGCCGGAGTTTGTACGAGAGATCATCGATATCATTATTGCGGTTATCATTTACCTTGCCGCGTTCTCCCTTCTTGTGCGTGAGCTGCTGGCGCGCCGCAGTGTCCGCGCCTCCTTTGAAAAGAGCAGTGCGCCGGCTGTTAAGGAATCCGATCCTTCAGAAAGCGAGAATAAGAAAGCATGAACATCTTAAGCGACGTATTAAGTGCAACCATTCTCTTTGCTATCCCGCTGCTGCTTGTTGCAATGGGCGGTATGTTCAGTGAGCGCAGCGGCGTGATCAACATCGCACTGGAAGGCATCATGGTCGTTGGCGCGCTGTTCGGTTGCCTCGGCATGCGTGCATTCGATCTGAACGGATTAGGCGGAACAAATCCTCAGCTTGCTATGCTGCTGTCTATTCTGATTGCCGCCGTATGCGGCATGGTATTCGCGCTGCTGCTGGCGTTTGCCTCCGTCAATTTGAAAGCCGATCAGACGATTGGCGGAACCGCGCTCAACATGCTCGCGCCTGCATTCGCCATTACGCTTACCTGGGCCATTCAGGGGCAGGGAAAGACGTCGATCTTTATTCCGACATGGGCGCGCATGACGCAAGCTACATTCGGTATCCCCGTACAGAATACCTTTTGGCAGAATTTTATTTTCAAGAGCTTTTACCTGACAACACCGATTGCAATCGTGCTGTTCGTTATTGGCAGCATTCTGCTTTATAAGACACGCTTCGGCCTGCGCCTTCGTTCCTGCGGCGAGCATCCGCAGGCGGCGGACAGCGTTGGCATCAACGTATACAAAATGCGCTATGCAGGGGT
>CAYPLG010000059.1:0-14799 GCA_964411535.1 uncultured Oscillospiraceae bacterium
CCTGCCGATGGACGAGGTACGCAGGCTGGGTCGTTTGCAGGGCAGCGAAATCAACGAGGCCAAGAAGATCCTTGCGTTTACGCTTACCGAACAGGTGCATGGAACAGACGAAGCAAAAAAAGCGCAAGCCGCTGCTGAAGCGCTGTTTGGCAGCGGCGACGACCATAGCGACGTTCCGACGGCGGAGCTCAGCGCGGAACAGATTGCGCAGAGCGGCTTGCGTCTGCCGGATGTGCTCGTGCTGTGCAAGCTCGCTTCGAGCAAAAGCGACGCGCGCAGGCTGATCGAGGGCGGCGGCGTATTCATCGGGGACGAGAAGGCGCAATCCGTCGCGCAGACGCTGACGGAGGCGCAGATCGAAGGCGACGGCGTTATTATTAGAAAGGGCAAAAAGGGCTATTGCAGGGTACGCAAGGCATAAAACCGTACCGAACGATCCGGCAGGATTCCGAAACCGAGATTGTGATTAACAAATCGCGGTTCATCGGGCGTTGCTATGCCGTTTCCGAGGAAAAGGACGCCGTGGCCATTCTGGAAGGCCTTCGCAAACAGTATTGGGATGCGTCGCATATCTGCTATGCGTTCCGGATTGGGCAGGGGGGCATGCTTTCCCGCTCGTCCGACGACGGGGAGCCCTCCGGTACGGCCGGCGCGCCGATACGCAATGTGCTTACGCAGATGGAGCTTGTCGACGTGCTGTGCACCGTAACGCGGTACTTTGGCGGCGTGCTGCTTGGCGCGGGCGGTTTGATTCGCGCGTATTCGAACGCTGCGACGGAGGCGGCAGGGCTTGCCGGCGTCGTTTTCATGCGGCCGTGCACCTGCCTGTCGATCCGGTTACAGTATCCGCAGTATGCGTCCATGGAGAATTTGCTGCGCGCGTGCGGTGAAATTGAAAATATTGCGTATACGGACGCGGTTACGGTAAAGCTATGGGTACCGGATGCGGAGATTGCGGAGGTGCGGCGCCGTCTTGTTGATGCGTCGGACGGACGCGCAGTCATTGACGCGACAGGAAATGCCATGCGCCCGGCGGACTGCTGAAACTCCGGTAAGCAGCGGGGGAAGACGAACGATGAATAGGAGATTTGCCATGCGAAAACGGCTCGTCGGGATTCTGATATGCATTCTGTGCATGTTCGTTTGCATGCAGATAGCGCTTGCGGAGGAGGTACGCGTTTCGGTTACGTCCTCGCAGACGGAGCTATCCGATTCCGGCAATGTGAAGTTTACGTTCAATATATCCAACTTCTCCGATTATGAGCTTTCGGATATTGTAATCGTGTATAACGGCACGTCGCATACGGAATTGCAGCAGACGCTCGTGCCGCCGAACCAGAGCATACAGAACTATGAGCTGGAGCTGCCGGTTTCCGAATCGCAGCTCGGTAACCCCATTATTTTTACGATATCCTGCGTGCGCAACGGAGAACCGATTACGGCGGAGGCGAGCGTAACGATTGCGCGGTCCTCCGACCCGGTGATTACGGTGACGCGTGAGGCGGACGCGACCATGGTGCGGCAGGGGGAGAGCGTTAAGCTTTCCTATACGCTGAAAAACGAAACCAAGTTTGACATGACGGATATCCAGCTCATCGATCAGGAGATCAGCGATATCCCGCAGAAATTGCAGTCGCTCCGCGCGGGCGGCACTATGTCGTGGGACTGGTCGCTGAAAATGGGCGAGGGCGACGTGGTCAGCGCGCCGACCGTCACCTATACGGTGAACGGCAAAACGAAGTCCTTTTCCGGCATTGAGCCTTTGACGCTGACCGCGCTGCTTGTGCGGCTCAACATGCAGGTATCGGCCGGGATGCCGACGGCAGCGGGCGTGAACTTTACGCTGGACGTCAAGAACACCGGCAATCAGGAAATTAAGGGCATCACCATTACGGATGAGCGCAACAATGTTGTAAACAGCGCGCCTTTTTCGCTCAAGGCGGAGGAGAGCGCGACGCATTCATACCTTGTTGTGCCGGTGATGACGGAGGCTTCCCGCGAGGTAAAGTTTACGCTCAAGGGCACGGACACGCTGGGGCAGGAGTATACGTTGACCACGCCGGAAAGCTATCCGATTTATCCGTTCGTGGACGAAACGCAAATCAGCGTATCGCTGAAAACGGAAACCGTAACGCCATGGACGAGCGAGACGGGCAAGGTGGTTGCGCGCGTAGTCGTCACAAACCATAGCACCGTTGCGCTGACAAACGTGTCCATATTGGAAACGGGCAACGTGCTCAAGGCATACGACACGCTGCAATCCGGTGAAACCAGCTTCGATACGGAGGTCATACTCGGTTCGCCGCGCAACTTGCAGTTTGCCATCAAGGGTACCGATCCCACCGGGGCGGTGCGGGAGCTTGCGGTAAGCCAGCTTCCGGTGGCGTACGGTACGGAATCGGCGGAGGCAACGCCCGCGTCCGATCCGATTTCGACCGGCGGCAATATGCAGGCGTTTAGCTTTCTTAGCACGACAATTTCAAAGATACTTGTTGCGCTTGGCATTCTCATGGTGCTTTCCTTTGTCGTGCTGATCGCGCTGAGCATTGCGGAGCGGAATCGTATGGGCGGGGTCCGCTACGACGATGACGACGAAGAGGATAGTCTCGACGAGTTTTTCCGTGACGCGGAGCCGGGCAAGCGATCCTATTTTGACGATCACGAGGAAGTAACGAACTATACGGCGCGGATGCAGAATGCGGGCACACGCCGCACGGCGGAAACGCGCATGCCGCCGATGCAGCTTCCGCCGCCTGCCGTACAATCACCGCATGTGCCGGTCGAGTACGATACGCCGTTCCCGCCGTATCAAGCGCCGGAATCCCCGATGGCGCGGGAGGGCGAAGCGCCGTACCGGCAGCACCCTGCGACGCCGCAACCGGCGGCAGGATACGGAGTGGCGGGTGGATACGTGCCGGAGAGCACGGTTGCCGCCTATCCGGAAACAGGGTATGCCGCACCGTATGCGGAGGAAGCGCATATTGCGCAGCCGTATGCCGCCCCGCAGCAGTATGCGGAGCCGTGCGCCGCGCCACAGCCTGCACAGACGCCGCGTCCCGCAGCAAGCGCATTTGCCGCGCCGCAGAGCGACGCCGTGCAGCAGGCTGTCTATGCGCCGTACGGATATGCGGAGGAAGACGCTTTTGACGCGTTTGCCGGCAAGGACGCTCTGCATACGCCGAAAGTTATCATGAACAAACGGGCGCCCGCTGTGCAGCCGCAGCGTCGCAACGAGGTGCGTCGCGTACACAAGGACCCGCAGAGGTAGGAGAAAAAACAGGCAATGTTTACAGGATTTACCGAGGATACGATACGGTTTTTTTGGGAGCTGGCCTTTCATAACGAGAAAGCATTCTATGAGGCAAATCGCGACCGGTACAAACAAAACGTATACGAGCCGCTTCGCGCGCTTTCGGAAGCGCTGACGCCGACGATCCGCGATATTGACGAGCGCTTGAACACAAGGCCGCAGGGCGTGATTTCGCATATTTACCGCGACACGCGCTACACGAAGGATAAGTCCCCGTACCGGGATCATGCGTGGCTGGGCTACAAGATGCCGGGGCGGCATACTTCCGAGTGCTTTTCCATTTATATGGAGATTGATCGCGAGGGGTATGGATACGGTATGGGCATGTATGCGCCGGATTCCGAGATGATGCAGGCCATTCGGGCGCGTATCCTTGCGCGGCCGGCAAAGTTTCTTTCCCTGATCGGGGAGAGCGCCTTTGCGGAAGCCTTTACGCTCGAAGGGCAGACTTACAAACGCCCGAAGTATCCGGACGTGGACACCGCCATCGCGCCGTATGTCAACCGGCGCAGTATCTCCTTTTGCTTTTACACAAAGGAGCTTGGACGCGCAATGCGGCCGGAGTTTGCCGACGAGGTGCAGGCGGCGTTTACAACGCTTAAGCCGGTGTATCGGTTTTTGATGGGATTGGATTAAACATGCGAACGGCGCAGCCGGGCAAAACAGCCGGTATGCGCCGTCGTTTTTTTAGGGAATGCAGCGTGCAGGCAGCCTGCTTACGTCACTTCATAGATTTTCACGCTGGAGTTTTCGAATATCACCGGGAAATGCCCGTCAAAGTACGCTTCATCGACAGCGTAATTGTACCGTTCATAGCTGCCCAGCAGAACGTAGTCTATATGATATTTTTCAGCAAGCGAATCAAAATAGTAGGCAGGCGCCTCATATAGCAGCGGCAGCGCATGCTCCCGTTCGCTGTAGTCTACGCCATGGAAGAAGAGGAACGTGCCGGAACCGCAGACGATGTTGCGCCCCGTCAGCGCGGCAATGCAGTTGTTGTGGTTGTTGTTCGTTAGAAAGGTTGCGTCCGGCGGCGTATTTGCCTTAACGTATTCCGCGGCGGCGGTGGAGTCCGGATTGATGAGCTGATACTCCGACACGGATTCGCGAATCAGCGTCATAACGCCGGAAACGAACAGAGCAAAGCAGCACAGCGCTGCAAGCACGCGTACGCTTGCCTTTTTGACGGCAGCGGAGGCGATTCCGCGCTCATACCAGTCGACCAACAGGTTCCCTACGAGGCCGCAAACGTAGGCAAACCAGATGAACAGCAGCTTGTTGTTGTCGTATTCGTTGGGCTGGAACTGAATCGTTTCCACGACGGCCCACAGCAGGAATGCAGCGGAAAAGAAGGCGCGATCCTCCCGCTTGGCCTCGATAAAGGCCACGGGCAGCAGCAGAAACAGCAGACCGAAGTTTTTGATATAGAACCAGAGATAATTATCCGCATTGTTCGCCCAATTCCAGTGCAATTGCAGGGAGCTGTTCGCCTGCGGGAACGTAAAGATCAGCAATTGCGGGCCCGCAAGCAGCAATACGATCCCAAGGAAGCGCAAATATCCGCGCCATTGGCGCCAGCCCTCGTTTTGCAGTACGCTGCGGATGAAATAGAACGCGCTGACAATGCCGAGCGCAAGGAACGAGTGCGTATGAATAAGCGGCAGCATACCGGCCAGGATTCCAAGCGGGATGAACAGGCGCGTTTCGCGCTCCATAACGGCGCGATACAGCAGGAACAGGCAGGGAAACAGCAGCGCCCAGCCAAACAGCAGCGCGCGCTGCGGAATCAGCATATCCGCAATGGGATTGACCCAACGCAGCCCGTATTCGACAAAGTTTGTCGGCGTTTCATAAAAGCCGTCGATGAACCTTGTAAAGTTTGCGGGGTCCTGCTTTGTCAAATCAAAGAAGTACCAGAAGCCGAAGCCTCCGCCCACGAAAAACAGCAGCGTCGCAAATCCGGCCTTTTTCTGGGTTTTCAGCCATGCCTCGAAGAAAAAGTACACGCCGAAGATCACAAGCGCAAACGCGTACAATGCGGAGAGAATCGTGGCGAAACGCAGGTTTGCGCCGAGTACGACGAAGGTTGCGCCGCAGCTTTCGGAAAGAAAAGGATAGCCAACGAGCGTATCCGGACAGATGGAGTACATTGGCGGGAATGTCTTTTGCACGGCGATACTGCTGATAAAGCCCAGGTGCATGGCCAGATCGCCATAGGTTGATTGCCCGACCCAGAGGCTGCCGTCGCGCGGAACAATCGTGTGCGTACTTAGCAGCGCTATGCAAAGTAGAAGCAGGGGAACGGTGATACAGAATACCGGCAGTTCCTTGCGCCAGGACGCGGAAAGCGGCGTGCGCCTGCGCGAAAGAAGGAAAAACAGCGCGCCGGTGGCGCAGGCAAGCAGCAGTGCAAGCAGCTGCGCAGCGCGCGTGAAGCCCATAGCAAACGCAAACAGCGCCGGGTACCAGATCAGCATGCCAAACCCGAACGCTCCGCCGAGCCAGAATCGGCGTATCGGCCGTTCCTCCGGGAACAAATAGCGCGCAACGCATAAGCCCGCCGCAAGGAACAGGAGAAGATATCCGACACATAAAACCTCAGCCATAGAAACGCCTCCGATATCCGGTATTATACAACATCTTTGCTTTGTATGGAATGACGAATACAGGTATAAAAGCGCGCACGCGTGGCAAACTATGGCATGGAGGGAAAACCATGCGTGCATTTTGGGAAGCGAATAAATACCTTTTGCTGGTTGCAATACTGGCGCTGATTGCGGGTGCAAACATCGGCCTTGCAATCGGCTTTGCCGCCGCTCCGGCTGCGGAGAGCAGTGAAACGGGCAATATCGGAACGGCATCCGTATTGCCGGATACGAAAATCGAGCGCATTGTCACGTTTACGCGATGCGAGCATACCGTTTCCGTGCCGGTGCAAAGCAACGGCTTTGTCGGCTATACGGAGGAGGAGCTTGCAGCCTTTTATGCTGATTATGAAATTGAACGGTTCGACAGCGAGCAGGTGATTGTTACGCAGCGCGTGGACAGCTGCTGCCCTGCGCACCTGCTGCTGCGCGAGGACGGCGACGCGGCGTTGTGCGTTTACCGTACGGATGCGACGTTCTTTTCCGAGGAGTTGCAGCAAGCCTTGCCGTTTGAGCATCTTTCCGCATTGCCGGAGGAAACGCGCAGGAGCTTGCGCGAGGGCGTTGTGTTCGCAACGCTTGGCGATATCGACGCATATCTGGAGAGCATTGACAGCTAAAAGAAAAGCCCGTACATCGCTGTACAGGCCTTTTGCCAAGCGTATGGTTTTAGAGAATTGCGGAGCCGCCGGTGACAATCCAGCAGGCGAGCGAAGCGACGGTAAACGCGCCGACATAGACGCTCCCGGTTTTCCGGTAGATATAGGTGCAAAGTACGCTGAAAATAAGCACCTGCGGCGCAAAGACGATCAAAAGCGACATGAACGGCCCGCCGAAGGTGGAGCCAAACAGCAGGTCTGCGCCGGGTCCGATGCCCATGAAGAAGGGAATATACTCGACAAGGATCATGAGCAGGATTCCGCCGACCATGCAGAGCGCGTACTTCCACCAGCAGCCGAGGAAACCGGCGAAGCCGGGCTTTGACGCCTCCGGCACGCGCATCTGTGCGAAGATCTTGCTATTGTTGAGCAGGAAGAACAGCGCGAATATCGGAATATACACAAGGAATTGCAGGAAGCGCTCGCCTGTGAACGTCTTAAAGAACGGCCAGATGAAGCGGAAATCCAGCAGGAAAATCGATTGGCACAGGCTTACAAGCGCATACATCAGCCCGACCATAAGAATCGCCAGCAGCGCCGACTTCCCGCACAGCGCCCAGTCGAGGCGGTTGGCTTTCTCCTCGCGCGCAAGGCCAATGTCGTAATAATCGAGCGCGTTGCCCTGCTTGGCGGCTTTTTTGCGGGAAAGCACGGTGGTGATTAGCATGACAACGATGAGCAGCAGATACCAGGAAAGGAAGCCGTTGCCGATTGTCATACGGAACACGCCCTCCGGCAGCGGCAGCAGGCCGTGCCCAAGCTGCGTCATGAACGGATAGCTAAGGCCTGCGATCAGGATTGTGATAAGAGCGCCCTTTGCCCATTTGCCGCCGGTGCGCGCTTTTTCCGGCCGGTTGGGGACTTTGCCGCGTATGCAGCCGAAGAACGGCGTTGCAAGCAACAGCTCCATGAACGGCAGCATGGCCGCGATGGCGCAGAGCGCGGCGAGCAGCACGCATACTTCCTTTGTCATAAAGACCTGATTGTCGGAGGGCAGCTGCGTATCAAGCCCGATTGCCTGCGTAAACCAATCGAGCGATTCGGCCATGCCCTGCTGGTTATGCGTCGTGAGGCGATGGTTGGTGTTGAGCAGCGCGATGCGGCGTGCGCTGCCGTCGGAAAAGCTGCCGTACGTGCGGTTCCAGTCCGCAGCGGCTTCGTTGCAGCCGAGGAAGTTGAGGCGCAGCGGCGTTTCCATCAGCGCCGGGGAAACGACGTTTTGATAATCGCGGAAATAGCTGAACTCGTCGTATTGCGCCTGTAGCAGCAATATATTGTTAAAAGAGATTTTTTCGCTGTCATATACGTCGTTTGTAAACAGCTCGCCGCATTGCAGCACGGTCGCCTTCGGCGAAATATCCTCACCGGCTTCGTTCTTTGCGCCGGCATAGGCGGCGGAAACTGTCCAGGACGCCCAGGTGCCCATGGAATGTCCGGAAACCGCCATGCGTGTCGCATCCACGCAGCCCATTTCGGAAAGTGCGGCATAGGCCGCGATGCCGCCCATGGAGCTGTCGAGGATTGCGTTGCCGTCCGCATCCTTGCTGTAGTGATCATCAAAGAAGGTCAGGTTGGAGAAGTTCATCATAACGCGGTAGCGCATGGGGCCGGAGATCTCCACATAGGTGCCGTCAAGCTCGCTGTCCTCACCATAGTTGACCGTCACCTTGTGATTGACGTATCCGCGGTTGATCATGCCGATTTGCGTGGCGCCGTGGCCGTATTCGTCAATCGACATAACAACAGCGCCGCGGCGCGCAAGCTCGATTGCGTAAGCGCCGTTGGTTTCCCGGTCGTTCTGATAGCCATGCAGCAGCAGCACGGCCGGGGCCGGTTTATCCGCAGTGGCGGTGTTTGGCACATAGAGCTTGTAGATAACGTCGCCCCAATCGGTTGCAATCTCTCCCGTTGACACGGCCACGCTGCCGTGATTGGTCTGTATACCGTTGGCTACTGCCATAAAGATGAATACGGCGGCAATAAACAGGAGAAGCAACAGCATCGGTTTTGCCAACCGGGCAGCTGGCTTTTGTTGTTCTGACATGATAGATACCTCCCGATCAATCGAAATGAAATACCAATAATAGTATAACAGATTTAGGCATAAATGTGAATTGGGTAACGAAGGCCGGATGACGGAACGAATAAGGGCTGCAACCGCAGCCCTTGGCATCGCAGAATATTTATGGGAAGAATTATTTGCTGTACGCAGTATCGGCAAGCGGGAGGGTCGTGCGGAATTTGCCGTCGCGGTTCATATAAGCAAGCTGTACGGCGGGTGCCGTCGGGATGGAACAGATCTCGCCGACGCCCTTTGCGCCGCAGGCCAGGCCGTCCTTGCCCGCCTTTTCAACGATGATGGAGACAACCTCCGGGGTCTTGTCGGCCTTGAACAGTCCAAGCGTGCCGAATTTCCGGGTGGGCTTGCCGTCGGCAAGGGGAAAGTCCTCTGTCAGTGCATAACCGAGGCTCATGACGACGCCGCCTTCAATTTGCCCTTCCAGCGCAAGCGGGTTGATGGCGCGGCCGACGTCGTGCGCAGCCGTGACGCGCGAAACGGCGCCGTCCTCGTCAAGCTCGACAACGTGCGTAGCGTAGCCATAGGCGATATGCGAAACGGGATTTGGCACGTCGGCGCCCATTTTGTCCGTTACGCCCGTGTATTCGCCGTAGAAGCTTCTGCCGTTTAGCGCGGAAAGGGAGCCCGCGTCCTGCATCGCGGCAAGCAGCTCCTTCGCGGCGCGCACCGTGGCTTCGCCGGTGAACAGCGTCTGCCGGGAGGCGGTCGTGTTGCCGGAATCGGGGGAGAGCGCGGTATCCGGCGTGCAATAGACGATCTGTTCGAGCGGGAGGCCGGTGATTTCCCGAACAATCTGCGTTTGCACGGTGCCCATACCCTGCCCGATGCAGGCGGCGGAGGAATGCAGGTAAAGCTTTCCGTCCGTTACTTCGAGGCGGATGCGTCCGGAGTCCGGTATGCCGACGCCGAGCCCGCTGTTTTTCATTGCGCAGGCAATACCCGCTTTCGGGTTGCGCTCCATGATGGGGCGCACTGCGTCAAGCGTTTCGACGAGGGCTGTCGTGCCGTCGGCAATCTGCCCGTTGGGCAGCACCTGCCCCGGCCGGATGGCGTTGCGGTACCGGATTTCGAACGGGGAAATGCCGACGAGACCCGCAAGCTCGTTTAAGTTGCATTCGGTGGCAAAGCAGCTCTGCGTTACGCCAAAGCCGCGGAACGCGCCGGCGGGCGGGTTGTTCGTGTAGTAGGCCTTGCCGACAATATGCACGTCCTGATAGTTATAAGGACCGGCTGCATGCGTACAGGCGCGCTGCAAGACGGGCCCGCCAAGCGATGCATACGCGCCCGTGTCGGAGATAAGCTCCGCAGTCATGCCCGTTAGATACCCGTTCTCGTCGCACGCGGTGGTAAAGACCATCTCCATGGCGTGCCGCTTCGGGTGCACAAGGATGCTGTCGCTTCGGGAGAGCGCGACCTTCACGGGCCGCTGCAATTTCCAGGCGGCGAGCGCCGCATGATGCTGTACGCTCATATCCTCCTTGCCGCCGAAGCCGCCGCCGACCATCATGGCGGATACGCGCACCCGCTCCTTCGGCAGGCCAAGCATATCGGCGCATTCCCGCTGCGTCTGGTAGACGCCCTGGTCGCCGGAAAGGATGTGCACGCCGCCGTCCTCCGGGTATGCGACGGCGCATTCCGGTTCCAGGAAAGCATGCTCCGTAAAAGGTACGCTGTAGTGATTTGTGACCACATACTTTGCGTTCCGGATGGCTTCCTCGGCGTTGCCGCGTTTGACCTCCTGCAACGACAGCAGGTTGTCGCGCCCCTCGTGCACGGCGGGCGCGTTGGAGGCCATTGCCTCCGCAGGGCTTAGCACGGGCGGCAGCGGGTCATATTCGATTTTGACAAGCTTCTTTGCCTCGGCAAGCGTGTTGCGGTCCTCGGCAACTACGAGCGCAATCGCGTCGCCACGGAAGTGCGTAATCTCGCCAACGCCGATCATCACCGGATAATCCTTGACGATATGGCCGATGATCTTGTCCCCCGGCACATCGGCGGCAGTCAGCACGCCGACAACGCCGGGGAGGGCAAGCGCGCCGCTTGCGTCAATCGACAGCACGCGCGCACGCGGGTATTCGCTGCGTACGGCGGAGGCGACGGCCATATTTTCCATATAAACGTCGTCTGCGTACTTGGCCTGGCCAAGCGCTTTGGCGGGCGCGTCCACGCGGACGAGCCGGTCGCCCACAGCGCCCGCGCCCGGCAGGAAGCCTTCCGGAACGGGCGTGTTCTCCCGGAACAGCTTTGTCGCAAGGAGGATTGCGTCCTCAATCTTTGTATACCCCGTACAGCGGCAGATATTGTTCTTGATCGCGCCCTTCACCGCCGCGCGGTCGGGATCGGGATTGCTGTCCAGGAGCGCTTTGGCAGAGATGACCATGCCGGGGATGCAGAAGCCGCATTGCACCGCGCCGGCGCGGCTGAAAGCGTACGCATACACGTCGCGCTCGCGATCCGAAAAGCCCTCGATGGTAAGCACGGACTTTCCGGCAAGCTTGTCCGTCTGCTGTACGCAGGCTTTGACCGCTTTGCCGTCGACAAGCACCATGCAGGTGCCGCAGGCCCCCTCCGCGCAGCCGTTTTTTACGCTCGTAATATGCAGCACGTCGCGCAAATAAAACAACAGCTTTTGATTGTTTTCAACGGTGACGGAGGACCCGTTAATCGTAAATGTTGCCATGTAAAACACCTTTCCTTCCAACAATAGAAAATATGGCCGCGGCAGGGCATGTTGATACATGCATAGCCGCGGTCATATCGTTATTGCCTAGAGCAGATAGCTGTAATCGGTAAGCACGGTTTTTATGAGTGCTTCGATATCCGCAGGGATTGCGCCCTTGCCCAGCTCCACGGTGGCGACGCTGTCCAGCCGTACCTTGCACTTGCCGTTGCCGTAGGGATAGAATCCCTTGTTCTCGCTGCCGTCGAACTCCTTTTCCGTTGCGAACAGCGTAAACTTTTCCTTGTACGGCGCGCTGTCGTACGGGCAGAACACGAGGCAGTTGCCGCATTCGTTGCACATTTTGTCAACGTGCACAATCTGCGGCATGCAGACGCCGGGTACGTGCACCGCGACATTGGCGCGGTTCGGGCAGACCTGCGCGCAGCATTCGCAGACGGTAGAGCATGCGAGGCAGCGGACCGATTCTGCGCCGGCGTCGTCGTATCCGTGCAGGACGCCGTGCTTCTCCGCGCAGCCCTTTTCGCAGGGCTTCGCGTCTTCGGGTATCGTGTATGCGTACTTGCCGACAATTGCGTCCGCAACCCTGCGCGCGTCCGCAATGGCTTCGACAACCGTTGCGGGGCCGCGGTTCGCGTCGCCGATGACGTACACGTCCTTCTCACTCGTTTCCAGCGTTTCGGCGTTTGCAACAACCTTGCCGCGCTCGGTCAGCGCAATGTTGTTTGCGGCGAAGAGCGCGCCGTCGACCTTTTCGCCGATGGCGGATATCAACGTATCGCAGGGAACCGCCACAAGCTCTTCCGTTTCGACGGGGGAGCGGCGGCCGCTTGCGTCGGGCTCGCCCAGCACGCATTCCTTGCAGATCAGCTCGCCGTCCGCAAGGGAAACCGGCGCGAGCAATTCCAGAAACTCTACGCCGTCCTCCAGCGCAAGGTTCAGTTCCTCCTCATCCGCAGGCATATACTGCGCCGTACGGCGGTAGACGATGAAGCTGTGCTTGACGCCCTTTGTGCGCTTGGCCGCGCGTGCGGCGTCCATTGCCGTGTTGCCGCCGCCGATGATGACGACGTTTTCGCCAAGCTGCATGTCCTTTTCCTGCTTGAAGCCTTCCAGGAAATCAAGCACGTTCATGCTTTCGCCCTGTGTAAGCCGCACGCTGCCATGCTGCCATGCGCCGACGGCGAACACGACTGCGTCGTAGCCCTGCGCGCGCAGCTCGGCAACGCCGGGGGCGACGGTATTCGTTTTTACGTCTACGCCCATGCGCTCCATGATGGAGACGTCACGGTCGATACCAAAGTCCGCAATGCGGAAGCCGGGGATGACGTAGCGGACGATGCCGCCGAGTTTTTCGCGTTTTTCGAACAGCGTTACATCCGCGCCCTGACGGCCGAGGAAGAAGGAAACGGCCATGCCTGCGGGGCCGCCGCCGATGACGGCGACGCGTTTGCCGGATTTTGCAGCGGGCGCAAGCGTCGACATCAGTCCATCATATCCCTGCCGCGCGGCCAGCAGCTTTGCGTCGCGGATATGTACGGATTCCTCATAGAAATTGCGCGTGCATTTGTCCATACAGCGGTGCGCGCAGATCTTGCCCGTGATAAAGGGCAGCGGGTTCTTTTCGACAACGAGGCGCAGCGCTTCTGCATACTTGCCGTCGCCAACGAGCTTGACATATTCCGGAATATCCTGATGGATGGGGCAGCCGTTTGCGCAGGGGGCGGTAAAGCAGCTTGTCAGCGGCACCTTGCCGTCAATCTTGCGCTTGGGCAGCGGCTTGATGGGCTTAATATGCCGTTCGTCGCCCTGCGCACGGTTGGCAAGGCGCGTAATCCGGCCGACGGAGACGCCGGTAAAGGGCTTGTATTCCTCACGGGCAAGCTTTTCGGCAATCTGCGTAAGCCGTTGGTAACCGCCGGGCTTGAGCATCGTCGTTGCCATTGTGATGGGCCAGATACCCGCGTTGAACAGGGGCGCAATGTTATATACGTCCGCGCCGCCGGAGAACGAGATGCGCATCTTGCCGTCAAAGGTTTTGCTGATGCGGCTTGCAAGCTCCATGGTCAGCGGGAAGAGCGATTTTCCGCTCATGTACATCTCCGTACCGGGCAGCTCGTTGCGCTTGATATCGACCGGGAAGGTGTTTGTAAGCTTCAGGCCGAACGTAACGCCGTATTCCGCCGCCAGCGCGAGCAGGCGCTTAAACATCGGGATGGCGTCGCGATACTGCAAGTCGTCTTTGAAATGGAAGTCGTTGAAGGAGACGTAGTCGTAGCCCATTTCGTCGAGCGTCGTACGGCAGAACTCGTATCCCAAAAGCGTCGGGTTGCACTTGACAAAGGTGTTGAGCTTTTTCGTGTTGATGAGGTACGAGGCAATCTTTTCAATTTCCTGCGGCGGGCAGCCGTGCAGGGTGGATAACGTAATGGAGGTGCATACGTTCGGGCTGATGCTGTCGATGTATGCGCTGTCGATATGGCTGAAACGGTCGAGATTATCCTTCGCCCACTGCTTGCATTCCTTCCAGATCGCCGTGTCCGCCGCGTTCTTCAATCCCTCGATAAAGGTATCGATTTTTTCGCTTGTGATGCCTTCATAATTGTATCCGACGGACATGTTGAACATGAACCCGTCCGGGCGGCCAAGGCCGAATTCCCGGCTGATCAGCTTTAACGCAAACCAGGCCTTGACGTATTCCTCGAATGCTTGCGGAACATACAGCTCCGTCGACCACTCGACGTTGTAGCACTCGTCCTCGGCAAGGATGCAGGGCTTTGATACGGGCAGATCTTCGCCGTCGAGCGTCTGCACGGTTTTGAGCTCAAAGAAGCGGCTGCCGGCATAGTAGGCGGCGACGATGTTTTGCGCAAGCTGCGTATGCGGCCCCGCGGCGGGACCAAACGGCGTCTCCAGGTGCTCGGTAAACAGGTCGAGCAGTTTATCCGCAGGCGCGACGAACGGGCGCGCTACGCCAAATACGGCGCCGGACTGCTTTTTCTCGGTAAGAATCCAGTTCATCAGGGAACCGAAGGGGATTGGGGTCATGCGATCGGACATAAGATTGCCTCCTTTTCCTTTAGCCGTTGATGGAAGTCCAAAGCTTTTCGGCGCTCTTGCGGCATTCCGCCATCAGCGACGCTTCGTCGACAACGAGCACCTTGCGATCCTGCATGAGCACCTTGCCGTTGCAGATGGTGGTAACTACGCTGCGGCCGACCATGCCGAAGAGAATGTGGCTGTTGCAGTTATTCCCGTCCATCGGGGTGAGCGGGTCGTAATCGGTGACGATGACGTCGGCGTATGCGCCGGGCGCGAGCACGCCGAGCGGCTTTTTGTAGAACCGGCCGGCAATTTTCGGGTTGTTTTCAAACAGCATCTTGGGAATTTCGCCCCATGCCACGGTCGGGTCGCAGAGATGATGC
>CAYPLG010000060.1:0-6077 GCA_964411535.1 uncultured Oscillospiraceae bacterium
AAGCCTGCGGGTTGTGGAAAAGCTTGAAAACGACGGCGCAGGGCTGAACCTGACATATGAGGTGCGCGACGGTATCGTTAATCATAAGAAGAACTGCAACGCCGTTACTCTCGAAGGGCACGTCGTCTCCTACGCCGACCGCATCGCCTACATCAACCACGATATTGACGACGCCATCCGTGCCGGCGTGCTCAAGGAAGACGAACTGCCGCTAGACTGCGTTAAAACGCTTGGACACAGCCACGGCAAACGTATCGACACCATGATTCGCGACGTGGTTACCGTTAGCTACGATAAACCCGTCATCGGCATGTCGGAGCGCGTCTACGGCAGCTTTAACCAGTTGCGCGATTTCATGTTTGAAAATGTGTATAAAAACCCGGTTGCAAAGAGCGAAGAAAACAAAGCAAAGCGCGTGATCGAAGAGCTCTTTATCTACTATTGCGCACATATTGAAGCGCTTCCGGCGGACTTTCTGCTTTATCTCGACAGCGACGGCCCGGAACGTATCGTTGCGGACTATATTGCATGCATGACCGACAACTACGCCGTCATGCAGTATGAGCGATTGTTCGTGCCAAAATCTTGGATTGAAGCAGGAAATGCATGATTTTTGTCGAAATGTACAAACCCGGAACAAAGCGAATTTATGTAGTGCGGCGAGGAATACAGGCACAATTGGTTCCCATCCGCGCGGCAAGCTTGCTTTCTTCCAAAGCAACCGATCGGATATGCATCATGAAAGGCGGAGCATGGCTTTTCCAGACAGCTGGCTTAACGAGCTGATTACAAAAAACGACATTGTGTCCGTCATATCCTCCTATGTAGCGCTAAAACCAAAAGGCCGCAGGCTGTGGGGCTTATGCCCTTTGCATGGGGAAAAAACCGCCTCTTTTTCCGTTTCACCGGACAAGCAGGCGTTCTATTGCTTCGGCTGCCACAAGGGCGGCTCCGTTGTGCAGTTCATCATGGAAATTGAAAGGCTGACTTTTCCGGAAGCCGTTCGCTTCCTTGCGGAGCGGGTTAATATGCAGCTGCCGGAAGAGGTAGATGACACGCGCATGATGCAGCAACGCGCCTACCGCGAGCGCCTTTATGAGGCCTGCCAGCTTGCCGCAAGGTTTTTTATGGAAACATTGCTCGGTGCGGAAGGCGCGCCCGGCAGGACCTATCTGAAATCCCGTGGGCTGGGCAGCGACGCGGTCAAGCGCTTTGGGCTGGGCTATGCGCCAAACGCCTGGGACGCATTGAAAACCTATCTGTTTGAGAAAGGCTTTACGCAGCAGGAGCTGCTTGACGCAGGTCTTCTTGTGCATAATCAATCCAGCAATCGCGTGTACGATGCGTACCGCGGCCGCGTAATATTTCCCATTATCGGTGCAAACGGCCGCGTGCTGGGCTTCGGTGCGCGTGTGCTTGACGGCAGCAAGCCGAAGTACATCAACACCGGCGACACGCCGATATACAACAAGCGCAACAACCTGTACGGACTCAACCTGCAAAAAGGCGGAAAACTCACCGACCTCATTATGGTAGAGGGGTATACGGACGTCATCGGCCTGTATGAAGCGGGCGTTACCAACGTTGTGGCCAGCCTCGGCACCGCGCTCACGATACAACAGGCACGGCTCCTAAAGCGATACGTAGAAACGGTTTACATTGCGTACGACGGCGATTCCGCCGGGCAGAACGCGACCATACGCGGTCTTGACATCCTCCGCAGCGAAGGCTTAAGCGTACGCGTAATCGTATTCCCCGACGAGCTTGACCCGGATGAATTCATTCACCAGCACGGCAAGGAAGCCTTTGATCAGTTGAAGGATAACGCGCTTTCCCTCAACAGCTTCAAACTCGACGCCATGGCGCGAAGCTACACGCTGGACAACGAGAATGAACGCGAGAAATATGCCATGGAAGCATGCAAGCTGATCGCTTCGCTGCAGCCCATTGAACGTGACCGCTGCTATCAGCAGCTTGCGCGTAAAACCGGATACGCCATCGAGGCGCTTAAGTCACAAGCAGAAAGTTCTTCGCCGATCGGGCAGTCGCCCTTACAGCGCGTTGGCGCCGGTTGGCGGAAGGACGTCTCCATGCAACCTTCCGGCGACACCGAGCGAGCGCGTGCGGAAACGGAGTTGCTCCGCGCCATGCTAACAGACAGAAAGGCTGCGGAGGCCGCGGTCGTTGGCGAAGCGCTGTCGCTTTTTGCGGAAGCGGGAAACAAAGCGTTCGCGGAAGCCATCGTCGCTGCCTACGCCACCGACAACGAGCCAAACGCCGCAGCAATCCTTGCGGGTATGGACGCTTCTGAAGCCGCTGCGCCCGGCGCAGTGCTGCGTGAGGATGTAGCGATAGCAGAGCCTGTGCAATCCGTTTTGGACTGCATGCGCCGCATAAGGGTCTACGATATCCGGCAACAGATTTTATCGCTTACACAATGCTGCGACGATCCGTCTATTTCTCTTGCGGAAAGAGCGCGGCGGAAAACCGAACTCAATGAATTACAGCTAAAGATGCGTGGGGTATCATGAAAGGAATGGGATGTTTATGAGTAAACAAAACGAAAAGAAAGAAACATTTGCAGTCAGCGCGGCGGATGCAGTGGAAGAACAGGTTGCGGCAGCCTCCATTACGAAAAAGAAACCGGCGGTACACCCGGAAACCATTGTTGCCACAGAGAAAGCCGCCGAGGTTCCCGCTGCGGATAAACCGGTCAAGACTCCGGCAAAAGCGAAAAAGCCAGCAGCCGCCAAGCCGAAAGACACGGTCGCTTCCGATTGCAGCGAGCCAGCCGCGACGGTCACTGACGAGACGTCGACCGATACAGCGGAGCCTATTGACCCGGCACAGGCGGCAATACTTGCCGAGCCCGTTACAAACGTGGAAGCAAAGGATAAAAAAATACACGACCTTCTGGAGCAGGGCCGTCAAAAAGGCATGCTTACCTACAAGGAGATCATGGATGCGCTGGAAGAGCTTGACCTTGATCAGGAGCAGGTTGAGCGCATATACGACTCTTTAGAGGAACTCAATATCGATGTAGTCGAGGAAGTTGACGTTCCGGAAGATATTAATAAGGAGATAGCGGAGATCGCCACCGTGCTGGCCAGCACGGAGGGCGTCAATATTGACGACCCTGTACGCATGTATTTAAAGGAAATTGGCAAAGTGCCTCTTCTCACCGCCCTGCAGGAGGTGGAAATTGCGCAACGCATGGCCAACGGCGACCCGGATGCCAAGCATCAGCTTGCCGAAGCCAATCTGCGTCTCGTCGTATCCATCGCCAAACGGTACGTTGGACGCGGCATGCTTTTCCTCGATCTGATTCAGGAAGGCAATCTTGGCCTGATCAAAGCCGTTGAAAAATTTGACTATCGAAAGGGATACAAGTTTTCTACCTACGCAACATGGTGGATCCGGCAGGCCATTACGCGCGCCATTGCCGATCAGGCGCGCACAATCCGTATTCCTGTGCATATGGTAGAAACCATCAACAAGCTGATTCGTGTCAACCGACAGCTCGTGCAGGAATACGGCCGCGATCCTCGGCCGGATGAAATTGCAAAAGAAATGGGTATCTCCGAGGATAAGGTGCGTGAAATCATCAAGATTGCGCAAGAGCCCGTATCCCTGGAAACGCCCATCGGCGAAGAGGATGACAGTCATTTAGGTGACTTTATCCCCGACGACGACGCCCCCGCCCCTGCGGAAGCTGTTGCCGTTACCTTGCTCAAGGAGCAGCTTATGGACGTGCTCAACTCCCTGACCCCACGCGAGGCTAAGGTACTTCGCCTCCGTTATGGGCTTGACGATGGAAAGGCGCGTACGCTGGAGGAGGTCGGCAAGGAATTCTCCGTCACACGCGAACGCATCCGGCAGATCGAAGCAAAAGCGCTCCGGAAGCTCCGCCATCCAAGCCGCAGCAAGCGCCTAAAGGATTTCCTGGAGTAATTCCCCATCCATCCGGAGAATTTGGTCCCGGTTTGCGGGCGATAATCCCGCAGCATTTGCCGTTAAACAGCACAAGCAAAGAGACCAAGTAGTTTATTATATACCCGTTTTGCAGTCGCGCAGGCTGCATTCCATAACAAAAAATCCGAACCATTCGCCAACCGGCGTAAAGTTCGGATTTTTTATAGTTGGTACCCAGTAGGAGAATCGAACTCCTGTCTCCGCCGTGAGAGGGCGGCGTCCTAGGCCACTAGACTAACTGGGCTTAACGCAACGGTGATATGATACAGAATTTCAGCTTTTGTGTCAAGCATAATTTTATCTTTTCAAAAGGATTTCCCCAATGGATGAATCGCTGCCGTGCTGCACCATTCCAATCAACAGCGTGGATTCGTCCAGCTCGCCGACAAGATGCATATGTTCGTCAACAATGCGTATGCAATTATAGCGGTTGCTGCGCATCAGCCGAAGCGCCTCGTCGCCACGCATCGACGCATGCGCGGCAAACAAATGCACCTCCATCCCTCCGTGCTGTATCGCATCCTCCTTCTGCCACAGCGCAGCCAAATGCTTCTCCGGTGCAGTCCTGAGTTCATATGCAGATGCAAATATAAGGAATACTCCCATCACCGGCAGCGTGAGGTTATAGATTTCATAATGCGCAGCAACTACGCATAATAACAGCATAACCGCGCCGATACCAATGCCTGTCCATGCGGTTATGCGCTGTGCAAATGAGATGTTGAGTTTTCTGCCAAGGACGAAGCGCATAATACGCCCGCCATCCAGCGGAAGGGCCGGCATAAGATTGACCGTTGCCAACGTCAGGCTGAAGGTAAGAAACGGCTCGATTCTCGCACCGGCGCGCGGCGAAATATAGCATGTTAGCGCCGCAACGCCCGCAGCGATATAACTCATCATCGGCCCGGCTGCGGCAATACACCATTCTGCATCCGCCGTTGCCCGCCGCTCATCAATTCGCATCACGCCGCCAAACGGATAGAAATCGATGCTTCTCAACCGGCATCCAAAAGCCACCGCCGCAGCGGCGTGAGCAGCCTCATGCATCAGCAGCGCCAGAATTGCCTGTAGCAGTGCATAGAGTCTTCCTAAGACGCATGCGCCTGCAAGCACTACCAGCAGCAGCGGATGCATGCGAATCTGCGTATTTCGGAGCGTGGCGACTCGTACGCAGCGCATCACTCCGTTACTTCCAGATAGGCCGATGGAAGCTGCGGCACGCCGGATTGCGAGATTGCGACATATAATTGTCCCGTTTCGCCGATGTTCCCCAGCGTGTCACCGGCAAGCAGAGGCTGACCAATCTCCACGCGAATATTGTTTACGTTGTAATACACGCTCTCAAGATCGCTGCCGTGATGAACACGAACATAGTCGCCAAGTCTTGTATCGCTCGCAATGGCGCGCACTTCACCCGCCGCCGAAACACGAACGGTATCCCCCGCCTTCCCCGTAATCGCAAGAAGCGTATCATCCTCCACCATGACGGCGCGCAGGCTTTCGGCCGGCATGCTCCAGCGCTGCGAAACGGCAAACACGCTTTTTACACCGCCGGATTCTACAAAACGCAAGCGCCCCAGCACATCCTCGGATTCCTCGCTTTCCGCTTGGCTATTTCCTTCCGCAGACGCTTCCAACGCATTGCGCGTATTTGTATCCGTTAACAGGAAATTTTGCACCAGTATTGCCGCCGCAAGCACTGCTATACAAAAACCGATTTTTGCAAGCATGCCGCCTGCGCGCGTCCGCACACGTCTGTGGGAGCCGTTAACGCGTTCATAACGTCTGGATGCCGGCGTAAGCTTATTTGATTTATTTACGGAAAAGGAAGTGATTTCCATATCGTCCAATTGCATACTTTTCTCCTCCTTGCACCAATGTATGCAAGAAGCGCATTGTCAATACCGATTGCAATGCGATCAATTTCCTAGTATGATATGTTCGAAAGAAAGCGAGGCTACTATGCTCTTAATCAAGAATGGCTTACTGTATCCAATGGACGGCCGCACGCCGTTTACAGGGGATATCATAGTTGACAACGGTCGTATACAGGCCATCGGCACGGGGCTTTCGGCGGACATCACGGCCACTCTGGGCTGTCTTCG